>JBGQIB010000215.1:0-5898 GCA_041498295.1 bacterium | reverse complement strand
TGATTCGCCCCGAAACCTTTGGCTTCATCGAACTTGCTCTCGCTCGACGTGAACGCCGTTACGTCGCACCCGTATGCCGCCGCGAATTTGACCGCCATGTGACCCAACCCGCCGATCCCGATGATGCCCACCCGGTCGGTCGGCTTGGCGTACATCGCCAGCGGTGCGAAGACGGTGATCCCCCCGCACAAGAGCGGCCCGGCTTCGGCGAAGTTCAACCCTTCCGGGAGCGGGATGGCCCAAGCCCAGTGCGAGCGGATGTGGGTCGCGAACCCGCCGCGATGACCGACGATGGTCAGCTGCACTTGCGGGCAAAGGTGATGCCTTCCCGACATGCACTGGTGACAGTGCATGCAGCTACCCGAGTTCCAGCCGACGCCGACGCGCTGTCCGAGGTTGAGACCCTTGGTATTCGGACCGATTGCCGTGACCCGACCGGTGACCTCGTGGCCGAGAATCGCCGGGTACTGCGAAATGCCCCAGTCATCGTTCAAGACGGAGAGATCGGAGTGACACAAACCGCAGTATTCGACGGCGACTTCAACGTCCTCGGCCTCGAGCGGTCCGAGTTCAACGGGCTCGAGCACCATCGGCTGTTTCGCCGCCTTTGCAACCCATGCCTCATAGTTCATCGCGTTTGCTCCTCCTATCCGATCCCATCGGATGCAATGTACCGCTACCGCTTGCCATCGTAGAAGAACTACTCGCGCGTGATCTTGTCGTCCTTGACCGTGTAGACACCCGCTTCTTCGAGCGTGATCCGCTGGCCGGTGGCCTTTGGGGTGACTTCGAAGGTGTGCGGTTTCCTCGCCGCCGCCTTCGACGGAAACGATTGTCGGGGCGTACATCGTGCGCATCACGTCGAAGTGGCCTGGTTGCACAACTCTACAAGCCCCTTGCCGACGGTTTGAGAACTCATGGTGAGCTGAAGTTGGGATGCCAGTCGCCGCCCGAGCTGCCCTTGGCAAAGGCTTGAATCTTGGCGCCACCCAGGTGATGGGCATGGAGTGATTCCAGCCGACGAAGTCGTCGGGCTCGGCGCGATGATGCGGAAGAACGAAGACCGCGACACCTGCGTTGCGTGCCGCAGCGATGAATGAGGGGATACCCTTGGCCATTGTATCTGTGGGATCGACCGCTCGTTCAGGGTCCCTAGCGAGCCGTTGGCTCCGGCACCTCTCCTCGTCGGTGATCGGTCGGAGACGCGACGTCGCGGTCCTCGGTCCCTAGCTGGAACGTCCAGGGAGCGCGGCCCGGCGGTCGTGTAGACTCCGAGTCCGTCGCCAAGGAGGACGACTCGATGGCCCAGCCGCTCGCCGCCGGCAGCGTCGCACCCGACTTCACTCTGCGGAGCACGCCGGATCAGGAGATCTCGCTGCACGATTTCCGCGGGCGCCCAGTGGTGCTCGCGTTCTATCCCGCCGACTGGAGCCCCGTGTGCGGCGACCAGATGGCGCTGTACAACGAGGTCCGCGCGGAGTTCGCGCGCCATGGCGCCCAGCTTCTCGGCATCTCCGTCGACGGCGCGTGGTGCCACGCCGCGTTCGCGCGGGACCGCAAGCTCCACTTCCCGCTGCTCGCCGACTTCGAGCCCAAAGGCGGCGTCGCTCGCCTCTACGGCGTGTATCGTGACAAGGAAGGGTGCTCGGAGCGCGCGCTGTTCGTAGTCGACGAGGAGGGCAGTGTGGCCTGGAGCTACCTGTCTCCGATCGGGGTGAACCCCGGCGCGGACGGCATCCTCGACGCGCTTGAAAAGCTCGGCGCGCGCGCACGATGAGTCGGCTGCTCCCTCCCGTCGGGCCTGACGATCACGCGCAGGGTAGCTTGACTGCGCCAGTTACTCTGGTCGAGTACGGCGACTACGAGTGCCCGCATTGCGGCGCCGCGCATCCGATCGTGAAGCGCGTATTGCGTCGTCTGGGTCGTGACGTGCACTTCGTGTTCCGCAACTTCCCGCTCGCGCAGATGCATCCGCACGCCGTGATGGCGGCGGAGTCTGCGGAAGCCGCCGGCCTGGAGGACAAATTCTGGCCGATGCACGATCGACTCTTCGAGCACCAGAACGCGCTCGAGCGGGAGGACCTGCTCGGCTACGCGAAGGTCCTAGGTCTCGACGTCGCGCGCTTCGCGCGCGATCTGGGAGACAGCCCCGTCGCGGAGCGCGTGCGCAGTGACTTTGCCTCGGGCGTGCGCAGCGGGGTGAACGGCACGCCAACCTTCTTCATCGACGGCCTACGCTTCGACGAGAGCTGGGAAGAGGAGTCCCTCGTCGGTGCGCTAGAGGCGGCAATCGGTCAGGCCCGCGCGAGATAGGCGGCCGTCGCCATCCCGCGTGCCGAAGGTTGCCGCGACCGTACTCCACGCTGCAGTGGAGTTTCGGGACACAGCGCATGGGATCGTCAGAGGATCCTGGGCGACCGTTTGTCTCAAAACGCCTTGAATCGCGCTCTCCGGACCTCGATCGTCTGGCCCTTCTTCGCCCTCTTGATCACGTGGGTCGCGTGGAGCGGTAGCTTCCCATCCGCGTTGAGCCTTGCCGCCTCGCCACGGACTTGTAGGTCTCGCACGAACCGTTCTGACTCACGGGCTCGCTGCTTGGAAGCGGCAGCCGATCGAACCGTGCCCTTCACCGCATGCTTGGCGCCAACCCTGCTCTTGGTGGCGTTGCGCCGATCGCCGTCACCCTTTGCAGCGCGCGAACGTCGCTTCATCTTCCTAGCTTAGGTCAGCCAGAGGACCGGTCAAACGCTTGGTGGAGCCCGCAGTCGAAAGTGATTCGGCGTAGGACCAGCCCGCGAGCTTCCTCCACAATCGCGTGGGTCTTGAACGCGTACGGATGCAGCAGCCCCGTCTCCTTGTGAGCATGCGAATCGACCTGGACGTGACCGCGCTGGAACAGGTCTTCCGTATAGGACTCGGCGGCACTCTGCGATCCGCGGGACTCGAGAGGCCCGAGCTGGAGCGACGCGCCGCTCACGGCGAGCTGCCTGGGCGCTGCTGCAGCCTGCACCATCAGGTGGGAGCTCTTCAATCCGTACTGAGCCGCGGGAATAGCGATCATTGGAGCCCCGCTAGCCCGCTGCGGCGAGCGCGCGCCGACCGCCGCCACTGGTAGCGGCTGCGGACCGCCCAAACCGAGAGTCGTCGCCGACGCCAGGGAGAGCACGCCACGCCGCACGAAGGCGCTCTTCAGTACGTCGCGATACTTCCCATTGAATGGCGCGGTCTCACCGAACTGCAGCATGTTCGCAGCTATCTGGCTGAAGTAGTCCGGTACGACGGGCGCAGTCGCGATCCCGCCAAGTAGCAGCCGGGCGATGTCTATCGACGCCTGCTGCAAGGTGTCTGGCGTCGGCGATCCTTGCAGCTTTACGATTCCCGCGAGGGCGTCTAGGAACCCGCCTGTGAAGAGGCGCGAAAATGAGTGCGGCTCCGACGAGAGCTGGGAGGCCGGTGCCGACGGCGGCAGGGTCTGAGGGTCGCGGTAGAAGAACGAGTTGCATGCGTTGCGCAGACAATCCGGATCGACCGCATCAGGATGGCCGACGCGAATCGCGGCCCCGAGCTGCTCGGCGAGCCGCGAGAGCCGCGAAGCCCGATTGAGCGCGCCGCCTGTCAAGGTCAGCACTTCCTGCCGGAATGATGGGACCTGCAGCGCGGACAGGATCGCGCTCATGTCGCCAAACGACTCGTGGAAGGCAGGTGCCTCGATCGTCTGCGCATCGAAGAGTTCGGGCTGCACGGCATCGAGTACCGCATGCCCCATTTCATGACATGCGACGTCGGGGCTATCTGCGGAAAAGTAGGTCCGCCCTCCGACTGAGTCGTGAAAGAAGTGCAATCCCGGCGCGTCGCCGAATCCCCCGCGCGTGTAAAACGCGTTCAGATCGACACCGCTGTCGAGCTCCACCGGAAGCACCTTCCCCACCTGCCAATGCGTTCCGCTCGAGACGAGGCTCCCCCAGAACGACGCGGTGCGCGCCAACGCGGCAGCAGCCGCGTAGTAGCGAAATTCGGGCGTACCTAGCGCATATCCTGACGGTGCCGGGGCCTTGCCGGAGATCTTGAAGGGCAGGGGCGGCGCTGACTGAGAGGGGGCGTCAACCGCAATCGGAGCGAGCGGCGGTTGTGACTTCGGATCGCCGGGGTCGTCCTCCCAGCATGCGACGCGCGCCTCTGCAGTTGCCGCTGCTCGTCTTGCGACCGTCTTGCGGGACAACTTCCGCGCGCGCGACTTCTTCTCTCTCGCCATGATGTTCTCCTCGACTCAGTAGATCCGTCTCACGCGCTTGTCGACGGTGAAGTCACCGAGCACTTCGCCCACTCACTGACATTAGAGACCGAACTCGCGCTGTGAGTCAAGAAGACCTTCTCGAAGACGCTCGGGTCGACAGAATCCCAACTTCTTCTCAAGTTACGCTCCTTCCCCCCTGATGCACGAGAGGTGTATCACGAGCTCAACGGTAGGGTGCACCGTCGCCGTACGTTCGGGCGGGTCTGCCCGTTGGCCCCAGTCGTGTGCTCGATCGGAAGGCGGCCTATGGCGCACCTGATCGCAACCGCCGACCTGCGCGGCGAGTCACACGGCCCGAATCCGAGGCGTATGCTGGAGCGGCCGGTTCCCGGAGGTCCGGAAGCGGTGGAGGCGTCATGAGCGATCTCGATCTGTCTGGACTGACCATCGCACGCGCCGCGAAGGCGTTGCGCGCGCGCGAGCTCTCACCGCTCGAGCTGACCGAGTCGTACCTGCGGCGCATCGAGCGGCTGAACCCGCGCGTCAACGCGTACGTCACCGTGACCGCGGAGCGCGCGCGTGCCGACGCGCGGCGCGCGACCGAGGACTTCGCGGCCGGCCGGATCCGCGGTCCGCTGCACGGCATCCCCATCGCGCTGAAGGACCTATTCGAGACGGAGGGAATCCGCACGACCGGCGGCGCGAAGATCCACGCCGACCACGTTCCCGCCCAGGACTGCACGGTCGCAAAGCGCCTGCGCGACGCGGGCACGATCCTGCTCGGCAAGCTCAACACGCACGAGTACGCGTACGGCGTGACGACGAACAACCCGCACTTCGGCCCGACGCGGAACCCGTGGAACCTGGCGCACATTCCGGGCGGCTCGAGCGGCGGCTCGGGCGCCGCGATCGCCGCGGGCCTCGCGACCGCGACCACCGGCACTGACACCGGCGGCAGCATCCGCATGCCCGCGTCGGTGTGCGGCGTCGTCGGCTTGAAGCCGACCTACGGGCGAGTGAGCAAGGCGGGCGTGCTGCCGCTCTCGTACCTGTTCGACCACGCGGGCCCGATCACGCGCACGGTCGAGGACGCGGCGCTCGTCCTGAACGCGATCGCGGGGTACGACCCGGCCGACGCGACGACGGTGCGAACGCCGGTCGACGACTCCACGCGCGAGCTCGGTGGCGGCCTGCGCGGGCTTCGCATCGGCGTACCGCGCGCGTACTTCTTCGATCGCCTCGAGGACGAGGTCCGCGCCGCCGTCGAGCAGGCGCTCGCCGAGCTGCGCCGGCTCGGCGCCGACGTGCGCGACGTGGAGATTCGCGGCATCGAAGAGGGCTTCGGCGCGATCTTCGGACTGGTTCTCGCCGAGGCGCAGGAGATCCACGCGCACTCACTGCGCACGCGCCCCGCGGACTTCGGGGCCGACGTGCGCGAGCTGCTCTCTCCGCCCGCGCCCGACGCGAGGTCGCTGATGCTCGGACTGCGCGCGCGGGACGCGCCCAGCGTGTCGATGCGCACCGCCTTCGAGTCAGTCGACTTGCTCGTCACGCCGACCACGCCCATCGTCGCCGCGCGCATCGGCCAGGAGAACATCCGCTACGACGGGTTCGACGAGTCGGTCTTTGGCGCGATGATCCGCTGCACCGGGCCGTTCAACACC
>JBGQIB010000214.1:0-5905 GCA_041498295.1 bacterium | reverse complement strand
CGCTCGTGCTCGATTCTGCCGGCCACGCGCACGTCATGCTGCAAGGGCGGGTGATTCCGGGACCTGGGTACGCGACCAATATGTCCGGCGACTGGGTCCTGACCAGCCTGGGTACGGACTCCATGCTGATCGGCTCGCTCGCGCTCGACTCCCAAGAGCGCCCGCACGTGGTGTTGGAGGACTACGTGGTCAATACGGTCCGGCATTTGTTCTTCGACGGAGTCATCTGGCAGTCGGAGAACCTCTACGATCCGAGCGACTTCCCGGCGGGCATCACGAACGCGCCGCAAGCCGCCGCCCTCGCCATCGGGCCGCACGACCACCCCGCGGTCCTCTTCCACGACCAGCTCTACCGCGGCGGAGACGCCGCCGACGTCGTCGTCTACGCGTATCACGACGGCGTCGGGTGGCGCGCCTTACTTGTCTTCCCTCACGCCGCCGACCACTGGGTTCGACTCGCGCTCGCGCCCGACGGGACGACGCAGGGTCTCTATGGAAGGAGCCGTGGCTTCGACCGGAATCAGCTGCGAACGGTCCGCGTGACGTTGCCGGACCTCGCCGGCGAGTGGGTGAGCCTGGGAGTCATGGAGAGCGGAGGCCAGTCGCGAATCACGGGCGTGTTGTCCGTGCGCAACGACGGCTCGGCGAGCTCGCAAGGCGTCCCGATCGCGCTCTATCTATCGAGCGACGCAGCGCTAGACGCGGGCGACAGCCTGCTCGCCGTACCACGCTCGGTCGGCGGCGTTGCACCGGGCGCGACGCGCACCGTGAAGGTCTCGTTCACGCGCGCGGGCTCGGTCGCGGGTCAGTATCTGATCGCGGTCCTCGACCCACAAGCGCGCCGCGAGGACCTGGATCGGCCCAGCAACACGATCGCGGGCGTGATCGGGAAGTAGAAGCCGACCCGCGGCAGATCTGGAGCCGACGCCCGGACTCGAACCGGGGACCTGCTGACTACGAAGAGCGAGTCGACAGGCCCCAAGTCCACCCGGCAACGAGCCGATCGCTTCCTGGGTCGTGTTCCAGGTGGGACACGGAACCTACCACGAGGAGGCATCCGTGGCGCTACCCAGCGGACTTCGCAAGCGGGACTAGAGCCTCGGGCATCTCACGCCGACGGAGTTCGCGAGAAGTCAGCCAACATCGAAGATCCTGGGCAGAGCCATTTTCTAGAGTCGATTGCGCCGAAGAAAGCCGGCAGGTCACAGGAGCTACGAGTCGGCGCGGCCCGCTGGCATTGACATTGTCGGCTTGCCATTCGGCGAGCCGATCGCGCGGCCATCCCGCCTTCAGCGCTGCGACTCGATCCCAGAGCTAGAGCAAGGCCACTTCGTGAGTGGCCGACGAGATGACGAAGCAACGCTCGTTGTTCGACTCCGCGTCCGCGGGGACGACGAAGAACCCGAGCCGGCCTGGTTGATAGCCGTGCGTAGTCCCGACGAGGATCTCGCCATCGCGAAACATGACGCGAATCCCTCTGCCGGCGCCGGGTAGCGACGGCTGGGGTTCGATCGGGTCCTTTTGCGGACGTGGCTTCCCGGCGAAGTCGCGCACAAAGAACAGAGCCTTGAGCTCGACGAACCGGACCTCCACTGGCTTAGCGCCCGGCGGGGCATCCGCGGGCGAGAGGTGAAAGAGGTCCTTGTTTGGGATGAAGTCCGCAGTGGACCCCTTCAACAGACGCCCGTCTTGGAATCGAACCACAACCTTGTGAATTGCCACTGTTCCGCGTGCCCCCGTTCCCTCGTCGCTAGGCTACGGCCGATGACTGTCCCCTCGGTGGACCAGCGGCGCCAGAGGAACCCTCGCGCCGTGTAGGGGTTGCGACTCTAGGGAAGCTGCTCCCGACCAATCGGCCACGGCGCCACTGTCGCTGCTTTTCGACAATTGAATCGACGACCTTCAGTTCGCGCATCGGTGCATCGCGCGCGCCTAGTCTGCCGGTCCGCAGCAGCGCGTCGACTAGCAGCGCGTGCTGAAACGCGCGCGCGACACCTTTGCCTTGCAGCTGCTCACCGCGGGCGCCCTGTCGGGCTAGGTCTCGGTGAAGCTCGGGCGCGCGGATGTCGGAGTCACCGCGCGCCACTACGCGCGCTCAGTTCCGAAAACTCGAGGCGCGTGGCGAGACGATCTATTTCCGCTCGATCGTGAATGGCCAAGAAGTGCGGCGCTCGCTCGGCACTAGTAACTGGCACGCGGCGGCGCAGATGCGCGATGCGATCGACGCAGAGCTGCACGACGGCTTAGAACCGGTGCGCGAGGTCTCGACGGCGCACCTCGCGGGCTCGACGCGCGAAGACCGCGAAGGGTATCTGCGAAGGGACGGACCACTGGTCTCTCACCTCGGCGCGCTGCACGTCGACGCGATCCCGCGGCGCGCGCTCCTCGAGTGGTGGGAGCAGCCGAAGTGCACGAGCTCGCGCAGAAGGCGGACGACGCTCAGCGGCGCTTGGAGATCGCGCTCGAGGAACCGAGCGATGGGTGAGTCGGCCGCCGCTCAGCTGCCCGTGCTCCCTGAATCGGGAGGCTCGTCGGGCTCGGACTTCACAAGTCGGAGGTGCCGACCAAACAACTCTGTGTCGGGCTGCCCATCCGAGCGGCCTTGGAGTCGATCAATCTCGCCGATGATCGCCTCGAAGGCGAGTTCAGTACCGGGCGATGTGCTCTCCGTACGCACGGCCGCCCGAAGCCGCTCGGCGAGCTTGCCGGCTGGGAGCGGCGCATCTGCCTCGAGCATACACACAAGAAGCGCCAGCGCGGTCGCGAAGCCGGCCAGAAGCTCCCTCGTTCGTTGCCAGTGCTCCTCGTCAGTCACGTGTGGCTCCCCTCTTGGTTCGCTCATCGCATGCCCACCGCAGGTGGCGGCATGACCGTGGTCACCTTCATCAGCGACGCATTTCGCGGGCCAGGTCCTGACGAGGCGCGCCATGGGCGACGCAACCTATCCGTCGGCCTTCGAGGCGAGGCGCGACCGGGCGAACGCCCAGTACGCGATCGCGAGCCATGCTGAAGTAGTCACGAGCAGCGCGATGTCTAGCGAGAGATCCAAGGCGATCGCTTCGAGACCAACCCAAGTGCGCGGCGCCGCTCAAGAAGTTCAGCCTGGCTACGCGCTCTCACGAATCTGCGGGTTGCCAGTTCGCGAGGTCGTGGATCATCACGACACCGGCCAACGCCATCCATCCGAGAAGCAGCGCTTTGCTCGTCAATCTGATGTGGATCACTCTTCGCGAACCGAAGCGGCGCGCCAAGAGATATCTCAGGTTCCTTCTTACCAATCGACTCGAGCTATTCCGTCTGGCGGACAAGGCGAAGTGGGGAGATCCGAGCGGAGGGAATACGCGCAAGCAGATCGAGGCGACCCAACGCAGGTTCAGACGTTCGTTTCGAGAGCGAGGTCTCAAAGATGGCGAACTCAAGCTCCTTTGGATGAGTTGGACGAGGTTCAAGACTCGCGCGGGTCACTTTGCAGAGCGGAAATTCGGCGGTCGCATGTCCGACCTCGTCGACGCGCAACGCGTGAGCGCTGATATCCCGATCGTGTACAAGCACTTGAGCTACTCGGTTCACGGCGAGCCTCAGTCACTCGAGGAGGTCGTTGACCGCGTCGGAGCCGCCTTTGTTGCACGCGTGACTGCCGGCAGAGGTGAGTGGAGCATGTTGCTTGCAGCGTCGGTCCTGAACGACATCGCTGAAGAAGCCGCACAGCGGCTCGGGGTTGAGTGTGACCGGGACTTTGACCGCCTTGCCCCGCGCTTTAAGGCTGTTGGCGCAAACCTCGGTCGACTAGGGGGCAGCCCATGACGGCCAAGCCCCGCAGCCTCTGCGCCTCCGCGGCGCTCAGCCTGGCGCTCGGATGCGCGACTGGCCCCTATGTCGGGCGCGTACAGCCGTACGGTCGCGAATTGATCGTCACCTACGACTCGATGTGGGGCGCGGCGACGGCACGCGAAGCAGCGGTCTACGATGCAAACCGCTACTGCGACGAGCGCGAGCTTAGGATGATGCCGGACAGCGAAACAGCGACACAGGGTCAGCGGGCGAGCGTCGCTCTCGTCTTTCACTGCGTGAGCGCCGATGATCCCGAGCTCCGCCCAGACACTCGGACTACACCATGAAGCGCAAGCCCACCGGCCTCAAGTACCGCACCGGGAACGCCACAAGGATTAACTCGTGGCAACACCGAAGGTGATGAAGCTGATCGACCCCCACAGCGGGCTCATGGAGTGCAAGGTCTGCGGAGCGACTCACACCGCGAACCTCGCGGGAGGCGGCCATTACCGCCGCGGCTCGTGGCAGTGCTTGAACGGCTGCGAGCTGCCGAAGCGAACACCCAGAAAGCCGACTGTCGCAAGCGTGGTGAAGAAGCCGAGGCGACGGCGGAAGCGGCCAGCTCCGCTGCCCCCCGATCTAGATCTAGGCGGAGAGGGCTGAGTTGGTCCGGACTTCACTTGGGAGGAGGCCATGAAGGCCAAGCCCCGCGGCCTCAAGTACCGCAACTTGCATGCGCGCAGTGACTCGATCTACTACGAGCGCGTGTGGCAAGGGAAGCGCTTCCGCTTCTCGACAAAGACCGATGACTGGGACAAGGCCGCATCGGTTCGGGATCTGTGGGAGGAGCGGAAGGGCGTCGGGCGCCTGGGCATGGCACTTCGTGCTGAGGCGCCTCGATTCGCGGAGTTTGCGACGAAGTATCTCGAGGAGGACACGGCGCGACTGGCGCCGACGACCAAGCGAGAACGCGAGCATGCGCTGGCCGAGTCCGGAGCCATCATGGGGCAGCTCGGTTAACTTCGGCTTGACGCGATCGGTGAGCCGGCTCTAGGCGAGTGGTGGGCGCAGGCGGTGGATCGGCGCGAGCTCGCGATGAAGACCGGCCGCAACTTGCTCGATGCGATCGCAGCCGTCTTCTCCTTCGCGCTCGAGCTGGGGCTCATCGAGTCGAACCCGGTCGATGGCTTCCGCCGAACGCTCTCAAGGAAGTCGCGAACCAAGCGGGGCAGGGCGGAGAACGATCCTGGCCGCGACATCCGGCCGATCGAGCACCCTGCTGAGATCGCGAAGCTCCTCGAGGCGGCGCGCGGCGAGGGCCTCGAGACGCACGTGCTCGTGATGCTCCTACGTGATGCTGGGCTGCGTGTTGGCGAGGCGCTCGGCCTTCGCTGGCGCGCAGTCACTTGGGGTGACGACGATCAGGACCGGCGCCGCGCCTTGCTGATCGACACGAGCCGACAGCGAGGCGGAGAGGCGGAGGCACCGAAGAGCGGGCGCGCGCGGAAGGTTCAGCTCTCCCGAAGGCTCCGCGGCGCACTCTTCGCGCTTCATCGGCAGCGCGAGCGGCCGGCGCCCGACACTTTCGTGCTTCGCCGCCCCGTCGGCACCTTCCGGAACGTCGTATGGCCGCGGATCCTGCAGGCCGCCGACATCGGACACCGGCGCCCGAAGGACCTGCGCGACACGTTCGCGAGCCAGCTGCTGAGCGCTGGCGTGCAGCTCGGCTACGTCTCGACGCAGCTCGGTCACGCGGACTTCGGAGTGACTGTGCGCCACTACGCGAAGTGGGCTGGCGGCGACGAGTACCGCACCGCGCTCACGCTCGAGCCAGGCGAGGTTCCGGCAGATCTGCTCGCCCGACTCGTCGAGTCCCCTCAGGCTCCCCTCATCGCACGAGACGACGTGACCGCACTCTCCGAGCTCGATCGCGCAACCGCGCGAGATCTCGACGCGTTCGACCATGCGGCCAGCTACGCTGATGGAGCTGGTTTGGTAGCGGGGACAGGATTCGAACCTGTGACCTTCGGGTTATGAGCCCGACGAGCTACCGGACTGCTCCACCCCGCACCGAGGTGGCGGAAGATGGGCTTCGGGGGGGGTTGTGTCAATTCGCGCGCGGCGAGCGGCGCTT
>JBGQIB010000213.1:0-5906 GCA_041498295.1 bacterium | reverse complement strand
CAGGAAGCCGGCGCTGTTGCCGTAGACGATTTCGCCGAAGCTCGAGCCCGCCTGCGAGCCCTCCGAGTCGGCGATGCGCGGATCGAACGCGTGCGCCGCGCTCTCGGCCGCGCGTGCCGCCGCGATGCGCGGGCTCGGATCAAACGGGCGATCGCGCGGCTCGAACAGCTCGAGGTTCGGGATCTCGCTGGCGAAGCCGCCGTCGGGAAGACCCGCGCAGGCATCGGGAACCGTCGCGCGCGCCAGCGCGACCGCGTCGGCCGCGGTGCGCGCGACGACGTCGCGCGCGAGGTCCGACGTGCGCGTCGCCGCCGACGACAGACCGGCGCGGCCGCCACAGAACACGCGCACCGAGAGTCCCTGCTCGCGCGACTGTTTCACGAAGTCGATCTCGCTGCCGCGCACGCGCGTCTCGAACGCCTCGCCCGAACTCAGCGCGACCTCGGCTTGATACGCACCGGCCGCGCGGGCTCGGTCCAACGCGAACGAGACCAGATTGCGCGCGCTGTCCACGCTAGCCCTTCGTCCCGCCGACGGTGATTCCGTCGATGCGCAGCGTGGGCAGGCCGACGCCGACCGGTACGCCCTGCCCGTCCTTGCCGCACGTGCCGATGCCCGCGTCCAGGCGCAGGTCATTGCCGATGCGAGTCACTCGCTGCAATACGTCCGGGCCGTTTCCGATCAAGGTCGCGCCCTTCACCGGCGCGCCGATCTTTCCGTCCTCGATGCGGTACGCCTCGCTCGCGGAGAACACGAACTTGCCATTCGTGATGTCGACCTGCCCGCCCGAGAAAGACACCGCGTACAGGCCGTTCTTCACCGAACGCAGGATGTCTCCGGGATCGTCCTGACCTGCGAGCATGAAGGTGTTGGTCATGCGCGGCATCGGCAGGTGCTGATAGCTCTCGCGACGGCCGTTGCCGGTCGCCGGGACGCCCATGAGTCGCGCGTTCAAGCGGTCCTGCATGTAGCCGACGAGGATGCCGTCCTCGATCAAGACGTTGCGCCCGGTCGGCGTGCCCTCGTCGTCGACGTTGAGTGACCCGCGCCGGCTCGCGATCGTACCGTCGTCGATCACGGTGACCCCCGGCGCAGCGACTCGCTGGCCGATGCGGTCGGCGAACGCCGAGGTCTTCTTGCGGTTGAAGTCGCCCTCGAGCCCGTGACCGACCGCTTCGTGCAGGAGAATCCCGGGCCAGCCCGGGCCGAGCACGACGTCCATCGTGCCCGCGGGGCAGCTCACCGACTCGAGGTTCGTGAGCGCGAGCCGCACCGCGTCGTCGACTTGCGCCTTCCAGGAGGACGGATCGAGCAGGCGCTCGAGTGAGTAGCGCCCGCCAGCGCCTTGGGAGCCCGTCTCGCGCCGCGAGCCCTGCGCGGCGATGACCTGCACGCGCAGGATCACGAGCGGCTGCACGTCGGTGATCCAGGTGCCGTCGCTCGCCGCGATCATGAGCTGGCGCTCCTCGCACGAGAGGCTCGCCATCACCTGCGCAATGCGCGGGTCGCGACTGCGCGCGTAGGCGTCGATGTCCTGGAGGAGACGCACTTTGGTGTCGATCGACGCATCGGTCGGTGCCTGCGCGAGGGGGTACAGATCGAGCGCCGGTCGATTCGGCCCGCGCAGCGCCACGCTGCGCGTCACCGGTGAACCCTCGGCGATCGCGCGCGCCGCGCCCGCCGCGAGCCGCAGACTCTCGACCGTGATCTCGTCCGAGTGCGCGTAGCCCTGCCGCTCGCCCGACTGCGCGCGCACGCCGACGCCCTGCTCGACCGCGCGGCTGCCGCTCTTCACGATGCCCTCTTCGAGCGCGACCGCGTCGCGCGTCGTGTACTCGAAGAACAGGTCCGCGTAGTCGAGCGGCCGCTCGAGCACGTGCGCGAAGGCGGTGTCGAGCGCGCCGGGATCGATTCCGAAGCGGTCGCGAAATAGCGGCGCCGTGAGTGCGGCGACGTCGGACTCGGACATGGCCTTTCCTCCCCCGAACGCCAGGGTAACATGCCCCGCACGATGGGCCCCCCGCGCGACGCTCTGCTGCGCCAGCTGCTCGACGAGAAGATCCTGATCGTCGACGGGTCGATGGGTGTCTTGTTGCAGGGCTTCGGTCTCAGCGAGGCAGACACGCGCGGCGAGCGCTTCCGCGATCACACGCACGACATCAAGGGACACGACGGACTGCTCGTGCTCTCGCGCCCCGAGCTGATCGAGCAGGTGCACCGCGACTATCTCGGGGCCGGCGCGGATCTGATCATCACCGCGACCTTCAACGGCTCGTCGATCTCGCTCGCGGACTACGGACTCGAGGGGGTGGCGGCCGAGCTGAACCTCGAGGCGGCCCGCCTCGCGCGCCGCGTCGCAGACGAGTGGAGCGCGAAGACGCCGAGGAAGCCACGCTTCGTGGTCGGCGACCTCGGCCCGCTGCCGAAGACGCTCTCGCTCTCGCCCGACGTGAACGATCCCGCGTTCCGAGCGGTGACCTTCGACCAGGTGCGCGACGCGTACGCGACCCAGGTGCGAGGGCTGCTCGACGGCGGCGTCGACGCGCTGATCATCGAGACCATTTTCGACACGCTGAACGCGAAGGCGGCGATCGTGGCGATCGAGGACGTATTCGCGGCGCGCGGCAAGCGCGTGCCCGTGATGGTCTCGGTGACGTTCGCGGACAAGAGCGGGCGCAACCTCTCGGGCCAGACCGTCGACGCGTTCTGGAACTCGATCCGCCACGTGAAACCGATCAGTGTCGGGGTGAACTGCGGGCTCGGCGCGAGCGAGTCACGCCCCTATCTCGAGGAGCTCTCGCGCATCGCCGACACGTACGTGTCGTGTCACCCGAACGCGGGCATGCCCAACGCGCTGGGCAGCTACGACCAGACCGCGGAGACCATGTCCGCGCTGATGCGCGAGTTCGCGGAGTCCGGGCTCGTGAACATCATCGGCTCGTGCTGCGGCAGTGGCCCGGAGCACATCCGCCAGATCGCGGCCGCGGTCGAGGGCCTCGCGCCGCGGCGCGTTCCGGTGCTCACGGAGCGGCGCACGCGCTTCAGCGGGCTCGAGACGTTCACGTTCGCGCCCGAGATCCCGTTCGTGATGGTCGGCGAGCGCACCAACCTCACCGGCAGCAAGAAATTCGAGGGGCTCATCAAAGCGGGCAACTTCGAAGCGGCGGCCGCGGTCGCGCTCGACCAGGTGCGCGGCGGCGCGAACATCCTCGACGTCAACATGGACGAGGGCATGCTCGATGGCCCCGCGAGCATGACTCGCTTCCTGAATCAGATCGCCGCCGATGACGAGATCTCGCGCCTGCCCGTGATGGTGGACAGCTCCGATTTCCGCGTGATCGAAGCGGGGCTCCGCTGTCTGCAGGGCAAGTCGATCGTCAACTCACTCTCGCTGAAGGAAGGCGAGGAAGAGTTTCTCGCGCGCGCCGAGGTCGCGCGCCGTTTCGGCGCGGGCGTGGTCGTCATGGCCTTCGACGAGCGCGGCCAGGCCGAGACCGCCGAGCGCAAGCTCGAGATCTGTCGGCGCGCGTACAAGCTGCTGACCGAGCGCGCGGGCTTCGTCGGCGAAGACATCATCTTCGACCCGAACATCCTGGCGATCGCGACGGGCATCGAGGAGCACGCGCGCTTCGCGCTCAACTACCTCGAGGCGATCCCGCTCATCAAGGCCGCATGCCCGGGCGTGAAGATCTCGGGCGGTGTCTCGAACCTCTCGTTCTCGTTCCGCGGCAACGAGCGTGTGCGCGAGGCGATTCACACCGCGTTTCTCTATCACGCGACGCGCGCCGGCATGGACATGGGCATCGTCAACGCCGGGCAGCTCGGCGTGTACGAGGACATCCCGCCGGAGCTGCTCGAGCGTGTCGAGGACATCCTGTTCGACCGCCGGCCCGACGCGACCGAGCGCATGGTCGAGTACGCCGAGCGCGTGAAGGGCTCGGGAAAGAAGCGCGAGGTCGATCTGTCCTGGCGCGACGCGCCGGTCGAGTCACGGCTCTCGCACGCGCTCGTGCACGGCCTGGTCGACTTCATCGAGCAGGACGTCGAGGAAGCGCGCCAGAAGCTCCCGCGCCCGCTCGACGTGATCGAAGGCCCGCTGATGGAGGGCATGAAGGTCGTCGGCGACTTGTTCGGCGGTGGGAAGATGTTCCTGCCGCAAGTCGTGAAGAGCGCGCGCGCGATGAAGCGCGCGGTCGCGTATCTCGAGCCGTTCATGGAGAAGGAGAAGGCGGGCTCGACCTCAGCCGGGAAGATCGTGCTCGCCACCGTGAAGGGTGACGTGCACGACATCGGCAAGAACATCGTCGGCGTCGTGCTCGGCTGTAACGGCTACCAAGTGATCGACCTCGGAGTCATGGTGCCCGCGGACCGCATCCTCGAGACCGCGCGCGCGGAAGGCTGCCACGCGATCGGCCTCTCCGGGCTGATCACGCCGTCGCTCGAGGAGATGGTGAACGTCGCGAAGGAGATGCAGCGGCAGGGCTTCCGGCTGCCGCTCCTGATCGGCGGCGCGACCACGTCGACGCAGCACACGGCGGTGCGCATCGCTCCGCAGTACGAGCCGCCGACGGGGCACGTGATCGACGCGTCCCGTGTCGTGGGCGTGCTCTCGAGCCTGCTCGACGCGAACAAGCGCCCGGAGTTCGACGGAAAGAACCGCGCGTCGCAGGAACGGCTGCGGCTCGCGCACGCATCGCGCGTCGAGCGCGCTCTCATCCCTCTCGCGAACGCGCGCGCGCGGCGACCGACGCTCCACTTCTCGCCGGAGACTTTGGCGACGCCGGAATTCATCGGCCGCAGGCTGCTCGACGACGCGCCGCTCGCCGAGATCGAGAAGTTCATCGACTGGACGTTCTTCTTCACCGCGTGGGAGCTGAAGGGCCGCTTCCCCGCCCTGCTCGACCACCCCGTGCAAGGCCCGGCCGCGCGCGAGCTTTTCGAGAATGGAAAAGCGCTGCTGCGCAAGCTCGTCGACGGAAGGGAGCTGCGCGCGCGCGGCGCGTATGGCTTCTGGCCGGCGAACGCCGACGGCGACGACCTGGTCCTGTTCAGTGACTCGTCGCGCAAGCGCGAGGTCGCGCGCTTCCCGATGCTCCGCCAGCAGCGCACCAACAACGACACCGATCCGTGTCTCTGTCTGGCCGACTTCGTCGCGCCGCTATCGAGCGGCGTCGTGGACAGCGTCGGCGCGTTCGCGGTGACCGCGGGCATCGGCGCCGACGAAGTCGCGCAGCGCTTCGAGGCCGAGCTCGACGACTACCACGCGATCATGTCGAAGTCGCTCGCGGACCGACTGGCGGAGGCATTCGCGGAGTGGCTGCACGCGCGCGTGCGCCGCGAGTGGGGCTATGGGCGCGACGAGAAGCTCTCGAATCAGGATCTGATCGCCGAGAAGTACCGCGGCATCCGACCGGCGCTCGGCTACCCCGCGTGTCCCGACCACAGCGTCAAGCCGGCGCTCTTCGAGCTCCTGGGTGCGCGCGAGATCGGCATGGACCTGACCTCGAACTTCGCGATGACACCAGCCGCGAGCGTCAGCGGGCTCTATCTCGCGCATCCGCGCGCACGCTACTTCAGCGTGGGCAAGATCGGCCGCGATCAGGTCGCCGACTACGCCGCGCGCAAGCGGGTCGAGGTCAAACAGATCGAGCGCTGGCTAGGGCCGAACCTGGGGTACGAGCCCGATTGACTTCGTTCGCCTGCGGCTCACTGCGCGCGCCTTCGGCGCTTGCGGGCTCCGCGCGAGGGCGTCCTCGCGCTGCGCCGTCGCCTCCATGCCTCGCTCGAGAAGAGCCGGATCTGACTAACTTCGTTCGCCTGCGGCTAACTGCGCGGGCGGGCGGCGCGTGGGGGGGCGGCGGGAAGGGGGGCAGGCGCGGGGCCGGGGGCACCTGGGCGGGGGGGTG
>JBGQIB010000212.1:0-5914 GCA_041498295.1 bacterium | reverse complement strand
GACTCGAGTGCTCTGTGTAGTTCTCTGCGCCGCCGTGGTCGGTGGCTGTGCGTGGGCCGACCGCGTGATGGCGCCGGCGCCGGTTGCGAACGCGGGCTTCGACCCCGACGCGAACTGGATGAAGTACGAGAAGAAGATCCCGCTCGACCGAGTCTGGTGGGACGCCAAAACGGACTTCTCCAAGTACACGAAGATCTACGTCGCGCCGGTCAACACCGAGCACGTGCTCAAGATGGACTTCTGGCAGAAGCTCAGCCTGGGCGAGAAGGAGCTCGGGGCGGATCTGGCCAAGTGCGCCGTCGAATTTCAGAAGGCGGTGATCGACAGTTTCAAGAACGACCCGAAGCACCACTTCCAGGTGGTCGACACACCGGATGATCAGACACTCGCGATCGAGCTCGCGATCACGATGCTCACGCCGAACAAGCCGTGGCTGAACGCGATCGCCGTCGGCTCGCTTGCCGCCGGCCCGATACTCGGGTTCACCGCAGGCACCGCCGCGACGCTCAACGAGCACGGCTCAGTCGCGTTCGAGGGCCGCACCCGCGACGGCAAGACGCACGAAATCAACGCCATGGCCGCGGATCACGAGGGCGGCAAGATCCGCGTCGTCGACTTCCAGTCATTCACCTGGTATGGGCAGGCGCCGGGCATCTTCCGCGACTGGGCTAGCCTGTTCGTGAAGATCGCGGACGCGCCGCCGGGCAGCGTCGTCGAGCCGGACGGGTTCTTCGCGCTGAAGCCCTGGTAGCGAGCCCTAAGCGAACAGGGCCCGCGCGCTCGACTCGAGGTGCGCCATGCCGAGCGAGCTCGTCACCGAGACGCACTCGGAAGCGAGTGTCTGGGCGCGATCGCGGTCGCCCGGGGCAGAGCGCTCGAGCAGCGCGCGCGCCCACCAGTAGCGCGTGCGCGAGGCCAGCGCGGTCGCGCCGAAGCCCTCCTCGAGCACGAGCGCGCGCGCGTAGCAGTCGAGTGCCTCGTCGAGGCGGCCTTGCGTCGCGAGCACCTGGCCGAGCGCGCGATCCGCGGCTCCCTCGATTGCAGCCATCCCGAAGGCGACCAGGAGCTGGCCCGAGTACGCGGCGATGTGCGGCTCGAGCTGGCGCGCTCCTTCCGCGCTCCCGAGCAGCGCGCACGTCTCCGCCAGGTGGCGCAGCGAGAGCTGCCAAGCCCAGTCGCGCGGAAGCGCAGAGAAGTCGTCGCGCGCGAGCTCGTCGAACAACGCGCGCGCCGCGTCGAGCTGCCCGAGCGCCGCCCGCGCCGAGGCGGCGACGCAGCGGTACGCCTGGGCCCAGCGGGGCATGCTCGCCGCGAACGGCTCCACCGCGTCGGCCACCTGCGCCAGGCGACCCTCTTCGAGGCGTGCGGCGACGACCACCGCGCGGAAGGGCAGGTTCGTCGCCGCGCCACCCCGGAGCTCCGACGCGAGCGCGCGCGCATCCGCAAAGCGGCCCGCGGCCAGCGCGTCCGCCGCCCTCAGGCCAGCGATGATGCCCATTCTCAACCGCGTCCGCTTCAACCACACGCGAATCCCCTCGAGGTCGCGGTCGAAGCCCTTCCGATCGCCTCGACGTAGACTCAATTGGACGAAGCTGCGCGCGGCCAGGACGCCGAAGCGGGCCCGGCCCGCGCCCTGCGCGATCTTTTCGTACTCGCGACTGAGCGCTTCGGCCTCTCGCAGGCGCGGCGTGTTGATCAACAGGAAGAACTTCGCGCCCAGCGCCCACGCGATCATGTCGGGAACGCCCAGCCGGCGCGCCATCGCGACTGCCTCGTCGGCGAGCGGCTCGAGCGCGGCCGGATCGTCGGTGACGGAGCGAACGAAGGTGAGTCGAGACAGCAGCGAGCAGCGCTCCTCGCTGTCTCCCGCCGGAAGCGCACTGATCGCCCGGTCGATCGCGCGCCGCTGATCCAGGACTGCGGACGCCTCGAGCTCCCACCAGGCGGTCGCCCCGAGCACGGCCCGGGCCTCGCGCTCCCCCCAGCCATTGCGCTGCGCGAGCGCGACCGCGTCGAGGAAGGTCGGGCGGAATTCGCCCGCAATGTTCAGGAGCGCCTCGCCGAGCACCATCAGCAGCTCGTAGCGGCGCTCGTCTTCCTCGAGCCCGGTGTGATCGAGCAGCGCGAGCGCTCGCCGCGACTGTCCGATCGTCTCCTCGTGCGCGTAGAGCTCCGCCGCACGCCGGGCCGCGCGCAGCGCCGCATCGACCGCGCGCAGCAGATCGCCGGCGAGCGCTCCCTCGCACAGGTGATGGGCGATTGCGCTCCCGTGCTCGTCGAGCGCGCCGGCGAAGCGCTTCTCCAGCTCGTCCCCGATCCGCCAGTGGAGGCGCGCCCGCCGTGCGCTGCTGAGCTCCTCGTAGAGCGTCTGTCGCACAAGCGCATGCGCGAACACGAAGTGACCGGGAGCTTCCGCCGCTTCTCCGATCAGGCGCGCGCGTACGGCCTCGTCGAGCGCGTCGAGGAGCGCGTCGCCGGCCGGTCCGCCCACCGCCTCGATCTTCCCCACGTCGAACTCTCGGCCGATCACGGCGGCGACGCCGAGCGCCTGGTTCGCGGCTTCCGACAGCCGGGACAGACGCCGGCCCACGACCTCGCGCACGCTCTCCGGGATCCCGAGCTCCTCGATGCGCCGGTCGCTGGTCCAGCGCCCCGCCTCGTGGCGCAGCGCACCCGTCTCGGCCAGGTGGCGCAGCACCTCCTCGACGAAGAACGGATTGCCCGAGGTCTCGGCGTGGAGCGCCCTGGCGAACGCTGCCGGCACGTCATGCGCGGCGCGCGCCGCCAGCAGCGCCGTGGTCTCGCCTTCGTCGAGCCCGCGCAGGAGCAGGCGCTCGACCGACGACTCGCGGCGCAGGTCCGCGAGCATCTCCGCGAGCGGATGCGTGCGGACGAGATCGGTCTCGCGGTAGGTCGCGACGAGCAGGAGCGCCGCCGGTCGCGGCGAGCGCACCAGGTGGCGGAGCAAGACGAGCGACGGCTTGTCCGCCCAGTGCAGATCGTCGAGCACGACGAGCACCGGCGCGGCGCGCGACGCCGACGCGAGCAGGTGATCGACCGCGTCGAACAGGCGCAGCCGCTCGCTCTCCGGGTCGAGCGGCTGCGGAGCCCCGGCCGGAGCGAACTTGGCGAGCTCGGGAAGGAGACGCGCCAGGTCGCCCGCCGACTCCGCGAGATCCGCGCGCAGCCCCGCGGGCTCGGCGTGCGCGACGTAGTGGCGCAGCGCCTGCAGCCACGGCTGGAACGGCGCGGATAGATCCTCGTCGCAGCGGCCGTGCAGCACGATCGCGCCGCTCGCAACCGCGCCGCGCGCGAGCTCGGCCGCGAGCCGCGTCTTGCCGATGCCGGGCTCGCCGGCGATGAGCGACGTGCGGCGCTCGCCCTGCTGGGCGCGCGCCCAGGCCGCTGCGAGCGCGGCGCGCTCGCTCGCGCGCCCGACGAAGTGCGAGCTCTCCAGCGCGACCAGCGTCGCCGGGACCGGTATCGCGCGCGCGGTGTGCTCGCGGTCGCTCCTCACCTCGACGACGGAGACGGGCGCGGAAAGCCCCTTCAGCTCCAGCATCCCGAGCGATGTGAAGCGGACGTCCTGCCGCGTCGCGCAGAGCGCCTCGACGAGCGCGCTCGCAAGGACCTGGCCGCCGCGCGCAGCGGCGCAGAGCCGAGCCGCCTCGACGACGACGAGACCGTGCACTCCCTCGTCGTCTTGCGTCGCCTCGCCCACCGCGATGCCGACCCGCAGTCCGAACGGTGCAAGCGCGTCGCGGCGCGCGTTCACCTGCGCGATCCGCTGCTGGGCCGAGACGGCGAAGCCGACCGCCGCGGAAGCGCTCGCGAAAGCGGCAAGGATGCCGTCGCCGAGCATCTGCAGCTCCCGACCGCCGTTCGCCGCGAGCGCGCCGCGCAACACCGCGACGTGTTGCTGCCTCCAGCGCTCGCCGTCTGCTGGCCCGAGCCGCGCGACTGACTCCGTCGAGCCGACGAGATCGGTCATCACGAGCGTGAGCAGCCGCTGCGAACTCACTCGCGCATTGTAAGCCGCTTCGGCGCGACCAGGCGCCAGGAATCCGCCGCGATCTCCGCGATCTCGTCCCAATCGACGGACCGGTCGAGCCGCACCCCGATCCAGCCGCTCGGGCCGACGTAGGGCGGCCGGAAGAAACGGACTGGGTCGGCCTCGATCAAAGTCGCCTGCGCGCCCGGCTCGGCGGGACACCAGAAGCCGACGATCTCGTCGCCGTGGTGGTCGTTTGCGAACATCACGAACACCTTCCCGCCCTTGCCGTTCTTCGCGCCGACGAAGAACGTCGGCTCGCCGTGTGACAGGCGCTCGCTCGACTCCGGCAGCGCGAGACAGATCTTGCGCAGCCGCGCCAGCGCGCGCTCGACCTCGCGCGCCTTCATCGCTCTAGCCGAGTGTCTTCTCGATTGCCGAGGTGAGCTCCGGCGCATCCGGCGCGACGCGCGGGTTGAAGCGCGCGACGACGTTGCCTTGCTTGTCGAGCAGGAACTTGCCGAAGTTCCACATCACGTCGCCCGGGCCGTCGGGCTGCGTCGGCTGCGAGGTCAGCCACTGGTAGAGCGGCGCGCGGCTCGCGCCGTTCACCTCGAGCTTGGCGAACATCGGGAAAGTGACTCCGTAATTGCGCTCGCAGAAATCCGCGATCTCCGCCTCGCTGCCCGGCTCCTGACCTGCGAACTGATTGCACGGGAAGCCGAGCACTAGGAAGCCGCGCGCCGCGTACTTCTCGTGCAGCTTCTGCAGCCCCGTGTATTGCGGTGTGAGTCCGCACTTGGACGCGACGTTCACCACGAGCACCGCCTTACCCTTGAAGTCGGCCAGGTTCTTGTCCTTGCCTTCGAGTGTCTTCTGCTTGAAGTCATAGAGCGTAGTCATCGGGGGGCTCCTCTCATTCTCCGGCGACGGTCATGCGCGCGATGCGCAGGGTCGGCGCCGCCGTGGCGCCGAGCCAGACCAGGTCGTTTCCGATCGCGTCGATGTCGCGCAGCATCTGCGCGAAGTTCGCGGCGATCGTGATCTCTTCGACCGGGAACGCGAGCTCGCCATTCTCGATCCAGATTCCCGCGGCGCCACGCGAGTAGTCGCCGGTGATGGGATTGAAACCTTGGCCGATGAGCTCCGTGACGTACAGACCGCGCGGGGTCGAGGCGATGATCTCTTCCGGCGTCTTCGCGCCCGGCTCGAGCCACAGGTTCGCGGTCGACGCGCCGCCGCCGCGCACCGCGTTCGCCGTGGTGCGCAGGCCGAGCTTGCGCGCCGAGTACGTGTCGAGCACGTAGCTCGCGAGTCGCCCGCGCTCGACCAACACGTTGCGCCGCGTCGCCAGGCCTTCGCCGTCGAACGGGCGACTCCCGAGTCCCGCGCGCAGGCGCGCGTCGTCGACGATCGTGACGGCCGAGCTCGCGACGCGCAGCCCCAGCTTGCCCGCGAGGAAGCTCGCGCCGCGGTAGATCGAGTAGCCGCTCGCGCAGCCCGCGAGCTGGCGCAAGAGACTCGGCGCAGTGACTGGATCGAAGATCACGGGCACTTCGCAGGTTGGTACGCGGCGCGCGCCGAGCCGGCGCAGCGCGCGCCCGGCCGCGCGGCGCCCGATCGAGTCGGCCGATTCGAGGGCGTCCCAGCGGCGCGCGGAGCTGTACCAAGCGTCGCGCTGCATTCCGCCTTCGGTCCGCGCGAGTGACTCGGCCACGATCGAGTGTCGGGCCGACGCGTACGCGCCCAGAAACCCGGCGCTGTTGCCGTAGGTGACCTCGCCGAAGCTCGAAGCCGCCTGCGAGCCCTCGGAATCGCCGATGCGCGCGTCGAGCGCGTGCGCCGCGCTCTCCATCGCACGCGCGGCAGCGATGCGCGTGCTCGGCTCGAACGGGCGATCGCGCGGCTCGAACAGCTCGAGGT
>JBGQIB010000211.1:0-5926 GCA_041498295.1 bacterium | reverse complement strand
CGCGGCGGCGCATCGAGAAGGAGCCGCTCGCCGAGGTCGACTACGTCGAGCTCGTCGACGCGGAGACGCTCGAGCCGCTGCGCGAGGTCGGCGCTCCCGCGGTGCTCGCGCTCGCGGTGCGCTTCGAAGGGACGCGCCTGATCGACAACACTCTGTTCGAGGCGGAGACGCTCTGATGCTGCGCACGCTCCTCAAGTCGAAGATTCACCGGGCCACCGTCACCGAAGCGAACCTCGACTACGAAGGTTCGATCACGATCGACGGCGAGCTCGCCGACGCCGCCGATCTGTGGCCCAACGAGCGGGTCGAGATCTACGACGTGACCAACGGCGCGCGCCTCGCGACCTATGTGATTCGCGGCGAGCCGGGCAGCGGGGTGATCGCGATCAACGGCGCCGCCGCGCATCTCGTGAAGCCGGGCGATCTCGTGATCATCGCGAGCTACGCGCAGATGAGCGACGCGGAGGCACGCGACTTCCAGCCGCGCATCTGCTTCGTCGACTCGGAGAACGCGCTCCGCTAGGCTCGGGCCGCCTTGGCCGAGCCGACACACAAGAGCATCTGTAAGAACCGCAAGGCGCGTTTCCAGTACACGATCGAGGAGACGGTCGAAGCGGGTCTCGTGCTGACCGGCTCCGAGGTCAAGTCACTGCGCGCCGGCGGCGCGAACCTCAGTGACGCCTACGCACAAGTGCGTGGCACCGAGATGTTCCTGCACAAGGCGCACATCGCCCCGTACGCGTACGCCGGCAACGCGAATCACCTGCCGGAGCGCGTGCGCAAGCTCTTGCTCCACCGGCGCGAGATTCACCGGCTCGGCGGGCGACTGCGCGAGCGCGGGCTCACGATCGTGCCGATCGAGATGTACTGGAAGAACGGCCGCGCGAAGGTCGAGCTCGGCCTCGGTCGCGGCAAGAAGCTGCACGACAAACGCCAGGCGATCGCGACCCGCGAGGCCGACATGCGCGTGCGCCAGGCGACCCGGCGGCACGCGAAGCGCGGATGAAGCTCGCCGCAGCGCTCGTGCTCGCCGTCGCCGCTGCGTGCTCGTGTCGCAGCGCGCCGATCGAGTACACGCACAATCGCTGGGATTACTTCCGCTTCAGCGCGCGCGCGGGCCCGCAGCCGGAACCGAATTACTTGCCCTGGGCGATGCACCGCGAGGAGCTGCCCGACGGCAGCGAGGCGCTGGTCGCGTGCCGCTGGGCCGACGACGCTCTCCCGCTCCACTATTTCGTCGAGTCACCCGTGATTCCCGAGGCGCTCGCGGGCGAATGGAGCACGCGCAGCCCCGAGGACTACGTCACAGCCGTAGACGAGGCCTTCGCCCTCTGGCAGCGCGCGATCGGCGGGCCACAGCGTTTCACGCGCGCGGCGCGCGCGAGCGAGGCGCAGCTGACGATTCACCTGCTCGCGGAGATCGAGGAGGTCGACCAAGGGCAGGTCCTCGGCGTCGTCCATGGCGAGGCCGACCGCTGCAACGTGAAGCACGCCGGGGCTACACCGGATCGTGTCGAGATCGCGTTCGCGCCGCGCGATGCCTCGGTGTTCATTGCCGATCCCATGGGCCTCTTGACGCCGCGCCAGGTGCGCGCCGTCGCGCTGCACGAGATCGGCCACCTGCTCGGCGTGTCGGGCCAGCACAGCCCCCTGGCCGGCGACGTGATGTACGCGGTCGCGGGTGACCGCCGCATCGAGGCGCTCTCCGAGCACGACAAGAACACTCTGCGCGCGCTCTACGCGCTTGCGCCCGGAACCGTCTACGCGCGGCTTGGCGAGGTGCACGCTCCGAAGCTCCGCGAAGTGCGGCGCGAGCCGCCGAAGCTTGCGGGCGAGACGCTCGACCCGCGCCACGGCTTCCAGGTGCAATTCCCGAAGGGCTGGCAGGCGATCAAGACGCCGAGCGGCTGGATCGCGGTCGACGGCGTCTCGTGGGACTACGATGCGTCGATCCAGGTCGTGGCGTCACGCGGCAGTGTAGGGGCGCACCTCTCGCTCCTGGCGGCGAAGAGCCGCGCGCAGGGCGACGACGTGCGCCGCGAGGAGTTCGAGCTCGACGGCGCGCCGGTCGTGCGGCTGATCGCGCGCGGCACGGAGCGTGGCGAGCAGACCGACGTCATCGACTGGGGCGACGGCTGGGTGCTCGTCGTCATGGCCGACGCGCGCATCGAGGACTTCGAGTTCTACCGTCCCTGGTTTCAGCGCGTGCTGCTCTCAGTGCAGCGCGCCGATACGGGACTCACTCCGAAGCCGAAGGCCTCGCGCTGAGCCAGCGCCGCGCCAGGAACGTGCCGATCAGCGCCGCGATTCCGAGCGCGACCGCGAGCGAGACGTTGCGCAGGCTCGGCTCGACCGCCGCGCGCCCCGCGACCGCGAACAGCGCCGCGCGCGGCACGAAGCCGAGCGCGGTCGCGCTGCAGAACACCGCGAAGCGCATGCGCGAGAGACCCGCGCCCGCGAAGACCGGCGTCAGCCACGAGATCGGGATCGCCGTGTAGAGCGCCAGCCACGGCGCGCCGCGCAGCGCGAGAAACTCCTCGAAGGAGCGCAGCGCGCCGATGCCGAGATACCTCTGCACCGGCTCGCGCCCCAGTGCGCGTGCGATTCCGAACACCAGCGCGCCGCCGAGCAGCCCGCCGACCGCGCCGCACACCGTGCCGAGCACCGGCCCGAACAGCATCCCCGTCGCCAGCATCACGAGCCACGAGGGCAGGCCGAGAAACGGGCGGAACGTCATGATGCCGATCATCGCCAGCGGACCGAGCACGCCGAGATCCGCGATCGCGTCGCGCAGTGACTCCGGCCGCCACTCGACGCCGCTCGCGAGGCGGAGCCAGATCAGCCCGCCGATGCCCGCCGCAATCGCCAGAATCGCGAGCGCGCGCTGTACACCGCGACGTGTCACGCAGCGCCGCCCACGCGCACCAGCAATCCCTTCAGGTATTCGCCCTGCGGATGGCGGATCGAGACGGGATGATCCGGCGGCGCGCGCAGCTCGCCCAACACCTGCAGCTCGCGATGCGCGTCGAGCGCCGCCGAGAACACGAGCTTGCGGAACAGCTCCGGCGCGACGTGATGCGAGCAGCTGAACGTCAGCACGTGCGCGCCCTCGGCCGCGCGCGCGAACGCACGCAGGTTCAAGTCCTTGTATGCGCGACACGCCGCGGGCACGTCGCGCTTCTTCTTGGCGAACGGCGGCGGGTCGACCGAGATCAGATCGAAGAGACGGCGCTCGCGGCGCAGGAACTCGTTGACGTCGGCGGAGACGAGCTCGCAGCCGGGCGCGTTCACGCGCGCCAGCTCGACGGCCTGCTGCGAAGCTTCCACTGCGATCACCTCGCGCGCTCCGCCCTGCTGCGCCGCGCTCGCGAAGCCCCCCGTGTGCGCGAACAAGTCGAGCGCCCGGGCTCCGCGCGCGAGCTTCGCGAACAGATCGCGTGCGTCGCGTTGGTCGAGGTAGAACCCGGTCTTCTGTCCATGCTTGAGGTCGACGGAGTAGCGGCGGCCCGACTCCTGAATCTCGATCGGCGCGTCGGGGATCGAACCGAATAGCTCATGGCCGGCCGCGCCCTCGCTGCGCAGCCAAGCGGCGCGCACACCGGTGAGCCGGCGCAGGATCTCCCCGATCTCTGCCGCGCGCCGCGCCATCGCCGGCGTGCCGACCCGCAGCGCGACGAAGTCCGCGTAGCGATCGATCACGAGCCCGGGCAGGAAGTCGCCTTCCGCGTGCACGAGCCGCAGCGCATCCGTGCCCGCGAGCAGCGGGTGGTTGCGCCGCAGCGCGAGCGCTGCGCCGAGCCGCGCCTCGAGCCAGGCCTGCGCATCCGGCTCGTCCTTCCCGAACGCGAAGATGCGCACGCGCAGCTGGGCGTCGGGGTCGAAGTCGCCGAAGCCCAGCACCGCCCCCGACTCGTCATGCAGCGCCACGACGTCTCCGGGCTCCGGCTCGCCCTCGACGCGGAGTACGCTGCCCGACAGCACCCACGGATGACCGAGCGCGACCGAGCGCTCGCGGCCCTTGCGCAAGATGACGACGCCGTTGGCCATCAGAGTTGCACTAGCCCTGGGGTCTTCTTGACGTACATGGCCGGCCCTTTAGTATGCCCCCGTTCTGGGGGCGATCGGTTTCGACGGATGGTCGAGGTCGTCCGCTGCGTGCCGAGGTGCCGAGTCCTCGTAAAACTCGCGGCGAAGGCAATCTAATTGCCAACGAAAATCTCGCTCTCGCTGCTTAGCTAAAAACTAGGACAGCAAGCACGCCCGCGACCGACGCCTGCTGAGTCGCGGGGGTGTCATAAAATCAGCAGGCTGGTCCAAGTCCTCGTCGGGGGGAGGCGGACGAGACCATACCCGAATCGCGACCGACTAGGCGAGCACCGAAGCCAAATCGGCCGCTAAATCAAACACGGGGCTACGCACGTAGACGCGGGCGAAGGAAGCCAGACGGACCCGGGTTCAATTCCCGGCGCCTCCACCAACAATCTCCTCACGAACGCGGGGTTCCGCGAGCGGCAAACTCGCGCGACTCACGCGCGACCGGCCCAGGTGAGGGGGCAGTGACCGAGAGAGCGTGCGTCGGGACACCCCGCAGCGGCCGACGGGCAAGATGGCTCTGGCGACACTTGTGTGTGTAGCCCTGCTGTGGTTCCCGGCGAGGTCGTAGGCCCCGCGGGTCATCGGTGCGGATGCCGGGGTCGGCGAGATCTACACGTCGCTCGAAGTTCTGTTCACGGGTCTTGCCTTCGCAGGCGTCGTGTTCACCGTGCTCCTCCAGAACGAGGAGCTGAAGCTCCTGACCTGCTAGGCGATTTTCGACCCGATTGAATCCTGCGGAAATGGCTGAAGAGCCGGTTCAGCGAAGAGCAGATGGTCAAGATCCTGCGGGAAGCGGATCGATCGCCGGTCGGCGAGGTCGCGAAGCGACACGGAGTGAGTGAGTAGACGATCTACGCCTGGCGCAAGCGGTTCGGTCAGCTCGAGCCCGCGGACGTGCGACGGCTGCGATAGCTCGAGCACGAGAACGGTCGCCTGAAGAAGCTCGTGGCCGAGCGCGACCTCGAGATCGAGGTGATGTGCGAGGTGGCGGCAAGAAATGCAACCGCGGGCGTACGACGACGGCAGGTGGCGTTCGTTCGCGGTCGAGGCATTCCGGTACGCCGCACCTGCCGATTGCTCTCGGTGGCTCGGTCGACGATGAGATACGAGTCGAAGCTCGCGGCGCGCGACGCGCCGGTGGTGGCGGCGATGCGCGAGCTCGGCGCGCAGTATCTGCGCTATGGCTACCGACGCATCCTGGTGTATCTCGAGCGACGCGGGACGGCGATGAGCCCCGACCGGGCGCATCGGATCTGGCGTGGCGCGGGGCTCCAGGTGCCGAGGCGCCGTCCTCGACGGAGAATCGCAGCGAACCGACCGAGGCCGTTGCCTGCAAGCGGCGCGAATCACGTCTGGGCCTACGACTTCCTGCACGACGCGTGCGCGAACGGTCAGGCGCTGAAGTGTCTGACGCTGATCGAAGCGAAGCCGAGCGCCTCTGCTCGGATCTCAGAGCCTGAGCAGGCTTCCCGAAGGGAAACTGTAGAGGGTCTGTTTCAGTGAGCCGAATCCTGCGTGAGGGTGATTTCTGCTCACGCTTGCATGGAGAACTTCCCCGTTGGGGTCCGTGACACCGCGCCAAGCGCTGGCCTCAATCGCCCAACTTTGCCCTATGGCTGCGCCTCGCACTTGAAGAACTGACACCGGCCGGAGGCGCACTCGTCCGGCAAGACACAGGTGGCGCCATCGGGCTTCTTCACAGCGGGAGGGGGCTGCGCCTCGCACTTGAAGAACTGACACCGGCCGGAGGCGCACTCGTCCGGCAAGACACAGGCGGCGCCGTTGGCCTTCTTCACGACGGGGAGAGGCTGGGCCTCGCACTTGAAGAGCT
>JBGQIB010000210.1:0-5934 GCA_041498295.1 bacterium | reverse complement strand
TGCTCCTTCTCTAGCTCTATCTGCTCGAGCTTCTTGTCGAGCTCCTTCAGCCGGTCGTCGCGCGACTTCTTCACTTCCTCGGGCGCGGGCGTGATGGCCGCGAGCGCGCGCGGCAGATCCGTGTCGCCGACCGGGAACCAATTTCCGTCCCAGGCGAACGCGAGATACCAGCGGTTCAGCGCGTAGCGGAACCAGTGCTCGTCCTTGGCGCAGTAGTAGAGATTCGGATCGAGCGACGGCGCGCGCCTACAACCCGGGACCTCGCTGTCGACGAGCTCCGGCGCCTGATCGGCCTTGTACTTGTCCGGCACGGGCACGTGCGCCTCCGGGGGCGTGACCGTCTTCGTGGTGCCCATGTCCACGATGCAGCCCGCGCACAGTGCGAGCAGCAGCGCGAGGCAGACGCGCCTCACGCCGCCGGCTCCGCGAGCGCGAACCCCCGCGGCAGATGACCGTGCTCGATCTGCGCCGCGCTCGCGCGCGCGGCGAACTCGGCGGCCGCGCGCGGCTCGCGGCGCGAAACGCGCGCGAACAGATAGGCCGCGAGGAACACGTCGCCCGCGCCGGTCGGGAAGCGGCGCCGCGCCGGAACGGCCGCGATCTCCTCGACACCGTTCCGTGTCACCAGCAGCGCGCCGCGCGCGCCGCGCGTGACCAGGAGCTCGGCCAGCGCGAACTCGCGGCGAAACTCTTCGAGCGACATGCCCTCGAGCAGCACCGCGATCTCCTCCTCGGCCGCCTTCGCGACGGACACGTGTGGGAGGAAATCCTTGAGCTCTGCGTTCGGCGCCAGCTTCGTGCCCGATGCGGAGCTCTGGCGCGCGAGACCCTGCAGGTCGATGCCCACCCGACCCTCGAGCACGGCCAACGTCTCTGGCAAGAGATCGCGCCGGTGCAGCGGGCCCAGGTGAATCGCGTCCGCGCGCCGCCAGGCGAGTGGCAGATCCCCCGGCTCGATCGGATCCGAGGCCGCGAGCAGCTCGTGCTGGTCTTCGCTTCCGCTGTAGTCGTTCGCGTAAGTCGTGGTCTCGCGGCTCGCGAGCGCGCGCGTCTCCAGCCTGGCGGCGCACAGCGGCGCAAGCAGCCCGTGCGCGTCCTCCGCTCGGCAGCGCGTCACCACGCGCGTGCGCGCTCCCAGGGCGGCAAACGCGAGCCCGGCGTAGTGCACGACGCCGCCCGGCGAGGACGTGCCCCCGGGCTCCACGTCGCGCGTGATCGCGCCGAGGACCAGCGCCGAGAGGCTCTCCGTTGCGCGCATCCGCCGCAGCTTACCCCATGATAGATTCGAGGCGGCGGGGGGGAGCCTAGCGTGAAGGAACCTCGCCGTGGCGCAAAGATCCGCTCTCGCGAAGCTGCACGTCGCCTGCGTACTTGCGCTCCTGTTGGCCTGCGGGCCGCCCCGCTCCGATGACGACCACCTGCGCAGCGTGCACGTTGCCGCGGTGCGCATCGATCCAGTGACGTCGTCGCCCTTGGTCGAGCTCGTCGAAGAAGGCGAACCCGGGCGAACGCTGGCGATCTGGGTCGGCGAATTCGAAGCCGAGTCGATCGAGCGCGCGCTCGAGCACCAACCGAGCGCGCGCCCGAACCCACACGATCTACTGAAGAGCGTGTTCGACCAGATTCACGGGCACGTGCGCCGAACCGTCGTGACCGAGCTGCGCGGGGGCACGTACTACGCGGTGATCGAGCTCGAGCTGCGCGGCCGCAGTCTCGCGATCGACGCGCGCCCGAGTGACGCGATCGCCGTCGCGCTGCGCGCCGACGCGCCGGTGCTCGTGCGCGACTCGCTCTTCCAAGACGTCGAGATTCCCGACGACGAGCACGCGCTGGAGATCCACTTCCGCACGCAGAACGAGAGCGAAAATCCTGCGCGTGCGCCGCTCTAGGCGGTGACTTGCGGCGAAGTCGCGCGTGCAACTCCGCGTGTTTGCGTTGACTCGCGCGTCGTCGCGCTGGCATGATCGACTTGCTCGATCGGCGTGGGTGCGCGCTCGAGTGACAAGCGCAGCGTCGGACGGACAGCGTCGGAAGAGGGGTCGAGCATGACCGGGCGTGAGATCGCGATCGAGTTCACCGAGATGTTCGATGACTTCGACGTCAAGGACATCAACACGATGCTCGCGAAGAACGTGAGCATGGACATGCTCGAGTTTTTCGCATCTTACGCGGATCGCTTCGCGGACGACTGCGAGAAGAAGGGCCTCGACCTCGACGACATGCGCGGGCGGCTCCCGAACTTGCTCATCATCGGGTACATCATCCGCGTGCTCGAGGAGCGACTCACTTAGGGTGGGTCACGATGCCGAGCGCGCTTTCGTCCCCGGGGCGGCTGTGCCACTCGGAGAGATCCTGCAGATAAGCGCCGCTCCAGGCCCGCGGGTCCTGAATGAGCACCCCCGTGAACGGGTTCTGCATGTCGAGCACGAGCACGTAGGGGGAGGTGCCCGAGGCTTTCGCGAACTCGAGCAAAGCTTGGTGCACCGTCTCTCCCGACTCGATCTTGAGCTTCGCCGTCGGCATCCCCGCGGCGATCTCGCCGCCCATCAGAACTTCCCCGTTCGGCGACTTCTGGTGTGTGTTGATCCAGCGCGCGAGCTCCGGAAGGCTGCCTTCGAACTCGCCGCCGAGGAGCGGCGCCGAGATCAGGTCGCGCCCGCGCAGGTAAAAGAGGAAGTGATTGGTGCGCACGACCGGCACCCCGTCCTCCTCGCGCCAGTGGAAGTGCCAGCTGGCCGGACCGAAGCCGGAGGCGCCGAGATTGTCGAGTGACTCCTTGAGCGGCTGTTTCGGATCGCTCTGCAGCGCCAGGTTGAGAATCCCGCGCACGTCCTGAAGCACCGAACGGTCATAGACGAGGAGGGGTGTCTTCAAGCGCTCCGATGCGTCGGCGAGCGCGGCAGCGCCGGAGAGCTTGTTGAACACCATCGGCAAGCGCGAAGTGGTCTTGCGCGGAGCTCGCGCCTGGATCGACGTGCCCACGATCGTGGTTGCGCCGCTCGCATCGCGCGTCATCTGACCCGCGCGGCGGATCACCCAGCCCGCTTTCGCGGTGCTCGCGTAAAGGAGCAGCGCGTCCTTCACCGACGAGTTCGGCGGAATCTCGAGGTCGACCGGCGGGCCCTCGAAGCCGTCTTGGAAGTGCTCCATGATGATGAAGCTCGACGGGTGCTCGGTCATGATGGCCTTCACGAGCCCCGAGAGGTCCCCGTGGAAATGGCCGCCCTTCAGCATCGGGACGTCGAGCGGCGTCTTGGTGTTGACCAAGAGGTTGCTGCGCACGTACACGACGCCGTTCTCCAGCCTGTAGTCGAAGCCGCCCACCTTCTCGCGCAGAATCCGGAGTGCGTCGTCGAGGCTACCCGCGGGCACATCCAGATCGACGCGCACGAGCGCGAGGTCCGGGCTCCGATCCTTCGGAGTGATCTCGTCGAGCCCGACGACCCAGCCGGCCTCCGTCATGATCCGGTCGAGTGCGTACTCGAGGTCGACGCCCGCAAAGCGAAGCGCGGGAACCTGTGGGTTCACGGCCTCCTGCTTCCCGCGACAGCCGGCGAGGATGGCGAGCGAGGCGAGCAGCAGGGCTAGCGCGCTCCGCGAGTGAGAAAGGCGCGTCGTCACGATGGAATCTCCTCGACGGGGGTGCCGCAGTCTAGCAGCGCCCAAGCGCACGCGGAACGCGGCCGGCGCGTTGACAGCGGATTTCGGGCACGACTACCTTGCTTCGAATCGTGGCGGAGGACGCGCGCTGAGCCCGAAGGTCCACATGACTCCAAAGGGTCACGACCAACTCTCCGAAGAGCTGCGTCGCCTGAAGGGCGTGGAGCGGCCCGCGATCTCCGCGGCCATCGGCCGCGCTCGCGAGCACGGCGACATCTCCGAGAACGCCGAGTACGACGCCGCCAAGGAGAAGCAAGCGATGACCGAGGCGCGCATCCGGCAGATCGAGGATCGCCTCGCGCGCGCCGAGATCGTCGATACCAGCGGACAGCCGCCCGATGTAGTGCGCTTCGGGACGACCGTCGTGCTCGAGGATCTCGACACCGGGGATGAGGTCACCTACCGGATCGTGGGCGAAGACGAGGCCGACGTGACGCGCGGCCTGCTCTCGGTCTCGAGCCCGGTCGCGCGCGCACTGATCGGCAAACGGATCGAGGATCACGTGAAGGTGGTCGTACCCAAGGGCAAGCGCGAGTACGAAGTTCGCAACATCCGCTTCGATTCATGAAGCCCGTCACGCGCGTTCGCCTCGCGATCATCGGCAGCGGACCCGCGGGCTACACGGCGGCGATCTACGCGGCGCGCGCGGAGCTCGAGCCCGTCGTGATCGCGGGCGCGGCGTTCGGCGGGCAGCTCATGATCACGACCGAGGTCGAGAACTACCCGGGCTTTCCCGAGAGCGTCGCGGGACCGGAGCTCGTCGAGCTGTTCCAGAAGCAGGCGGAGCGCTTCGGCGCGAAGATTCGCTTCGAGGACGCGATCGCGATCGAGTTCGGCAGCCAGCCGTTCGCCGTCGAGACCGAGGCGGAGCGCTTCGAGGCGGACGCGGTGGTCGTCGCGACCGGCGCGCAGGCGAAGTGGCTCGGGATCCCGTCCGAGCAGGAGTACGTGAACCGCGGCGTGTCCGCCTGCGCGACCTGCGACGGCGCGCTGTACCGCGGCCGCGCGATGGCCGTCGTCGGCGGCGGCGACACCGCGATGGAGGAGGCGCTCTTCCTCACGCGCTTCGCGAGTCAGGTGCAAGTGATTCACCGGCGCGGTGATCTTCGCGCGAGCATGATCATGCGCGAGCGCGCGCGCCACCACGAGAAGATCCGCTTCGTCTGGCACTCCGAGGTCGCGGAGGTGTTGGGCGACGGCAAGGCGCTGACCGGCGTGCGCGTGCGCGACGTGCGCACCGGTGTGGAGACGCAGCTCGACGTCGGCGCGCTATTCGTCGCGATCGGCCACAGACCCAACACAGATCTGTTTCGCGGCGTGCTCGACCGAAACCCGCAGGGCTATCTGCTCACACAGCCGGGCACGACGCGCACGAACGTTCCCGGCGTATTCGCCTGCGGCGACGCGATGGATCCGATCTACCGGCAAGCGGTCACGGCGGCGGGCACGGGCTGCATGGCCGCGCTCGACGCGGAACGCTGGCTCGCGGCGAACGAGTAAGCGTGCGAGTCACGTTCGATCGCCACAGCCTGCTCGTCGACGGGCGGCGGGTGATCGTGCGCGCCGGCTCGCTTCACTACTTCCGTTTGCCGGCGCGCGTCCTCTGGCGCGATCGCATCGCGCAGATGAAGGACGCGGGGCTGAACGCGGTCGACGTCTACTACCCCTGGAACTACCACGAAGAGCGCCCGGGCGACTTCGACTTCGCCGGTCTGCGCGACGTCGACCACCTGCACGATCTGATCGAGCGCGCCGGGCTGTACCTGATCGCGCGTCCTGGCCCCTACATCTGCGCTGAGATCGACTTCGGCGGCTTGCCCGCGTGGCTGCTGCGCGACCCCACGCTCACGCCTCGCTGTCGCACGCACGAGGGCTTCCACTTCTCGCGCTCGTACGTGGAAGCGGCGCGCGCGTGGTTCAACGTGATCGTGCCGCGCATCGCGGCGCGCGCGAACCTGCTGCTGTTCCAGATCGAGAACGAGTACACCGTGCCGTCGCCCGTCGCGGCGCTTGCATCGCCGACCGCGGATCTCGCGATTCGCCTGCTCGGCGCGCGCAACGTCGCGCGGCTCGCGAGCTCGCGCTGGCTGCGGCGCCGCGCTCTCTGGTCGGAGGCGCCGCCGCGCTCCAGCGAGGACCTCGGGCAGCACAACGCCTACATGCGCGAGCTGCACAAGCACGCGCGCGCGCTCGGCGTGCGCGTGCCGATCTTCCACAACGACCTGCACCCGTATCGCGGGCGGCAGCTCGACGCCGATCTGCTCGCGCTCGACC
>JBGQIB010000209.1:0-5946 GCA_041498295.1 bacterium | reverse complement strand
GGTCGTCGCCCGCCGCGGCATCGTCGATGTGGAGCAGCGCGCGCAGCGCGCCGGCGAGGGGCGCGAACGTCGTGCCTCCCGCCGCGTCGCAGCGCGCCAGCAGCACGGTCGCGCGCTCGCCCAGCCGGCGCGCGAACTCGTCGAGCAGACGTGACTTGCCCAGACCCGGCGAGCCGAGGATGGCGGCGAGTCGCGGCGCGGGCGCGGCGACCGCCGCGTCGAACAGCGAAGTGAGTCGCCGCAGCTCGTCCTCGCGGCCGACGAACGCGATCGCCGGCGCGCCGGCGGGACGCTCGAGTGACACGACCCGGTAAGCCGGCACCGGCTCGGCGCGACCTTTCAGCGTGAAGGTGCCGAAGTGAGCCAAGGTCACTTGCTCGCCGACCAGGCGCCGCGTCGCCTCGCCGACCAGCACGTCGCCTTCGCGCGCCTCCTGCTGCAGGCGCCCGGCCACGTTGAGCGGGTCGCCGATGCCTTGCGGCCGCTCGTCGCTGACGACGACTTCGCCGGTGTTCACCGCGACGCGGAGCCCGAGGTTGCCCACGACTTCGCCTTCCTCGCGCGCGAACTCGCGGAAGGCCTGCTGCATGCCGACGGCCGCGCGCACGGCGCGAATCGCATCGTCCTCCGCGACGTGCGGCACGCCGAACGCGCACATGACTCCGTCGCCGAGCAGCTGCACGACACTGCCGCCGTGCGCTTCGACCGGGCCGCGCATGGCGGCGTAGTAGCGCTCCATCACGCGCCGCGTGGACTCCGCGTCGAGCCGTTCCTGGAGCGACGTCGAGCCGATCAGGTCGGCGAACAGGATCGTGACGACTTTTCGCGCGGCGCCGGCGTCCGCAGCGGCGGGCGCCGCGAGCGCAGCGCCGCATGCGTCACAGAACTGCGAGTCGATCTCGGTCTTCGCGCCGCACGCGGGGCACCGCATGCCGAGGGGACTTCCGCAGCCGCTGCAGAACCGCGCGCCGGCGCGGTTCGCTCGCTTACAGCTGGCGCAGTCCATCGCGATCGCGCCGGGCAGTCACGGGTCTATCGTAACCCAATTGGCCATCGCCCCGGCCGACCGCCCTGGAGATCGGATCCGCGGCCTGATCTAATCCGCGCCCAAGGAGAAAACCGATGCTCGAGGTCTCGAGGGCTGCCGTCGTCGCGCTCGCGCTGTCCATTACCACGGCGGGGCTCGCGTCGGCGGGGGGTCCGGTGCTCCAGCTGCCTGCGGCGGACCAGCAGAAGCTGGACTCCATGCTGGGCGCGGGCGTGGTCGGCAAGGCGCTGCCGAGCGCGCCGATCGACGATCCGACGCACTACTTCCCGCTGCAGGAGAAGGCGCCGAGCTACCGGATCACGTCCGGCAAGCACGTGGGGGAGACCCAGGTTCTGAACGTCAACAAGGGGAAGCGCCCAGGGGGCAATCCCGCTTGGCGGTTCCAGCTCTCCCCCTCGCTCGCTGGGTTTCTGCGCAGCACGGTCGACGGCGACCTCCTCATGACTGCGGTCACCGACTCGGACGAAGGGGTCGTCGTGATCACGACGCCTCCGAATCCCTTCCTGCTGAAGGGCATGCAGCCCGGCACGACGCGAAACTTCAGCCAGACCGTGTCGGTGAACTATCTCGACGACCCGACGGCCCAGGATTACTCCGGCTCGCTGACCGGCACTTACACGTATCTGGGGACGTACCAGGTGACCGTACCCGCGGGAACCTACGCGGCCGTCGTCATGCGCGTCACCTGCGAGGGCAAGATCGGTCCCGCGCACACGCAGGACATGGCCTACTACCTGTTCTCACCCGCCGTAGGCGTCGTCGCGATGGTCAGCCAGGAGGACGCCGAGGCGTTCTGGGTCATCCATATTGATTCGTCGTCGGGGAGAGTGTTGGCCGCTGCGCCGTGAGGCGAGCTCGCGCACCGCGCGCAGCCCACTTGCCAGAGTCACTCGCGCTTTGCAGCGCTGATCGCGGTGATACATAGGGCGCTGTCGCGGGGTTCGCGCGCTTCATGCCCGGCCGGTGCGCAGCCGATTAACGCGGAAGATGAGCGTCCCCCTGGCGGAGATGGTGAGCGAGAGTGCGCGCACGAGTCGACGCGCGTCAGTCCTTCCGGCGGCGGGCGCCGCAATCGCCGCTGCGCTCGCGCTCGCGTCGCTCGCTGGCTGGCAGATCGACCTGGCCCTCCTGCGCCGGCTCGGTTGGACCGGGACGGCGCTGTTTCCGCTCGCCGCGCTGATGCTCCTCGCGCTGGCGGGAGCGCTCGCGAGCGCGCGCCTGGCGCTCTTGCGCGCGGCCGAATACCACTGGAACGCAGTCACTTGGCTCTGCGCCGCACTCGCCCTGGCGCCCGCGCTCTGGACGTTGGCGGAACGCGCGCTCCGGCTCGGTGCATCTCTCGAGCTCGCGTTCCTGCCCGAGCACTCGCTCGGCGGCGCGGGCGGGATCAATCCCGGCCGGTCCGCCGCGCTCTTGGCGCTCAGCGTGATCTGCATCAGCGTCTCGATCGGTGTCGCACCGCTCTCCAACCGCCGCGCGACACTCGTTGGTGTCATCTTCGGCGCGATTGGAGTCGCCATTCCGTTCGTCGCGTTGCTCGCGTACGCGGACGGCGCCGCGCTGCGCCAGGCCTCAGCGACGGCGCTGGACAACGGACTGTCACTGCCCACGGCGCTCGCGCTGATCGCCCTCGGCGCGGGCATGGTCGGACTCCGCCCGACTTCGGAGCTGCTCGGACTCCTGGCCGGCGACGGCACAGGCGGCATGGTCGCGCGCCGCATGCTGCCGTTCGCGCTCCTGGCTCCGCTGCTCCTCTCGTTGGTCGTCCGCTTCGGCCGCGACTTCGACCTCTGGGACGAGCCCACGAGTCATGCGCTCTACGCCGGGATCTACGCCATCTTGCTGGTCGCGCTCACGTTCTGGGCCGCATCCATCGTGAGTCGCGCCGACGCCGCAACCAAGCGCAGCGCCGTCAGGGCCGAGCTCCTCTTGTCGAAGATCAAGGGGGAGTCGCGCACCGACGGACTCACTCAGCTCGCGACCCGCCGCGTGCTGGACGAGCGCTTGCAGCACGAGATCGCGCGCGCCGTGCGCTACAAGCAGGCGTTCTCACTCCTGCTCGTCGACATCGACCACTTCAAGGAATACAACGACGAGTTCGGTCACCCCGAGGGCGACGAGGTCTTGCGCAGCGTCGCCCGCGTACTCCGGACCACCGCGCGCTCGACCGACTTGGTCGCGCGCTACGGAGGCGAGGAGTTCGCCGTCGTCCTCGCCTGCACCGAATCCGGCGGCGCTCGCATCTCTGCCGAGCGCGTCCGCTCCGCCATCGAGGCCTTCGAGTGGACCCGCCGCCCAGTCACCGCCAGCGTCGGCGCGGCTACGATCTCGAGCACGGCCAAGACCGTCGAGAGCATCATCACTGCCGCCGACCGCGCCCTCTACCGCGCAAAACGCTCGGGCAGGAATCGCGCGATGCACGTGCTCGACGAACGCGAGTCAGATGCGACGGACAGCGAGCTGGAGATCGCCGCTCCGAGTCGAGTCACTGACTGAAGGGAAAGCCCTTAGCCGCAGCCGCCCGTCTCTCCGCACGTCCGGCAGGCGTAGCACGCGCCGGCGCGGACCATGATGGAGCCGCAGTTGTTGCAGGGCGGAGCGTCTTCTTGGCCGAAGGCGCGCGCGGGCTCGATGGCGCTGCCGCCGCCAACGCCGCCGGAGCTCGCGCTGATCGGCACGATGCGTTCGCGGCCCGTCGAGTCGACATACTCGTCCTGCGCGTCCTCGACGAGTGATTCGCCGGTCGGGAAGTTCAAGCCCAGCCAGCGGAAGACGTAGTCGGTCACGGACTTCGCCATCGGGATGTCCGGGTTTCCGGTGAAGCCCGAGGGCTCGAAGCGCGTGTGACTGAACTTGTCGACGAGCGCCTTCAGCGGAACGCCGTACTGCAGCGAGAGCGAGGTCATGACCGCGATCGTGTCCATCAGGCCGGACACGGTCGAGCCTTCCTTCGACATCTTCAGGAACACTTCGCCCGGCGTTCCGTCCTCGTACAGCCCGACGGTGAGATAGCCGTCGTGGCCGGCGATCGAGAACTTGTGGGTCTTCGCGTCGCGCACGTCCGGAAGCTTGCGTCGCCGAGGCGCGGGCTCGGCAACCGGAGCCGTCACTTCCTCGACCTTCTCGGCCTTGGTGTTCAGCGGCTGCGTGCGCTTCGAGCCGTCGCGGTAGATCGCGAGTGACTTCAGGCCGAGGCGCCAACCCTCGATGTACGCCTGCTCGATGTCCTCGATGGTCGCGTCTTTCGGCAGGTTCACGGTCTTCGAGATGCCACCCGACAGGAACGGCTGCGCGGCGGCCATCATGCGGATGTGGCCCATGTAGTGGATCGAACGCGTGCCGTGCGCCGACGTGAACGCGCAGTCGAAGATCGACAAGTGCTCGTCCCGGAGGCCGGGCGCGCCCTCGATCGTGTCGTTCTCGTCGATGTAGCGGACGATCGCGTCGATCTGCGCGGGCGAGTAACCCCGTCGCCGCAGCGCCGAAGAGACCGTGCGATTCACGATCTTCAGCACGCCCCCGCCGACGAGTGACTTGTATTTCACCAGCGCGATGTCGGGCTCGATGCCCGTCGTGTCGCAGTCCATCATGAACGCGATCGTGCCGGTCGGCGCGATCACCGTGACCTGCGCGTTGCGATAGCCGGCGCGCCGGCCGAGATCGAGCGCGCGGTGCCATGTGTCAGACGCGGCTCGGTGCAGCTCGTCCGGCACTCCCGACGGCGGCACCTGGTCGCCGTACTCCGCGTGGAGCCCGATCACTTCGAGGAATGGCGCGCGGTTCTTCTCGTACTCCGGGAACGGGCCCGTGCGGCGCGCGATCTCCGCGGAGCGGTGGTACGAGCGGCCGGTCATGAGCGACGTGATCGCGCCGCACAGGTTGCGGCCCTCGTCGCTGTCGTACGCGAGGCCGTTCAGCATGAGCAACGCACCGAGATTCGCGTAGCCGAGCCCGAGCGGGCGCTGCAAGTGACTGTTGCGCGCGATGCGTGGCGTCGGGTAGTCCGCGGGGTCGACGATGATCTCCATCGCGAGGATCATCGTGTCGACGGCCTGCTCGAAGTCCGCCGTCAGGAAGCGGCCCGCGTCGTCCGCGAAGTGCAGCAGATTGAACGACGCCAGGTTGCACGCCGTGTCGTCGAGAAAGATGAATTCGCTGCACGGATTCGTCGCGTTGATGCGGCCCGAGTTCTTGACCGGGTTCCAGCGGTTGATGGTGGTGTCGTACTGCAGCCCGGGATCGCCGCAGACGTGCGCGGCCGTGGCGATGCCGCGCATCACGTCGCGCGCCTGGTGCGTATCCATCACCTTGCCGGTGGTGACCGCGCGCGTCTGCCAGGCGCCACTGCTCATCACCGACTTCATGAACGCGTCGGGCACGCGCACCGAGTGATTCGCGTTCTGATACTGGATCGACTCGTAGGCGCCGCCGGGCACGTTGAAGCGCCCGTCGAAGCCGGCGTCGATCAGCGCCCACGCCTTCCGCTCCTCGTCCGCCTTGCAGCGCACGAAGTCGAGGATGTCGGGATGGTCGGCGTTCAGAATCACCATCTTCGCGGCGCGGCGCGTCTTGCCGCCGGAGCGAATCACGCCGGCGAACGAATCGAAGCCGCGCATGAACGACACGGGACCGCTCGCGATCCCGCCGCCGGCCAGTGGCTCCTTCGAGCTGCGGATGGTCGACAGGTTGGTGCCCGTACCCGAGCCGCCCTTGAAGAGCATGGCCTCGGTCTTCGCGAGGTCCATGATCGACGTCATGGTGTCCTCGACGGAGTTGATGAAGCACGCGCTCGCCTGCTGCGGCACGAGTCTTCCGTCCGGCTCGACCACGCCGAGGTTGAACCATACCGGCGAGTTGAAGCACACTTTTTGGTGTAGGAGCAGGTGAGTCAGCTCGTC
>JBGQIB010000208.1:0-6007 GCA_041498295.1 bacterium | reverse complement strand
GCTGGACTCGGTCGGGGCGACCTTGTGCGCGCGCGCGAGCGCCGCCTCAAGCGCGGCCGACGCACCGACGAGTCCGCCGTCTTGCACGTCCAGCTCCCTTACCGGGGCGAGGCCCACCGCGAAGCTGGGGAGCGCGGGCGAATCAGGCACCAGCGACCGGAGCCCGACACCGTAAGGTGTAGAGCGGCTCGCCGCGTTCTCGGCCATCTCACGAACCTCCATTGTCATCGCGATCTCCTCGAGCAGTCGCTCGGATGACGGTTTCGATCGCCGCGCGCAGGCTCGCCTGTACGACGGGCTTTCGCAGAAACTCGGCGGCACCCGCGGACCGGGCGCGGCGCTCCTCCTCGTCGCTGGCCCGGCCCGTGAGGAACACGATCGGAAGGCGCGCGCCGCGCTCCGCCAGACTGCGCTGGACCTCCAGGCCGTTCATCCCGGGCATACGCACGTCGAGCAAGAGACACGCTGCGCGGTCCGCCGCTCCGGAGCCCAGGAACTCCGGTCCCGAGCCGAAGACCTCCGTGCGATAGCCGAACGAGCGGACCAGCCGGACGGTCGACTGTCGCACGGAGGCGTCGTCATCGACGATCGCGACGAGCGGGACCTCACTCTTCGAGCGCATCACCATGCGCAGAGAGTGGCGTTCACAGGGGTGGCCGCGCAGCTGACTCTTGGTGCAGCCGCCTACCTGTCCGTCGGAACAGGTTCGCTGCCGTTCTGCGGCCCGAGCCGCTCCACCATCCGCACGAGCTCCGCGAGCGACTTCGCCTGCATCTTCTTCATGACGTGCGCGCGGTGGAACTTGACGGTCCGCTCCGAGGCCGCGAGCTCTCCGGCGATCTGCTTGTTGAGCAGGCCGGCAGCGACGAGTGTCAGCACCTCACGCTCGCGCGGCGTGAGTCGTTCGTAGCGCTCGCGCAACGCCTCGACCTCGAGCCGCGCCTGGTGCGAGACTCGTCCGCGCTCGATCGCGGCGCGGATTGCGGCGAGCAAGTCGCGGCCCTTGACCGGCTTCGTCAGGAACTCCACCGCGCCCGCCTTCATCGCGCGCACGGTCGTCGGGATGTCGCCGCGACCGGTGAGGAAGACGATCGGGATCTCGATGCCCCGGCCCAAGAGCTCCCGCTGCAGGTCGAGCCCGCTCAGACGTGGCATGTGGATGTCGAGCACGAGACAGCCGGGCCTTCCCAGCCGGGCGCCGTCGAGGAATTCCTGCGCCGAGGCGAAGGTCTGGACCGCGAAGCCGAGCGGACGCACCAAGCGCTCTGTCGAGCGGCGCACGGACGCGTCGTCGTCGACGACGAAGACGATTGCGTCTTCGCTCATGGAATCAGTCTACTCGAAGCGCTCGCGCTCGCGACGCTCGTCTATCTCGGGCTCGAGCTCAACTCGACGCACGCCGCGTTCCGGGCCGGAAAGCAACGAAGAGAAGACCGCCCAGCATCGCCGTGTTCTTGAGGAAGTTCACGAGCTGTGCTCCGCGCTCCGCCTCGGGAGACGCCCAGAAGTCGTGGGCGACCAACGTCGCCGGCACGAGGAATGCCGCGAGCGCCAGCGCGGCGAGCCGCTCATGGAAGCCGATCACGAGCGCCGCGCCCGCCGCGATCTGAAGCGCTCGCCCGCCGAGCATGAACGCGGGCACGAGTGCTTCGGGCATTCCGTGGGCGGCGAGCTCGCTCGCCGCGCGCGTCTGATCGACGATGCCAAGCCCGTTCGCGAGGAAGATCAGCGCGATGCAGAAGCGCGCGGCGAAGACGGCGAACGGCGCCATCGCGGTCGCCTCGCGCGCGAGCCAGCGCTCGCCTCCGAGCGCGCTACGCATGACTCGCCTCCGGCACGACGTACTCCGGGAACTTCGTGGGCGGCGCCTTGTGCACCATCGTGTAGCAGTACTCGACGCCGACCCCGTACGCGCCGTAGTGCGACCTCACGATGTCCATCACGGCGTCGTAGGTGTCCTTCTGCGCCCAGTCACGCTGTAACTCGAGCATGACCGACAGCGAAGTCACCGGCACCGCGCCGGCCTGCACCACGCGCCGCATCGCGTTGTCGTGGGCGAGGGCGGAGACGTCGCCACAGCAGTCCTCGACCACGTAGATCTCGAACCCGTCGTGGAGCGCCTGGATCGTCGGCAGCGCGACGCATGTCTCGGTCCAAAGGCCGGCGAGCACGATCTTCTTGCGGCCTGTCTTCTGGATGGCGGCCACGAAGCTCGCATCGTCCCACGCGTTCATGCTGCTGCGCTCGACCGGCTTCTGGCCGGGAAACACGGCCTCGATCTGCGGCCACATCCTCCCGGAGAACGATTCGGTCTCGACGGTCGAAAGGACCACCGGCACGTCGAAGACGCGCGCGGCCTTCGAGAGCGCAACGTTGTTGTTGATGATCATCTGGCGATCGAAGCTCGACACGCCGAACAGCATCTGCGGCTGCAGATCGATCAGCGTGACGACGCAGTTGTCGGGCGTGAGGAGCCCCTTCTCGCTGCGCTTGGCGAGCTTGCGGGACTTGGCCATGGTTACTCCTTGTGTTCGATCGGGGTTGGGTACAGCCAACGCCGGAGCCACACGGTCAGGCGCGGCATCACGACCCACGTCAGCGCGGAGACGGGAATCACCGTCGAGAGCACCGCGCTGAGCAGGAACGGGACCTGCGGAGGGATCAGGTAGGCGAGAAGCACGACCTGAGGGAAGAGCGCGACCCAGGTCACGAGCGCGATCTTCCAGTTCGCAGGCGGCTTGTCGGACGCGCGCCCTGGCAACGCGAACCAGGTCTCGAAGCCGGAGTGCACGACCGGGGCGCCCGGGTCCTCCGCGAATTCGTCTTCGCGCCGGAGCAGCTCGCGCACCTGGGGCGACGCCTGCCACCGGTCGAGATCGGCCTGGCTCGCGAAGCGCAGCAGGATGAAGTGACTGCCGCCCTCGGCGGCGATCACGCTCGAGCCCTCGAGGGCGGGCGCGGACTGCAGCAGCGCGCGGACCCAGGCGTCGAAGGCCTTGCCGGACCCGGGCCGGGCGCGGCGCTGCAGCACGATCTTGACCGGCTCGCCCATGCCTATAGGACCGCGCAGCCGCAGCCGCCCCAGGCCGGTGTGCGGCGCGGGTCTCGCGCCTTCGGAGACGTGTATCCGCCGTAGGTCGCGACCGGCGACCAGCCCGGCGAGACCGGGGGCAACGGGGGTGCGAGCGCGGCGAACGGTCCAGTGCCGTGCACGACCTCGCCGTTCACGACGGTGAGCAGAGACTCGAGCCGCGGAATCTCGGCCTCGGGCACCGCGAAGTAGTCGGCGGTCGGCACGCACAGGTCGGCGTACTGACCCACGGCGATCGCGCCCTTCTCGCGCTCCTCGCCCGAGAACCAGGCGCTGCCCGACGTGTACAGGCGCAGCGCCTGCTCGCGCGAGAGCCGATTGGCTTCGCCGTAGAGGGCTGTGCCGCCGACGGTCTTCCCGCTCACCAGCCAGTGCAGGGCGATCCACGGGTTGAAGCTCGACACGCGCGTCGCGTCGGTGCCTGCGCCAACGGGGATTTCGAGGTCCAGCATGCGCCGGATCGGCGGCGACTGCGCGGCGCGCTCCGCACCGTAGCGCTGGATGAACGACTCACCCTGGAACGCCATCCGGTCCTGCACGGCGATGCCGCCGCCCAGCGCGCGGGTCCGCTCCAGGCTGCGCTCCGAGATCGTCTCCGCGTGGTCGAAGAACCAGCGCAGGCCGCCGAATGAAATCTCGCGGTTCACGTCCTCGAAGACGTCGAGGAACCGCGCGATCGACTCGTCGTAGGTCGCGTGGATCCGGAACGGCCAGCGCTGCTCGGCGAGATGGCGCACGACGGCCTCCAGCTCGGACTCGAGCGACGCGGGAAGGTCCGGGCGCGGCTCCAGGAAGTCCTCGAAATCCGCCGCCGAGAACACCAGCATTTCGCCCGCGCCGTTCAACCGATAGAAGCCGTCGCCTTGCCCCGGCTTCGCCAGTCTGGTCCAGCGCCGGAAGTCGTCGAGCTCCTGCTTCGGCCGCTGTGTGAACAGGTTGTAGGCGATGCGCAGCGTGAGCTTGCGCTCGGCGTGCAGTGACTCGATCACCGCGTAGTCGTCGGGGTAGTTCTGGAAGCCGCCGCCCGCGTCGATCACGCTGGTCAGCCCGAGCCGGTTCAGCTCGCGCATGAAGTGGAGCGTCGAATTGCGCTGATCGTCGGGCGAGAGCCTCGGGCCCTTCGCGAGCGTCGAGTAGAGGATGTTCGCGTTCGGCTTCGCGAGCAGGAGTCCGGTCGGGTTGCCGGCATGATCGCGCTCGATCTGGCCGGCGACCGGGTCCGGCGTGTCCTTCGTGTAGCCGACGGCGCGCAACGCGGCACCGTTCAAGAGCGCGAGCCCGTACAGGTACAGCACGAAGACGGGGGTCTCGGGCGCGACCTCGTTCAGCTCGGCCAGCGTCGGCAGCCGCCGCTCGGCGAACTGCCACTCGTTCCAGCCGCCGATCACGCGCACCCACTGCGGCGGCGGCGTGCGCTGCGCCTGCTCGCGGAGCCGGCGGAGCGCGTCCGCCAGCGACGGCACGCCGTCCCAGCGCAGCTCCATGTTGTAGTTGAGCCCGCCGCGGATGGCGTGGAGGTGCGAGTCATTGAGCCCCGGGAGCCCGAGCCGCCCGCCCAGGTCGATGGTGCGCGTGTCGGGGCCGCACTGCGCGAGGACCTCGCGCTCGCTGCCGACCGCGATGAACCTTCCGCCGTCGATCGCGACGGCTTCCGCGCGACCCGAAATGTTGTCGCCCGTCGCGAAGCGGCCGTTGCGGATCACCAACTGTGCCATGGCTTCTTCTTCGTCGTAGTCTATACGACGGGGCGCGATGCAGTGAACGTGCCATCGGGGGAACGGTCCGCGTGTGTGCCTGAGTCGATCTCAGACCGCTCCACTCTGCCAACGTCTCGGCACGCGCCCGCATCTTGTCAGTCACGCCTCCACATCGGCACTCGAGCAGCTCGACGCAAGGCATGCGACTTGCTCTAAGTCGCCGAGAGAATACGAGAGGAATGCACATGAGCTTGCATCGGTCTCTCGGCGCGCTCGCGCTGACAGCGGCCCTGTACTGCGCCGGGATCGCGTCCGCCGAAACGCCCGAGGTCGCAGTCGGCGCGCAGTTCGACACGACTCACATCTACGTCGCGCCGGAGGACTTCGATCGCTTCGTTGCAAGTCTCGTCGCGACGTTCGGCGGCACGACTTCGAAGCAGGGCGTCTTCACGGTCACGCCGACGCCGAGCCAGACGATGTCACAGCTCGTGCTCACGCCGGCGGGGACGTTCTCGGTGTTCGGCTTCAAGACGCCGATCCCGTATCCGTTCGGGTTGGAGCGGACGGGCTATCTCGTGACGGAGCTCGACGGCGCCGTGCGCGCCGCGCAGGCCTGTGGCGCCGACCTGCTGGTCGCCCCATTCGACGATCCGATCGGGCGCGACGCAGTGATCCAGTGGCCGGGCGGCGTCAACATGCAGCTGTACTGGCACACGACCGCGCCGTCGTACGAGAAGCTCGCGACCGTGCCCGAGAACCGCGTGTACGTGTCTCCCGGCCGCGTCGAGGCGTTCGTCCGTGGCTTCACATGCTTCGCGCACGGGAAGGTCACCCAAGACGACGCGAAGGCGGCCGGCGACGAGATCGGCCGGCCCGGCGAGACGCACCGGCGCATCCGCATCGAGTCTCGCTTCGGCAAGCTCACGGTGCTGGTGACCGACGGCCAACTCCCGTGGCCGTACGGCCGGGAGCTCACCGGGTATGAAGTCTCCGATCTCGATGCGACACTCACAAAGGCCAAGGCTGTCGGGGCGACGGTGTTGGTCGAGCCCTATGCCAGCGCGGAGCGCCGGGCCGCGATCGTGCAATTTCCTGGCGGCTACATCGCCGAGATCCACGCCCTCAGTCACTCGTAGCTCGTGACTCGTCGGGTCTCTGGGGTCGCAGCACTCTGGGCCCTCGCGATCCTCGGACCTGCGTTCGCACGGGCCGACGACGG
>JBGQIB010000207.1:0-6114 GCA_041498295.1 bacterium | reverse complement strand
GTACTCCCGCTGGTGATCACGTTGCTGTCGAGGTTGGCCGCGTAGATGGCCTCCTTCAGCGAACAGGCTCCGTCGGGGTTGAGCTGGTCGTTCGTCGTCGTGACGAAGATGACTCCGGCGTGGGCCGAGTCATGACTCATCGCGCCGAGCACGGTCACCAGGATCGCGGCGACGGCGAGCCGCGTGCGCTTCGCGAGTCTCTTCATCGCGCGCGCCCCGTTCGCAAAGCGAGACCGACGAGCGCAGAGAGAATCAACAGTGAGCTCGAGGGCTCGGGCGCCGGGAGGATCGAGAGCGCGCCGGTCAGAAACAGACTATCTGCAGCCTGTGCGGGATTCCCGTCGGCCGGGCTGAGCTGCTCGAGATAGAAGCCGCCGGGCGGCGCCGTCTGACCGGCGACGAAGGTGATGACCGCTTTCTCGTCGGCGGCCAGAACGAAGTTGAAGCCGAGCGCCAGCGAGACGTCGTTGTTGCATGCGGCATTGGGGCTCCCGGCCCCATTCGCCCCGCAATCGCCGAGAAAGTTACTCGCGATGCCCGGGACGTGATTGGCGTTGTCCAGCGCGTTGGCTTTCGCGTTGCCGAAGATGGTGCCGACCCGGTTTCCATCGCCGAAGCCCGGCTCGTCGATCTGCCATGAGACACCCGCGTCCGGAGCGCCGCCGACGGATCCGTACTCGTTGTACAGGGGAACGTGCAGCTCGTGATCGAAGTAGGCGTCGAAGAAGTGGGCGCCACTGACTCCCGGGGCGAAAGTCAGCACCAGGATCCCGAGCCCGGTTGCCGTGTCGAATCCGCCAGATTCGAGCCCTGGCATGGTCGTCGTATTGGAGTACTGAGCGCCGTCTAGCTCGAAGAAGTACTCCTGCAGACTCACAGGATCCGCGAGAGCCTCGAGTGGTAGAATGAGCCCTACCAAGAAGAGACTTCCGGTAGCCAACCAGCTCATGTCTTCTCTCCTATGCCGCCTAGGGGCGACGTCTGCTGTTACTCCCGAGGGCGCTGGCCGACAATCCCTCTAAACAGAGGAGTCACTCTCGTGTCGAAGTCGAGCATCCTGCGGTTCCAGGACCTGCGCGACGCCTACCGACTGATCGGAGAGTGTCGCGACCTGGGGAGCGATCCCGGGCTCTGGCATCCGCACATGCTCCAGGGCCTGTGCCGACTCATCGGAGCCCCGGCGGCGACGGGAGGCGAAGGGAAATGGAGCCGGCCGTACGGCGCCCTCGAAGCGATCTCGGTATTCGGAACGGGATTCGATCTGCGGGGCCGTGAGCTGTACGCCGAGTACATGCGTCGCGTGACGCCCGCGGGCGACCCGATCTTTCGCGCGCTGAGGCGGGTGCCTGGCCGGCTCATCACTCGCAGACGAAGGCAACTGATCTCCGACGCGGCGTGGTACCGGTCCCTCATCTGGAACGACTTCTTGCGGCCGGTCATGATCGACGGCCAACTCACTTCCGTCTTCCAGATCGGAGACGATGGGGCGATCAGCGGAATCTGTTTGCACCGCGCACTTGGTGAGCGGGAGTTCTCATCGCGTGACCGCCGGCTATTGAGCTTCTTTCACGCCGAGCTGGGTCCGCTGATCGGACGACCGCTCGTCAGCGCGACCGAGCCTCGCTTGGACGTTCTCCCGCCACGGCTGCGGCAGACACTCGCCTGCCTGCTCGAGGGCGATAGCGAGAAGCAAGCGGCCGCCCGCCTCGGCCTGAGCCTGGCGACGACCCATGAATATGTCACTGCGCTCTACCGGCGCTTCAAAGTCAGCAGCCGCGCTCAACTCATGGCGCACGTCATCAAGCGCGGAGCGGTCGGCTTCGTGAGACACTGACCGATCGCGCGGCGCTAAGACGCCCGGCGCGCCTTGATCGCGTGACCCGCGAGTGTCTTGCCGAGGTCCCAGATCGAGCCGGGGACCTTGTGGGTGTCGGCGATGACTTCGTCGCAGGCGCTGCGGATCCAGCGGCGGTCTTCCTCGGAGATCACGAGCGGCGGGAGGAACTTCACGACGTTGCAGCCGTGACCCGCGACCTGCGACAAGATGCGGTGATTCTTGAACAACGGGATCGTGATCATCTGACTGAAGAGCCCCGGCTGCGCGGTCTCGAGCAGCTTCCAGGCGGCGCGCAGCGAGAGACTCTTCGGCTGCCCGAATTCGAGCGCGATCATCAGGCCCTTCCCGCGCACGTCGTGCAGAAACTCGTGCTTGTCGATCAACGCCCGCAGATCGGCGATCAACCCCTCGCCGAGCTTGGCCGCGTGCTCGACGAGGTTCTCTTCCTGCAGCACGCGCAGGGTGGCGATGCCCGCAGCCATCGCGAGATTGTTCTTCGAGAACGTCGAGCCGTGAACGGGCGCGCGCACCATCGAGCTGAACAGCTTGTCGAACGTGTCCTTGCGCATGCCGACCGCGCCGACGGGCACGAAGCCACCCGAGAGCGCCTTCGCCATGAGGATCATGTCGGGCTCCGCGTTCCAGTGCTCCACCGCCCACATGCGCCCGGTGCGACCGAGACCGGTCTGCACTTCGTCGGCGACGAACAAGGTGCCGTGTTGGCGACACAGTCGGCCGGCCTCACGCAAATACTCGGGGCCGGCCACGTGCACGCCGTGACCTTGAATCGGCTCGACGATGAACGCCGCGACGTCGCGCTTGGCGAGTGCGCGCTCGAGCGCCGCGAGGTCGTTGAACGGAATGCGGCGGCAGCCGGGTAGCATCGGGCCGAAGCCCTCTTGGAAGATGTCGTCACCGTTCAGTGACACCGCGCCCATCGTGAGTCCGTGGAACGCGTGCTCGCAGTAGACGATGCCGGAGCGACCGGTGGCGTAGCGCGCGAACTTGATCGCGGCCTCGACCGCCTCAGCGCCGGAGTTGCAGAAGAACACCTTGTCGAGCCCGCCCGGGAACGTCGGCACGAGTCGCTCCGCGAGGATGCCCGCGAGCAGCGAGACGTCCATCTGCACGAGGCTCGGAAGCTCGCCCTCGAGCACCTCGCGCAGCGCCGCGACGATCGTCGGGTGATTCCGGCCTACCGCGAACACGCCGTAGCCGGAGAGCAGGTCGAGATAGCGGTTGCCTTCGTCGTCCCATAGGTAGGGACCCTCGGCGCGCACGTAGCGGCGGTCGAAGCCGATCGTGCGCAACACGCGCGCGTGTTGCGTGTTCAGGTAGCGCTCGTGCAGGGCGAAGCTCTCGCCGCGCCGCTGCGCCAGGAGCTCGAGCAGGCTTTCGGACATCGCGGCCCCCCTCCGGTTCGCGCGCAGAATACATTTCTTTCCGACTCGGCGTCGTTCTGGCGGGGGTACGCTCGTCGTACTCGCAGGAGGGTCAATGGTGGAGTTCCTGCTTCTCATCGAGGACCGGCGCGACGAGGCGCCGCGCGCATCCGTAGGCGTCGAGGAAATGGGGAAGTTCGCGCGCGAGCTCGCGGAGCAAGGCGTGCTGCGCGGTGCGGCAGGTCCGCTGCGACCGGAGTCCGAGGCTAGCCGCGTCCGTGTGAAGGGCGGTGCGGCGGTCGTGACTGACGGCCCGTTCGCCGAAGGGCGCGAGGTGGTCGGCGGCTACTTCGCCGTGGACGTGCCGGACCGTTCTGCAGCGATCGAGCTCGCGAAGCGCTGCCCATACGCTCGCGCCGGCGTGATCGAGGTGCGCGCGATGCAATACGGCCGGCACGCCGAAGGCAGCGGCGCGCCGCGCTTCATGTTCATGTATCTGCGGGGCCCGGACATGACCGGTCCGGACGAGCCCCGCATCGCCGAGATGATGCTCTTCACGAACGAGCTCGCTCGAAACGGAAAGCACCTCGGCGGCGCACGACTGCCGCCGGAGATACCGTGCGCGCACGTCGAGATCCGCGGCACGCAAACGATCGTGACCGATGGGCCGTTCGCCGAAACGAAGGAGATCGTCGCCGGCTTCGCGCTGATCGAGGCGGCGAACCGCGCCGAGGCCATCGAGATCGCCAAGCGCGTGCCGCACGCGAAGTGGGGCACGATCGAGGTGCGCGAAGTCTCGAGGCCCGCGCCGTGATTCGCGTCCACGGAACTTCGAACACGCGCGCGTTCCGCGTGCTGTGGATGCTGGAAGAGCTCGGCGTTCCGTACGAGCACGTGAAGACCGACTTCCATACCGGCGCCACGCGCACCCCGGAGTTCTTGGCGCTCAACCCGAATGGACACGTTCCGGTGTTGGTCGATGGTCCGCTCGTTCTCTTCGAGTCACTTGCGATCAATCTGTATCTCGCCGAGACGTACGGGCGCGACTCTCTCTGGCCGAAGGGCGCATCCGATCGCGCGCGCACGGTGCAGTGGTCATTCTGGGCGGTGACCGAATGCGAGCGCAATCTGTTCGCGGTGTTGTTCCAGGCGGGCGGCGAGCAGTTCGAGAAGTGGCGCGCGTGGAGCGACAGCGCGGAGTTCCGCGAGACGCACCCGGGCGAGCGCATGCCGTCGCCCGAAGAAGGGCGCGCGGCGCTGCAGCCGCCGCTGCGCGCGCTCGACTCACACTTGGACGGGCGCGGCAGCATCCTGGGCGGCCCGTTTTCAGCCGCGGACCTGAACGTCGCGTCGGTGCTCGTGAGCGCGCGGCTAGCGAAGCTCGACCTCACCCCGTTTCCGAGCCTCGACGCGTGGCTCACGCGCTCGACCACGCGCGCCGCGCTCGCCGCGGCCGCGCGCAAATAGACCCACCCAAGGGAGAACACACATGGACTACATGCTCTTGATCGTGAACCGCAGGGGCGAGGCGCCGCGCGAGGCGATCGGCTTCGCCGAGATGGGCAAGTTCGCCGCTGAGCTCGGCCAGCAGGGGAGGATGCGCGGCGGCGCGCCGCTTCACCCGGACGACGCTGGCGCCCGCGTGAAGGTGCGGGCTGGGAAGACGCAGCTCGTCGACGGTCCTTTCGCCGAGAGCAAGGAAGTGATCGGCGGCTTCTTCATGTTCGACGCGCGCGACGCGGCCGAGGCGCTGGAGATCGCCAAATGCTGCCCCGCTGCGCGCGCTGGGCTCGTCGAGCTCCACCTCGCGATGGCGGATCGCGTCGCTGCACCGCCGACGAGTGAGCCGCGCTTCATGCTGTTGTTTCTCGAAGGGCCCGACTTTGACGGCGATCCCGACGGCTCGAAGTACCAGCAGATGGAAAAGTGGACCGACGCGCTGAAGCGCGAGAAGAAGTACGTCGAGTGCGCGGGTCTGCCGAAGTCACCGGCGGGTGCGCGAATCGAGATACGCGGCGCCAAGACGTCCGTGACCGACGGGCCGTTCGCGGAAGCCAAGGAGGTCGTTGGTGGCTACGCGATCGTCGTCGCGCGGGACCGCAGCGCGGCGCTCGAGATCGCCGCGCGCTGCCCGCACGCGACCTGGGGCGAGGTCGAGGTTCGCGAGGTCATGAAAGTACCGGCTATGTGATGGCCGAGACGAACGTTCCCAGCGGCGATCTCGCGCGAATGTTGCGGGTCGAGCGCAAGGCCGAAGGCGAGTTCACGGCGACGCTCGAGAACTATTTTGGCGGCGCGCAGCAGTACGACCTGTTGGCGCGCGCGGCGCTCGCCGCATCGGAGACCAGCGGCAAGCTTGCGCTGGTCCATCTGCACGCGACCTATCTCCGGCCGCCCCCGTGCAGTGTCCCGCTGCGATTCTCGGTCGAATCCGTCGACGACGGGCCGAGTCACGCGCTGCGCCGCGTTCGCGTCGCAGGCGATGCTCTCTTTGCGGAAGTGACTGCCAGCTTCGCGTCGGCTGGCAGCGGGCCTGACTACGGCCCGGGCATGCCGGACCGGATACCGAACGCGGAGGACTTGCCGAGCACGCTCGAGGTCGCGAAGCGCGAGGGGTGGGCGGAATACGCCGCCGGTCCGATCGAGTTCCGGCGCGTCAACTCGGTCTGGCCGCCGCCGCCGGAGGAGCGCCTCTTGGCGCACCGCGAGTGGCTGCGGCCGCGGATCCCGTTGCCGCCCGACTCACGCGTCCACGCGGCGGCGATCGCTTTCGCGAGTCAGTTCTACTCCCAATGGGAGTTCGAGTGGCGCACCGGCCCGGGCTTCGCCCACGACCGCTTCACGATCCTGGATCACTCGGTCTGGATCCACGAGCCCGTGCGCTGGGATGACTGG
>JBGQIB010000206.1:0-6115 GCA_041498295.1 bacterium | reverse complement strand
CGGTCGCCTTGCGGACCGCAAGCGCGATCAAGACACCGCTCACCGCTCCGTGTACGTTCCCGGCATGGACTCCGCGCGCCGCATCGATTCCGCAGACCCCACCTCCGTTTGCGCCCGCTTCCTGCGCGGCGTCGACTTCATCGAGGAGCACCTCCTCGAGCCAGTCGCGCTCGCGGACGCGGCGAAGCAGGCGGGCTTCTCGCTGCACTACTTCTCGCGCCTGTTCCGCGTGCTGACGGGGGAGCCGTTCGGCGCGTATCTGCGGCGGCGGCGCATGACGGTGGCGTCGGAGCGGCTGGCGACGGAGGGGCCGAAGCTGCGGCTCGTCGAGCTGGCGTTCGACTGCGGGTACGACTCGCAGGAGGCGTTCACGCGCGCGTTCAAGAGCTGCTTCGGCTTGACTCCCGGCGCGTACCGGAGGCGCCGGCCCGCGGGGGGCATGCGCAGGCGGCGGCGGATCGACGCCGAGACACTGACTCACTTGTCGGAGGTGCTCGAGATGGAGCCCGAGATCTGCGAGATCGATTCGTTCGTCGTGGCCGGCGTGCGCGAGCGCTTCGACGAGGAGACGAAGAACGGGATCCCGGCGCTGTGGGGCCGCTTTCTCCCGCTCCTGCCCGACATCCCGCATAAGCGCCCGGGCACGTACGGCCTCTGCACGAACGCGAACCCGGGCGACGGGAGCTTCGACTACGTGGCCGGCGTCGCGGTCGAGCGCGTCGACCGCCTGCCCGAGGGCACGATCGCCGAGAGTGTTCCGCGCCAGACCTACGCGGTCTTCAAGCACCACATCCGCTCGCTGGATCTGCACGCCGAGCTGCAGCCGACCGTGCGCTGGATCTGGAGCACGTGGCTGCCCGCGTCGCCGTTCGAGTATGTCGGCGGCCCGGACTTCGAGCGCTATCCGCCGGACTTCGAGCCGAAGCCGGGCAAGTATCTCGAGATCGCGATTCCGGTCCGACGGCGGGCCTGAGGAGACACGACGTGTACGAAGTGCTCGAAAAGATGGGAATGAAGCTGGTGCACTGGAAGCGAGGCGCGGCGGACTGCCCGGGCGCGCCGGCGCCGGAGCCGTGGCCCACGGCGACACCCGAAAGTGTCGGTCTCGACGGTGGGGCGCTCGACGCGCTGGCGGCGCGCATCGACAAGGGCGAGATCGCGGGCATTCACTCGGTCGTGATCGTGCGCGACGGGAAGCTCGCCTTCGAGCGCTACTTCACGGGCCCGGACATGCTCTGGGCCCAGCCGCTCGGCAAGGTGGCGTTCGGCCCCGAGACACTCCACGACCTGCGCTCGGTCACGAAGTCGGTGGTCGGCGTGCTGGTCGGCATCGCGCACGCCGAGGGCGCGATTCCCGACCTCGACGCGCCGCTCGCGAGCTTCTTCCCCGAGCACGCGAAAGGGCGCGAGCAGGATCTCGCGGGCCGCACCCTGCGCCACGCGCTCACCATGAGCGCGGGTCTCGCGTGGGACGAGCTCACTCACCCGTACTGGGATCCGCGCAACGACGAGCACGGCCTCTGGCGAGCCGACGACCCGCTCGAGTACGCGCTCTCGCGCAAACCCGTCGCGCCCGGCGGCGCGCGCTTCGCCTACAACGGCGGCATGCCGACCGTGCTCGCGGCTGCGATCGAGAAGGCGACGAAGCAGCCGCTCGACGTATTCGCGCGCGAACGTCTCTGGTGTCCCCTCGGAGTGACAGAGACGGAGTGGCTGCAACACCGCTCGGGTCTCTTCGTCGCGGCCTCGGGCCTGCGCCTCTACCCGCGCGACATGGCGCGCTTCGGCCAGCTGATGCTGGACGACGGCCGCTTCGCGGGCCGCCAGATCGTGCCCGCCGACTACGCGCGCGCCTCGCTCTCCGCGCAAGTCTCGACCGGCGGCGCCGGCTTTCCGCCGGGCTACGGCTACCAGTGGTGGATCGCGCAGCTGCCCATCGCTTCGGGGAACGGTGGCCAGCGCGTCATCGTCGACCGCGAGCGGCGCATGGTCACCGTCATCACCGCAGGGAACTACGACTCACGCGAGCAAGTCGAGGCGCCGCTGCGGGTGTTCGAGGCGGTGATCGGGGCGGTCCGACGAGCCGAGTGAGTCGGTCACCCGCGCTCCAGCGCCAGGACCCGCAGCATCTCGAGCGTAAACTCCGCGGAGTGGCCGTGACGAGGCGAGCGGAAGCCTACGATCGGGTCGCCTGATCAAGGTGCTCGCCGAGCTCGTGAGTGTGCGCGGAGCGCCCAGGTACCTGCGTTCAGACAACGGGCCGGAGTTCGTGTCGCGAGCGATCCTGCGCTGGCTGCGAGACGAGACGATCGAGACGGCGTTGATCGCTTGCTCCAGGCGGGGGCGAACTTGGTAGCGGCGTTGAAATACGAGGTCCACCAGGATCGAGCTGGGGAGTGGCGCTGGCGCTTGATCGCGAGCAACAGCAAGAAGATCGCGGACTCGGGCGAGGGCTACAAGAAGAAGAGCGACTGCTTGAACGCGATCAACCTGGTCAAGTTGTCCTTGGGCGCTCCGGTCGTCGAGCTCGCGCAGTTGAGACCTTACCGGTGGGCTTCGGGCGTCCAGAGCGGAGCGCGCCGTGACGATACGCAGCGCGAAGCTCGCGCCGGTCGCGCGAGAGCTGTCCAACTTGGAACTCGGAGGGAAAGATGAAGAAGATTTCGATCGCTCTGGCCGTGGTAACCCTGGTATCGATGGCGTCGGCGACACAGGCCGCAACCATCCTCGCGACGGCTCCCGCCCGGGCGAGCTATCCCAACAGCCAAACGATCTATTGTGACGCCGTGAACGCGGGCACCAAGCCGGTGACGCTCACGTTCGAGGCGGTTCAGTACGACGGGACGGTGGACGCGTCGAATGTGGACGTTGTGATGGCCCCGGGGACGGGGGACGGTATTCCTGGGGGCGCGGAGAGCGCGTGGTGCCGCTTCACCGTGACGAAGGGCTCGGCGAAGAGCATTCGCGCAATGGCGGTCTACGATGACGCTGGCACATACGTCATGTCGGTCCCGGCGCGCTAGAGACTCGCGCGACCGCGGTGTGCGCGCCGCGGTCGCGCTTCCGGGCACACTCAATGAGTAGTCCAGCAGCGAGGGATCGTCCCAGGTCACGCGGCGCGGTAAGCGCAGACGCAGCTCAACGAGACGAGCCGACTTTTGAGCTTCTCTCAGAGGTCGATCTCGAGCCCGTCGTGAGCCGCCTCGACCGGGAGGTCCGCTACACGCGCCAGCATGTCCGGCCCCATGTGCGTGACGATGAGACGCTTGCAGTCGAGCGCGCCGCGATGCTGCCGGAGCGTCGCGTAGTCGAGGTGGAATCGGACGGCTTTGTCGTAGGAGTACGCCTCGCAGATAAAGAGGTCGGCGCCGGCCGCGGCGGTGATCAGGCGATCCGTCCACTCCGTGTCGCCGGAGTAGACGATCGTTCGCCCGTCGACTTCGACGCGAAGCGCGTACGGCGGCGCGCCGCAGGCATGGACGACCTCGTAGCCAGTGACTCGCAAGGGCCCGACCGCCGTCGCGTTTCCGGCTTGGAGCTCGAGGAAGGCCGTCTCGAATCTCCGCGGCGCTCGCGACGAGCCGGGGAAGAAGATCTCCATGGCCTGCGTCGCCCGATCCGCGAGGCCCGGCGGTCCCGCGACGAGCAGCGGTCGCGTGCGGCGTGAGAACTGGCCGTCGAGAACGAGGAAGGGGAGGCCCCCGAAGTGGTCTCCGTGCAGGTGAGTCACGAGAACCACGTCGATGGCGCTCGGATCGACGCCCGCCCGCTTCAGCGCAATCAGTGACGAGGCGCCGCAGTCCAGCAGGAAGCGGCGCCCGCCTGACTCGACGAGAATGCAGGTCTGAAGGCGACCGCCGCTGCCGAAGGCGTCGCCGCTTCCGAGAAATCGAACGCGCATGGTTCACTCGCCCTCCCGGAGGCTCCTCTGCACGAGCTCGTCGAGCTTCATCTGGAAGCGCGAGCGGTCCTTGTCGGTGATGGCCTTCGGGCCGCCGGTGTTCGTGCCGGAGTCACGCAGCGTGGACTTCAGCTCGCGCATGGCGAGCGCCCCGCCGATCGAGTCTTCGCTGAACTCTCGGCCGTTCGTGCCGAGCACGCGCGCACCCGCCGTGAGACAGCGCGCAGCGAGGGGGATGTCCGTAGTCACGACGACGTCGCCTTTGGTCACTCGCTCCGCGATCCAGTCGTCGGCCACGTCGAGGCCGCCGGCTACGACCACCATCTCCACGCGGGTTCGCGCTGGGACGCCGAGCGGCTTATTGGCGACCAGAGTGACTGGCACGCCGTAGCGCGACGAGACGATGTAGATCTCGTCCTTCACCGGGCAGGCATCGCCGTCCACGAACACTCGGGCCATGCGCTAGCGCTGGCGGGCGAGGAGTGACCAGCCCCGCACGACGGCGCGGTCCTCCGACGAAAGATGCGCGTTCCAATGGAGCGGCAGGTAGTACCAGGGAGGCATGTCGTGATCCTGGACCTCTTCCCAACTCTTGCCGATCGCGTCGAGCTGCGCCTTTCGATCGAGCGCGCTCCAGGTCGAGAAGTTGAGCGCGTCCCGCCCCTCGTGAACATCGTGCGCGGTCAGCCACGAGATCGGCGCGACGTGTGAGTACCAGGGCCAATTCGTCTCGTTCGAGTGACAGTCGTAACACGCGCGCCGGAGCACCGATTCGACCTCTGCCGGCGCGAAGACCGCGCCCTCGACCGGGGGGTTCGTCCGGTCGACCGGTACGAACTGAATCGCGACCGCTGCGACGCCTAGCGTGGCGATCGTCCACCTGGCGCCGGGTTTCATGCGGAATATCTATCCATTCTCGGAGCGCCCGGCTAGCCACATCTCCGCATCGGCACGGTCCGCGAACACGCGAAAGCCGCGACCCCGCTTCGCCTCGAGCAGGAACTCGCGAAACCGTTCGGTGTAGCCTTCCTCGGACGCGAACACGCCCGCGACTCGGATTCGGTAGTTCACGAGCTTCTGCACGAACTCACCCGCGAAGCCGGAGCGCAGCTCGAAGAACGCGTGCGGAAGGTTGCGCGACTCGACGAGCAACCCCTGGGCCCCGTGCTCGATGCATGCGGAGACCGCGTCCAGAGAGTCCTCGACGCGCGCGATCGGCTCCGTGCACTCGACGATGCGCACGCCGTCCCGCTCGATCAGCTCGCACTTCATGCCACGCTCTCCATGTCTCACTCGCGGAGCGCGAGCTTCCGCCCCCAAACTTGAAGGAACAGCGACGAGACGACCAGCGTGTCGGGATCTTCGAGGTGGCGTCGCAGTGCTCCAACCAGATCGTCGAGCTCGCCCTCGGCGATGAGTCTCTTCTCGAGGACTCGACTCCTCGCGTTCTCGACGAAATCCAGCACCAACATACGGCGCCCGTGACCCGGCGGATACGCGTGCACGAGCGAGTTCACGCGCACGTCGACGAGCCCGGCTTCGCGCAGCATGCGCGGCACGCGCAGGCCGATGGAGCGGTCGATCCCGTTCATCGCCCCGTAGCGCGCGAGTAACTCGAGCAGCCGATCCTGCGCGGGGTGCGGCGGATCGATTCGCTGCGTGGTCGAGTCCGGCTCATGGAACGCGACGACTCCGCCGGGCCGCGCGAGCCGCACCATCTCGGCGAGGATCTGCTGCGGCTCCGGCACGTTGACCAGCACCAGCCGCGACGTCGCGAGATCGAACGCCCCTTCGGGAAGCCCGGTGCCGCGGCCGTCCGCGCACAGAACCTCGACGTTCGTGAAGTGACTCGCGGCGACGAACTTCCGCGCGCTCTCCACCTGCTCCGCGCTCCGCTCCACGCCGACCACGCGGCCCGCCGCGCCGACGCGCTGGGAGAGGAGACCAAGACACCCCTGCGGGCCGCAGCCGATCTCGACCACGCGCCAACCGTCGCGCACGCCGATCTCGTCGAAGAGTCGCGCCGACTCGTGCGCGAGCTCCTCGGCCTGTCGCTCGAGGCGTTCTTGCTCCGTTCGCCGATAGCCCAACAGGTACGGGTCGGATGCAGTCACCCCGAGAACGTACTAGGAATGCGTTCAGTGTGGAAGCGGCCACGATTCACTGCAGTCTCTCGCCCGTCGAAGCGCGCGCTATCGCCGCAGAAGCACGAAT
>JBGQIB010000205.1:0-6253 GCA_041498295.1 bacterium | reverse complement strand
GTATTTCAACTCACCGAGCTTCACCGGTGACTTCAAGATGGCTCAGTGGTGGAACCAGATGGAGCTGGACACTGACATCAAGCTGTTCGACGACGAGGTCAACGCGCTCAGCCTCCACACGATCATCATGCCGACGTACGACGCGGTGTACGACGTGTATCCGCACTCGTTCGGCGATCGGCGTTCGGCGGCGTCGCCTGCGACATCGCTAGCGCCGTTCGTTCCCTTCACACAGACTGCGACCAACGCGAAAGACGCGATGACTGGCCAGAAGTTCCCAGGCCACGGCGTCTGCTTCAAGGGCGGGTGGTGCGACGTGAACCAGGACACCGGTTCCCTGTTCACAGGCAAGAACAACCCGGCGATGGTCATCGACGACACGATCTTCTTCGGGATCCTCGAAGGCGCGACGCGCTCGCGGAGCGCCTCGGGGCAGGGCAAGCTAGGCGGCGGCTCGTCGCTCGACGCGTGGCAGCAAGCCGCGCGCGTACCCGGCATCAACCCGGCGTTCCTCGGGTCACTCGCGCTGTCGAGCAAGGGCGCCACCGCTCCGATGCACTCCTTCAACAACGGCTCCGCCGGATATCTGGGGTATGTGATCGGCGATCGCCGTTCGATCGACGAGCAATTTCCCGTCGGCATCAACCTCACGGACGGACAGCTCAAGACTCACTGCTTCGACACCGCGCACCCGTACTGCTGGTGGCGCGAGGGTTACTTCGAAGCGAAGATGGGCGACACGCAGATCCGCGTCGGAAAGCAGCAAATCGTTTGGGGTAAGACCGATGCCTTCCGGCTCCAGGACATCGTGAACCCGATCGACTTCAGCTACCACAACGTGTACCCGTCGCTCGAAGACCGCCGCATCCCGACCTTGTCCGCGGATCTGGTGCAGAGCTTCGGAAACGTCGGAGGCCTCGAGGACGTGTCACTCGAGCTCGTCTGGGTCTTCGACAAATTCACGCCGGTCTACGTCGGACAGTGCGGTGACTTCTGGGCCTTCACGGCGGCGTGCGAGGCGCGCGCGGACGTCGGCGCGCACGGTCTCCTGAACATCTCGGCCGCGAAGGTCGAGGATCGGAAGTGGACCTTCAGGAACACCGAGCCGGGCTTCCGGTTCGAGTTCCGAACTCCGGAGCCGTCGATCGCGTTCTCGCTGTCGGGCTTCTGGGGTATCCAGGACGCGCCGGTCGCGCGCTTCGTGAACCCGTACTCCACGCACAACCCGAACCCCGCTATGATGCTCTTCCTCCAGTCACTCGGAGTTCCTGGAGCGATCATCCCGTCGTTCGATCCGTACAACCCGGCGTCGATCGCGGCGTCGAGTGCCAACGCGCAGGGCTTCTGGGGTGCCGCGTTCGGTCCCGGTGGCTTCATCTGCAACGAGACCACTCAGGCCACGAATGCCCATGCGAAGTGCATCGCGGGTTCAGGACTCCAGGCGCTCGGCTGGATCTGGTCCTCGAGTCAGGCGGTGGTCGAGTATCCGCGCACCTTCACGCTCGGCGGCTCGGCGGACTACCAGATCCCGAACATCGACACCGTGCTCCGCATGGAAGCGTCGTATGACTTTGGCCGGGAGATCCAGAACACGAAGAAGCTCGACGGCATCGACCACAGCGACGTCGTCGCGGCGGCGATCGGCCTCGACCGGAGCTTCTTCATTCCGTTCGTGAACAAGGACCGCACGGCGTTCCTCTCGTTCCAGACCTTCATGGAGCACGTCATGAACTTCGACGGCAACCAAACCGTGGGCATGGCGACGTACGAGTGGAACGTCATCTCGACGTTCTTCATGCAGAATTACTGGCGCGGCGACTCCATCGTGCTCACGAACTTCTTCGCCTATGACTGGTCCGCGCATGCCTGGATCACCGGTCCGAGCTTGAAATGGATCTTGAACGAGAGCCTGTTCTTCGAGATGGGCGTCAACCTCCTGGAGGGCTCGAAGCGGGTCCACAACATCCGCGACATCTGCTCGAACGGCACGACCTCCTGCCTCGGAGATCCGGCGACCTGGCAGGCGGGCAACTGGCAGCTCATCAACAAGAACTTCGCTCGCACCGCCGAGGGTCCGTACTGGAACCTCGAGAGCTTTGCCGACAGTCAGATGCAGCACCGCGACGAACTCTGGTTCGGAGCGACTTACCAGTTCTGATCTGACATAGGCACGAGCCGAGTCCGGCCCGGTCCATCGCGAGATGGGCCGGGCCGGTTCTATTTCACGGCGGCGAAGCGCTTCGTGCCGTCGGCCCAGTGGGCGCTCTCCGGCAGCGCGTCGAGACGCTGCAGCGCCGAGCGACCCTCGTAGCGCATGCGCACGCGCACCGGTGTCGCGGCCGCGGTCTTTCTGTAAGAGATCGCCGAGACGTCCTCGATGCGCGCCGCGGCGACCTCGCCCGTCGTGAGGTCGAGCCAGGCGTCGCCGCTCAGCTGGAAGCGGACCTCGTCGAACGTGAAGCCGGCCTCGCTCGGCAAGCCCTTCGCGTCGACCTGCGAGCGCAGCACGACGCGCGCGCACGGCGCCGAGCCGACGTGCTCGAAGCCCACGAGCCTCGTCTCCACGTCGACCGCCAGGCCGAGCTTTCCGATCGGGTTCGGGAAGAAGCGCTTCGAGTGCCAGGTGTCCCCGGGCGACACCGGATGATCCGGGTAGCCGATCTGCAGATAGCCGAGTGACTCGCGCAGCGGCAGCGAGACCAGCATCTTCTTCACCGGCGGAATGCCGCGGAGCGTGATGCTCGTGGGATTGCGGAGCGCGTCGTCCACCACTAGCGCGAAAGATTTCCCGAGCACCGTCCGGGGCGTCAGATCCTTCTTCGGCTGCGCGCCCCGCAGGTCGGCCTGGACCTTGTTGTCCACGTTCACCCGGAGCCGGTCGTCCCCGATCTCGATCAGGTGCTCCGAGCCCGGCGGCGACATGCGCAAGCGCCGATTCAGCCCTTCGAGCAAGAGCGACGTGGCGAGCTCAGCCGGCGTCGGTGTCGCGATGGGCATCTCCCGGTAGTCGATCTCTAGCGAGATCTTCTCGTCCACGCTCTGCGTCGCCTCGGCGGACGAGCCCGGTCGCTCATCGGCGACCTCGGTCCGCCCCTCATAGGACATCAACAGCTGATAGAGCGTGCCTTCCGGCGGCGGCTTCGCGGGCCGCAGCTCGATCGGCCCGGTCGGCGGGAACGAGGCTTCCCCGGCTGGCGCGGCCCTCGGAGCGCTCGATGTCGCCGTCTTCGGCGCCGGCACGCTCGATGCGCACGCCAGCGCCACCCACCCAAGCGCTACCCAGCGGAGCTTCACGGCGCGCGAGTCTACCGCGTCCCCTCGAACCTCCCAGCGCGACTTGACGCTCGCCGATCACTTCGATAATTCCAGATTCGTGGAAACGTCGGCTGCGGTCGGTTCTCTCTGGGCGCTCGCGCAGGAGACGCGGCTGCGCATCTTCCGCGTGCTGGTCGCACGCGGTCCCGAGGGGCTGCCGGCGGGGCGGATCGCGCAGCGACTCGAGCTGCCGGGTCCGACCTTGTCTTTCCACTTGGCGCAGCTCAAGCAAGCGGGGCTCGTCGTGTATCGCCGCGAGGGCCGCTCGCTCATCTACTCCGCCGATTTCGCAGCGATGCGCGGCCTCGTCGACTATCTCACGGAGAACTGCTGCCGCGAAGCCGCGGTGCGCTGTCTGCCTGCCGCGCGCTCGGCGCGCGCGAAGGCGCGACGTGCGTGAAGTGAGTGAGAAGGCCGCGGAGATCCCGTACGCGGGTCGCACCGTGATCGCGCTCTCGCCCGAACACTTCGGGGCGATCCGCCGTGCGATCGCGCTGCTCTTCGAGCTCGCGCACTCCGCGCCGTATCAGCGCGAGGTGGACGCGAGCGCGGGCGAGATCGAGCGCTTCGCGCCGGGGAATTTCGGCGTGTTCATGGGCTACGACTTCCACCTCGGGCCGCAGGGTCCGCGTCTGATCGAGATCAACACGAACGCGGGCGGGGCGCTCCTGAACGGACTTCACACGGCCGCGCTGTGCGATCCGAAGAAGCTCGCCTGCCTGTGCTCGGACCTGCTGCCGGTCGAGGCGATCCGGGAGCGGATCGCTCGCTCCTTCAGGAGCGAGCTCTCGGCGTCGCGAGGAGCGCGCGCGGAGCTGCGCAGCCTCGCGATCGTCGACGAGCGCCCGCGCGAGCAGTTCCTCTACCCGGAATTCGAGCTGTTCGTGGATCTGTTCCGGGCGGCCGGTATCCGCGCCGACATCCGCGACGCGGGCGCGCCCGTATCCGACGTCGACCTCGTCTACCTGCGCGACACGGACTTCCTGCTCGAGCAGCCGCGGAGCGCGGCGCTGCGCGCGGCTTATCTCGCGCGCGAGGTGGTCGTGACTCCGTCGCCCCGCGAGCACCACTTGCTCGCGAACAAGCGCCGCCTCGCGCTGTTCTCGTCGCGCACGGCGCTCGCGCGGCTCGGCGTCGCGGCGGACGACGCCGCCTTTCTGGCCGGGATCGTGCCCGAGACGCTGGCTCTCGCGGACCTCGGGATCGAGCGCGCCTGGGACGAGCGACACCGTTGGGTGTTCAAGCCGTGCGCTGCGTTCGGCAGCCGCGCCGTGTACCGCGGCGACAAGATCTCGCGAAAGAAGCTCGCCGAGATCGTGCTCGATCCGCGTTACGTCGCGCAGCGGCGCGTCGAGCCGGGGGAGGTCCAGGTCGAGACGCTCGAGGGCCCGCGCGCGATGAAGTTCGACGTGCGCGCGTACGCGTATCGCGACGAGATCCTGCTGCTCGGCGCTCGCGTGTACCAAGGGCAGGTCACGAACCTGCGCAGCCCGGGCGGCGGATTCTCGGCGATCTGCGTCGCGCGCGGGACGACCGGGTGCGAGTGACTCGCGCGCTCGCCGCGGTGCTCGCCGCAGTCCTGTCGCTGGCGACTGACTCGCCGGCGCAGGCGCTTCCGCACGCGCTTCGGGCCGACCGCCTCGTCGTCCGCAAGGCGGAGCGCACGCTCACGCTCTATTGGCACGGCGCGAAGCTCAAGTCCTATCGGATCGCGCTCGGCGGACGCGCCGTCGGCGCGAAGGCGCAGCGCGGCGACCAGCGCACTCCTGAGGGGCTCTACAGCGCGGCGAAGCGCCGCAAGGAGACCGCATTCCACGCGGCGCTCGAGCTCTCGTACCCCAACGACGCCGATCTCGCGCGCGCCAAGGCGGCCGGCGTTCCGCCGGGCGGGGGCATCGAGATCCACGGCCTGCGCGACGGCTTCGACTGGCTCGGCTCGGCACACGTACTCTTCGATTGGACCGACGGTTGTATCGCGGTGACGAACACCGAGATCGACGAGCTGGTGCGCGCGGTGCCGGACGGAACGCCGGTCGAGATCCTGCCGTGAGCGGATCACTCCGGCCGGCGCTTCGGCGGGCGCCTCCTCGTGGGTCCCTTCTCGCTCGCGGACTCGCTGCGAAACCCACTCGTCGGCGTCCCGCCGAAGCGCCGGCCTGTTGCCGCTTCTACTACTTTTGAGTGTAAGAGCATCTAGGCGCTGCTCGCCTCACCTCGTGGTAGCTCGCGGGGCGGCCGGTGCCGGCGGAAGCAGCGCCGGACGCCTCGCGCGCGGCGCCACAGGATCTGAAAAACGGAGCTCGCACGGGGGCGGGATGCCGACGAGTGGGTCGGGTAGCCCCGGGGACCCACGAGGAGGCGCCCGCCCCCGCGCGAGCGGCGAGTTACTTCGCTACTGCCGCTTGCGGCCGACGGTACGCTCGAGGTACTTCTGCGCCGCTTCGAGTGACTCGGGGTCGAAGGCGGCGCCGAGCAGCGCGTCGCCGTCGGAGAAACTGGTCGAGCCCGCGCCCATCGCGCGGGTGACCGAGTTCACGTGCTCCTTCGTGATCGCGATCGGCACGGACGGCATCGCGGCCACCTGCGCGGCCAGCGCCTCCGCCTCGGCCGCGAGGCGATCGGCGGGCACTACCCGGTTGAGGAAACCCGCTGCCTTCGCCTCCGCGGGGCCGAAGCGCCGGCACGTCATCACGAGCTCCTTGGTCAGTGCGGGACCAATCTCGCGCACGAGCCGCGGGATGCCGCCCCACGCGAGCGGAATGCCGAGCTCGATCTCGGGAATCGAGAAGATCGCGTCGTCGGCCGCGACGCGCAGATCGCAGGCCGCCGCGAGTACGACGCCGCCGCCGACGGCGTAGCCGTGGATCTGTGCGACGGTCACCGCGCGCATCGTCTCGACCGCGTCGGCCATGCGCAAGCCGAGCTGGCCGACTTCGCG
>JBGQIB010000204.1:0-6335 GCA_041498295.1 bacterium | reverse complement strand
CGTAGTCGCCGACATCGAGCTTCCCGCCGACAAAACCGCGAGCCGACGTCAAAATTCGGCACAGCGCGAGCGAGTCACCGAGTGTTGCGAGCGGCTCGTGGCGGCCTGTCGGGCCTCGAGCCCGAAGCAAGGAGCGCCAGGTGGCCAGGAGTCCCTGCCGGTCCCACGTCGTGCCGGTGGTGTGGTCGACGGCTTCTGACTCCCCGGTGAACAGAGTGGCGAGCCCGTCGGCATCCCCGGCAGCGATCGTGGCGTCGATTTTGGCCGCATGCGCGGTGGCGGCGTTGGGCCGCACGCGGCGCTCGGGCGTCGGTGACTCGGTAGTCAGCTCATCGAAGCGCGCGAGCGCGTCGGCGCCGCGATCGACGTCGAGCTGCTCCCAGCGCGACACGAGGCCATCGGATCCGAAGACCAGGAGCAGCAGAAATGTCCGCTCGAACGCGCCGCCGCTCGCGCGGTCGGTGCCCAAAGTCGTCATGCGCACGAGGCCCGCGTTGGATCGCAGGTCGAGGATGTCGTCGATGCGCAGGGTGTAGTCTTCCGAGAGCTGTCGCAGGGCGTCGACCCCGCGCAGGAAGCTCTCGGCACCACGGATGGATCCCAGCCCGACCGTCCGTTGGTCGACTTGCTCGAGATCCGGCGCGAGGGCAGTGCGGAGGCGTTCCGGGTCGAACGCTCCGACCGACACCAACGTCGCGACGGACCGCGCCGTCGCCGCGGCGCGCTCGCGCGCGCCGCCGTCGGGGAGTAACTCGGCGTAGCGCTCGTACAAGCGCGCGATGGCATCGCCCAGGCGAGTTTCTGCGAAGGTCTCGAGCCGCCGGCGTCTTCCCTTAGTGTCGACTTCGATCAAATTGATGGTCTCGATCTCATAGGCGCCGACATCGAACGTCCGGCCGGACTGTCCGCTCGCCGTGGCAGACTGGTGACACAGAGCGAGTGAGTTGCCGAGGGTCGCCAGCGGTTCGTTTGCGAGCGTCGTGTCCTCGGCCCGGAGCGCCGCGCGCAAGCGCGCGATCGCTCCCTTCCGGTCGTACGTTGTGCCGGTGGGATGGTGCACGGACACGAGTTCATCGGCCATGAACGGGAGGAACGCGTCGACGTCGCGTGCGGCGAACGCGGCGTCGAGGCGCACCGCGCTCTCGGTCGCAGCGTTGGGCCGCACGCGGCGCTCGGACCTCGGTCGCTCGGCCGTGAGCTCGTCGAAGCGGGCGAGCGCCTCGTCGTCGCGCTCGGGCTCGAACCACTCGACGCGAGTCGCGAGGCCATCCGAGCCAAACACGCCGATGAGCAGCAGCGGTCTCTCGTACGCGCCGCCGCTGGCGCGATCGACGCCGGACGTCGTGGAGCGCACGAGGAATGCGTCAGCGCGCAGCGCGCGAACGTCGTCGACGCGAAACGCGATGTCACGGCCGAGCTCCAACTGCGCGCGAGCCGCGCGCATCGTGAGTTCCACTCCACGCAACGAACCGAACCCGAGGGGACGGTGATCCGCGAACTCGACCTCGGGCGCGACGTAGTGTTCGAGGTCGTCGAACAACTTCAGCCAGCGAGAGATCGACTCAGCCGTAGCGGCGGCGCGGGCGCGCGCGGTTCCCTCGGGTTGTGACTCGGCATGGCGCTCGTACAGCCGAGCGATGGCATCGCCCAGCCGGTCGCTGGCGAAGAACTCGGCGCGCGTGCGCAAGCCGCGCGCGTCGACCTCGATCAGCGCGAAGTTGTCTCCTTCGGCGTCGCCGAAGCTGAAGTCCTCTCGGGGAATTCCGGAGTAGGAGTACGACTGGTGGAGGAGCGCGAGGGAGTCACCGAACGTCGCCAGCGGCTCCTGCGCGAACCTCGCCTCTTCAGCGGTGAGGAAATGCCTCCAGCTGCGGAGTGCTCCCTGCCGCTCGAACACGGCGCCGGTCAGATGGTCGACGAACTCGACGTGCTCGGCGAGCAACGCGGCGTATGCGTCGACGTCACGCGCGGCGGTTGCGGCGCCCGCGCGTGCGGCGTTCAGCGTCGCGGCGTTCGCGCGCACGCGGCGCGGCGCCGGCTCTCGAGGCGCAATCAGCTCGTCGAAGCGGGCGAGCGCTTCGGCATCGCGGCCGGGCTCGAACCACTCGCGGCGAGTCACGAGGCCCTCTGAACCGAAGACGCCGATCAGCAGCAGCGCGCGCTCGTAGACGCCGCCGCTGGCGCGATCGACCCCGGACGTCGTCGAGCGCAGAACGAATGCGTCCGCGCGCAGCGCGAGAACGTCGTCGATCCGGAACACGACGTCTCGCGCGAGCTCCCGCTGCGAGCGGGACGCGCGCCTCGCGGGCTCGATTCCGCGTGACGAACCCATACCCACGGGGCGATGATCCCTGAAGCGGATATCGGGCGCGGCCCAGCGGTCCAGCTCGCCGTACGACTTCAGCCAGCGAGAGACCGATTCGGCCGTACCTGATGCGCGCGCGCGCGCCTCACCCTCGGGGAGTGACTCAGCGTAGCGCGCGTACAGGCGTGCGAGGGCCTCGCCCAGGCGGCTGCTCTGGAAGACCTCGGCCCGCCGGCGCCGCCCTCGCGCGTCGACCTCGACCAGTACGAGGTGCTCCCAGGCGACGGCGCCGACGTCGAATGCTCCTCGCGCCGCCGCGCTCGCCGATGTCGACACACCGCACAACGCCAGCGAGTCGCCGAGCGTCGCAAGCGGCTCGTTCCGGAATGCCGTGTCCTCGGCATGGAGCAACGTGCGCCAGATCCGGATCGCTCCCTCTCGGTCGTACTCGAGACCGGTGGTGTGGTCCACCGACTCGACGTCGTCGGCGAGCAGCGTGAGAAACGCGCCGGCGTCGCGCGCAGCCACGGCGGCGTCGAAGCGAGCGGCGTTCGCGGTGGCGGCGTTTGCGCGCACACGGCGCTCGGGCTTCGCTGACACGGCGGTCAGCTCGTCGAAGCGGGCGAGCGCTTCGTGCTCGCGGTCGATGTCGAACTGCTCGAGGCGAGTGATGAGGCCATCCGCGCCAAAGACCCAGAGCGCGAGGGTGTGTCTCTCGTAGGCGCCGCCGCCGACACGCTCTGTGCCGAAGTTCATGCGGCGCACGAGCAGGGCGTCGGAGCGCAGCTCGAGGATGTCGCCGAAACGCGTGTGTGTGTCGCGCGAGATCTCGAGCAGGGCGCGAAGTCCCGCCAGCAAAGGCTCGGCTCCGCGCGAGGAGCCGAAGCCGAGAGATCTGTGATCGACGAACTCGACCGCGGGCGCGAGCGCGGTGGCATAGCGATCGAGGTCGAGCGATCCGATGATCGCCGCAAACGAGCGCGCCGTCGCGGCGGCGCGCGCGCGCGCAGAACCGCCCGGAAGTGTCTCGGCGTAGCGCTCGTACAAGCGCGCGATGGCGTCCGAGAGGTGGTCGGGGGCGAAGAGCTCGAGTCGCTGGTGGTGGCCGGTCGCGCCGACCTCGAGCAGGACGATCTCGTCGCGCGTGACCGCACCAAAGGGCGCGACGTCATTCTCGGCGAGCGCGCGGAACGACATCGACGAGCGAAAGAGCGCGAGTGAGTTGCCGAGGCTCGCGAGAGGCTCGCTGCGGACCATTGGGCTCTCGGCTCGGATCAGGGAACCCCACATCGCTCGCATGGCGAGCCCGTCGAACACCGCGCCCGTCGGGTGTTCGACGACTTCGGCGAGGCCGGCGAACAGAGGCACCAGAGCGTGCTCGTCGCGCGCGGTGACTGCAGCCTCCAGGCGCGCACCCTCTGCGGTCGCGAGGTTCGCACGCACGCGTCGCTGCGCAGGCGTCGGGGCCGCCGCGAACTCGTCGAGGCGCGAAAGCGCGTCGTCGACTCGTTCGGCGTCGAATTGCTCGTTGCGAGTCACGCGGCCGTCGCTTCCGAAGACCCAGGAGTTGAGGAAGCGCTTCTCGAAGACCCCACCACCGATTCGGTCGGTGCCCGAAAGCGTCCAGCGCACTAGCAGCGCGCCTGGATCGGCAGCGAATACGTCTTCGACGCGGATGACGAGATGCTCGGCGGCCTCGAAGAGAAGGCTGAAGCCGCGCATGAGTACTTCGCGTCCCCGCAGCGAGCCCGATCCCAAAGTCCGCCGATCGACGAGCACGACGTCGTCCACGAATGCCGTCCGATAGTCGCCGAGGTCCGGAGGTCCCATCAACACGGCGACCACACTCGCGGTCGCCACTGCCCGGGCGCGCTCGGGTCCGTCGGGCAAGAGCTCAGCGTAGCGCGAGTAGAGCCGCGCGATGGCGTCACTCAGTCGATCCATGGCGAATAGCTCGGCCCACCGTTGTTGTCCGCGCCCGTCGACTTCCATCAGAGCGATCAGGTCGCCATCGATTGCGCCGAATGGCGCGACGTCGTCGCCGGCAAGCGCGGTGAGCCACGAGTGCGTGTGACACAGCACGAGCGAATCGCCGAGCGTCGCCAACGGCTCGTTGTAGAACGAGAGGCCCTCTGCCTGCAGCAGCGCTCTGAGCATGGTCAGCCCGCCCTCGGGGCCCAACTCCGTCCTCGTCGGGTGGTGCACGATCGCGACGCTGTCTGACAACAGCCGCGAGAGCGCATCGGCGTCTCGGGCCCTGACTACGGCGTCCAACCGAGTCACGAACGCGGTCGCGGCATTCGGTCGCACGCGGCGCGTGCGCTTGGCGGGTGACTCGGCGTCGAGCTCATCGAAGCGCGCGACGGCGGCGGCCGCGTTGGCGCAATCGAAGTGCTCGAGATGCACGAGCAGGCCATCGCCAGCGAAGCCCCAGAGCTCGAGGTGCTGGCGCTCGAACGCGCCGCCACTGACCCGGTCGGTGCCGGAGATCGTCCGGCACGCGACGAGCCCGTCGCTGCGCAGCGCGAGGAGCTCGTCGACGCGGCTCGCGACCTGATCGGCCACCTCGTGCAGCACGAGATTGCCGCGCCGCACCAGATCGGGGCCGCGCGCCCTTCCTACGCCGAGCTGCTGATGATCGACGAACTCGAGCTCCGACGAGAGGACTCCGCGGAACGCCGAGGGGTCACCTGCAACGCCGAGCACCGCTGCCACCGAACGCGCCGTCGCCGCTGCGCGATCGCGTTCGGTGGCAGCGGGAAGGAGCTCGGCGTAGCGCGCGTAGAGCCGCGCGATCGCGTCGCCCAGTCGGTTCTCTGCGAAGATCTCGGCCCGGCGCTCTTGCCCGCTCGCGTCGACTTCGAGCAGGACGATCGTATCGACGTCGATTGCGCCGAAGGGCGCGATGTCGTCCTCGCCAAGCGCGCTGAGCGACGTATATGCGTGACCCAGCGCGAGTGAGTCGCCGAGGGTCGCGAGCGGCTCGTGTCGGTACGTGAGGTCGTCCGCGCGCAGAAGCGATCCAAATCGGGCGAGCGCCCCCTCGCGACCGAACTTCGTCGCCGTCGGGTGGTGCACGATCTCGACGATCTCTGCGAACAGGCGCGAGAGCGCGGCGGCGTCTCGAGCCACGACGACGGCGTCCAAGCGAGCCAGGAACTCAGTCGCGGCGTTGGCTCGCACATTTGCGCGAATGCGCGGCGCCGGCGGGGCGCGATCGGTGCTCGCGGAAGTGACTGCGGCCGACGGCCGGACGCCGCGCCGCGCGCGCTCGGCCAGCAAGGTCGCGCCCTTGGCCTCCCACAGCTCGATCGCGCGACGCTCTTCGCTGTCGGCCTCGGCGTTCCGTCCGGCGGCGCGCAAGGCCGTGGCGAGCGCGCTGCGCGCATCGGCGTGGTGGAGGAGCGCGTCGGTCGCGGCGGCGATCTCGACCGCGGCGCGCGCGAAATCGACGGCCTGCGCATGCTCGCCACGGCGCGCCAGCGCTTCCGCGCGCGCGCCGCGCCAAGCGATCGCCGCTTGCAGATCGTCTCCGGCGAGCGACTCGCTCTCCAGGCTCAGCGCTTCAGCTTCGGCAGCGCGACCCTGCGCGAGCAGCGCGCGGGCGAGCAGCGCGGCGGCGCGCGCGGCGTCGATCCCGAGACCGTGCTCGCGCAGACCATCGTACGCGCCGCGCAGGCAGCGCTCGGCGGCGGCCGCGTCGCCTTCGAGCAAGTCGATGAGCCCGGAGAAGACGTCGGTCTCTAGCAGCTGCGGGGTCAAGCCGAGCTCTTCGACCATGCGCCGCGAGGAGGCGAGCATCCGGCGCGCGGCGTCGGCGCGCCCGCGCAGCGCTTCGAGCACCGCCTGACAGCGAAGTGCGACGGCTTCGACCGCCGGCGCTCCCTGGGTGATGCGCAGCACGCGCACGACGTCGAGACAGCGGCCACTCGCGCGAGTCACCGGGCTCGGCCCCCAGAGCGCGGCGAGCGGCGCACCGGCCAGCACCGCGTTGGCGCGCCGGCGATCGCGCACGCGCCTGGCCGCGGCG
>JBGQIB010000203.1:0-6454 GCA_041498295.1 bacterium | reverse complement strand
TGAAACTCCTCGCCGAGCACCGCGGCACTGCGCAGGACGTCGGCCACGGGTGCGGGCACGGCCTCGATCCGGCGCTCGATCAGCTCGACCAAGTCACTCGGCGGCCGCAGCTCCTTGCGCGAGAGTCGCGCCTCGATCAAGCCCGCCCGCTCGGTAAAGGCGTCGAGTGACTGGAGGCGGCGAAGCACCTCGCGGATGTAGAGCGGATTCCCGTGCGAGGCCTCGTGCAGCGCCGCGACGAGCTCGCGGCCCGGCCGGGCGATTCCGTAGCCGCGGATCAGCTCGCGCACGTCGAGCTCGCCGAGCTGTCCGAGCGCGAGGGAAACGCAGTGCGGCGCACGGGCCAGTCTCTCGATCGCGCGATCGGTCGGTTCGGCGCTGCGCGCAGTCAGGACGAGCAGAAGGGGCAGGGCGAGTGACTCCGCCAGCTCGAGCGCGAGGAACTCGAGGAACGCGGCGGTATTGGGATCGGCCGCGTGGACGTCCTCCAGCGCGATCAGCGTGGCTCGCTCGCCCACCATCGCGACCAGCGCGTCGCGCAGGCCCAGGAACAAGCGCACGCGCGCGCGAGCGCGCTCCGGCTCGGACGCTTCCTCGCGCAGCGACGCGTCTCGCGCAGTCGTGAGTTGGCGCACGAGCTGGCCCGCGCGACGCGCGGCGCCGCCGCGCAGAGCGCCGCTCGACAGCGCGTGGTCGAGCAGCAGTACGAATGGCGCGTAGGGCGCGGCAAGCTGCGAGCTGCACTGCGCGACCCGCACCGCGAGCGTGCTCTGGTGGCGCCGCGCCAGCTCCTGCACGAGCCGTGTCTTGCCGATCCCGCCCGCGCCGCGCACGATCGCGAGCTGGGGTCGACCCGCTCTAGCGGTCGCTAGCAATCGCTCGAGCTGATCCAACTCCTCGGTGCGTCCGACCAGCGGGGCGGTGCCCGCAAGCTGGACTCGGATGGGGCGGTCGATCGACATGGCGGCCGATGCCTCTGGCCGCCAGTATGACACCCCGCGCGCCTCAGATACTACGTTTCCCCGAATCCGAGAGAGCTGCCCGTAAGGTCAGTTGAGGAGACAGCGCTACGCACTTCTGTGGCGGCTCCGCCCGCGTCCAGTCACTCTGCAGCGCGGCGACACCGGCGTATGATGGAAAGAGAAGGCGATACGCCGGGCGAGGAACCGGGAGCCCTATGGCGTCTAGCTACAGCCCAGGAAACACTGCTTCGCGGCGGCGATGCCCGCCTCGAAGCCGAATGGTGAGTCGTACTTCAGCGGTCCGACACCGACGGACTGCGAGAACTTCATCCCCGCGTCGCTGTAGCCCATGTCGTTACCCTTGAGGTAGACCCCGGCTTTGGCGCCGATACCCGTCCCCGGCAGCGATCCTCCGATTCCCGCGAAGACGGTCCAGTCACCCTTTCGGGGGTAGCTGAGCTGCGCGAACGGCCCGAGCCCGGGTGCGGCGACCGTGACATCTACCTTCTCGCAGCTGACCGCCAGCGCGAAAGCGCCGAAGAAGTCGATGTTGCACTTGACGGCCTTCAGTGAGTCCGGGCGGGCGACCGAGCTTCCCGGGCTCGGTACCACCGCGGGCCCTCCGCCGGGTGCGTCTGATGCTTGAGTTCCCTCCCACCAGAAAGCAAGCGGACCAAAGCCGTCGCCGGCGGTCCTGGCGAAGCTGTAGTAGACGAATAGCTGGTCCACTTCCGCCTGCAGTGACTGGTGCTGGTGTGCGAGAGAATCGTTCAGATTTCCCGCCAGCCCCGTGATCGCGTGGTACCACGGATCCGCGAAGGCCCGGAGCAGATCTGGGTCGGCTTGGCCGAGTCCCAGCTCGGGCAATACTCGGAAGCGATTCCCGTGATCAAGCAGTTCCAGGCCAGCTACAAGAACATTCTGAGCAGCGGCTTTTGCGCCGCGTACTTGACGGTCGACCATGTCGAGCTGGGCAGGAGAACGAGGCGCGGGCGCAGGTCGCAACCCTTCGGCAGTTCAGTCCCGATTCGTCTCTCCAATCACTCATGCAAAGGCAGCCGTTCAAGGATCAAACGACCTCGGACCTCTTCTCAGCCGACTTCCAGAAGGCGGGTTTGAAGTAGGGTCGCGCCTAGCGGCGCTCGTCCGCCCTTGACCGATGCGAACGGAGCGGTTTGGTAGCGGGGACTCGCTACGCAAGTAACGCGGCGTCCGTCCGGAGCGCACCCAAGCGAAGTCCTCGGGTGAAAAGAGCGCCGGAGGGGTCGCGTCGAGCACGAGCTCGCCTGCCGGGCAAACGCGCGCGCCGAGAAACTCAGCGCCGCATGCGAGCCCGTCTTCCGCTGCGCTCGGCTAGGCGGAGAGCATCGACCGGCGAACCGCGACGACGGCGATGCCTGCGAGAGCAATCGCTTCCAGCTGTGCCATCGATGGCTCGGGAGCCGGGATGCCGAACGTGCGACCACTGTCGGAACCGAAAGATACGGTCGGATCGGGCGATCCAAGCTGGGTTCTGAAAGTGTGGATCGCATCGACCGACGGCGGTTGGCCGCTGCTTTGGTAGCTCAGCGTGAGCGCATCGAAGAATCCGCTGGAGGCCATGGCGAACACCGGGGTGGCGTACGACATGGAGAAGCGCGTCTTGGTGGGATCGCTGGGATCGGGAGTGAAGATCAGATTCGCCGTGATGTCTGTGCCGTCGAAGCGGGCGCTGATGTTCGGCGCCTCACTGTCAGCGCTCATGCCCACCTGGAACGTCTGATCGTCACCCACCTCGTAGCGGAAGAGGAGCGAGAAATACCCGTTCCAATTCGTGCCGGCGACCCAAGCGTTGTAGAAGGTGGTGTCTATCGAGCCATCGAGTGCAATCACGGCACCGATCGGTGAGGTTGCCGTGAGAGATGTGCCGGTCCAGCCGTCCGACCAAGTTGCGCTCGCGCTCAGATTGTTGTCGTAGCCGCCCGTCGGAATTTCCACCTGGACACCGACGGAGCCCCTGGCGATGTCGCTCTGCGCGCTGAGCGTGACCCCGCTGTTGCTCACGCTCACGACGTTGGGACCGGCCGTCGATGCGGCGTCGTCTGGGTTGGGGAACGGTTGAGAGATCCTGACCGCTGCTTGACTGAGCGAAGTGGCCAGCGCCGGCTGACAGTACGCGAGCGCGACCAAGCACAATAAGCTGCCGCAAAAGCCCCTGCGAACGAATCCCATGGTGAACCTCTTGAGCCTGGTAGAAACGAGCATGAGCCCGCGGAAGCCGGAAGTCCAGAACCGCAAGCCCACGGCCGGACGGCGCGGCGACGAGTGCGCAGACATCTCGGGAGTGAGCTGGTCGTGCTCTCGATCCCTACACCGTCCCAGTCGGCCTGGGATCCTCCTCGAGATCGTATCGACTGGCTTCGACTCACGATCGATCGCGAGAGGGGAGCGCGCGGTGCCTATGCCACCTATCGGCGGGGGAATCAGGCCTCGAAGTCCGTTCGCATCGTGCTAGCGAACCTCATGGGTGACTGGACGAGCCTCGCGGTTGGCGAGCAGAACGGAATGTCGCGCTTGGACGCCGTGCTCGAGGTGCGCGACGATGGCCCGGGCAACTCGAAGAGCGCTCGAATCGCGCTCTACCTTTCGAGCGACACAGCGCTCGATGGCGGAGACGTCGCAGTCACTCTGCGCAAAGTCGCTGGCCCCGTGGCGCCCGGCAAGTCGAGACGCGTCAAGATCTCATTCACGCGTCGGGGCTCACTCGCTGGCCGCTACCTGGTCGCCGTCCTCGATCCGCAGGCCCGCCTCGACGATCTCGATCGGCCGAACGACACGATCGCCGGTCTCTTGGGGAACTAGAGCGCGACCGATCGCGCGGCGCCGGCGATAGAGTGACTCGCTAAGTGCTCGTGATCGTCGGATTTCGCTGACTTGAGCGCTTCCGCTGCTCGAGTGCGACCCATCCATTCAGGTCCGATCGTGCGCGAGTCCCATCAGAGTCCCAAGGTCATACAGGCCGCCGGACCGATCTCTCCCGCCACCGAAGACGCGAGCGTGCGCCAGACTGGCGGTCCTGTCCCTGGCCGCACGTTGCCGTCTCAAGCCAACTCGCGACGAGCCCGATCTTCGTCTCCGAAGTCGTGGCGAACGCCAAAGGCACGGTCGTGGTCGGACTCGTGAAGCTCCTTCGCAAGAACAAGGAGCGCGCGCGCGAAGTCTTGTCGCCAAAGCTCGCCCACTACCTGCAAGAGCGCATCGTGCTCGCCTCGTGGTACCCGCTCGAGGACTACATCGAGCTGACGCGCGCAGCGGCGAAGATGATCGCGAACGCGGGGCCAAACGTCTTCGAGATGATGGGACGTGTCTCGGCGCGCGAACACATGGAAGGCACGTACAGTCGGCTGAAGAACAGCGTGAGTCGCCAAGCCGCGCACACGCTGCTGTCGTCGCTCTACGATACTGGCGAGATGACCGTGGTGAAGCGCGAGCCGGGCCACGCGGTGATCGACTTCGCGCGCTTCGCGCTCCCCACCCGCGAGATCTGCGAGAACTTCACGGGCTACCACGCGGAGCGCATGACGATCCAGGGCTTCCTGGACGTCCGCGTGACACACGTCTCGTGTCGCGCGCAGGGCGGAAAAGCGTGTGTTTGGGACATCACGTGGAAGGGCGGGAAGAGGCTCTAACTCGACCGCGAACGCACCTCGTCATCCATCTGATCGCGCTCAATCCCAGGCAACCGGTTCGCGACCGGGGCCGTCGTGCACCCGCGCGGCGCGCCTTTGTCTCTCGCTAACCGGGTGCGTCCGAGGCGCACGGCCTTCCGGAGGGTCCTCGTCGCGCACGGCGAGTCACTCGAGGGAGACGCCGTCGGTGTCTTTCAGCGCGCCTTCGCGGCGTACCTCCCGGCAGTACCGCCCTGACACGCTCTGACGACGCTCAGCCCGCGCAGCGCTACTGGCAGCCCACGCTGTTCTCGCAGGTCATTCCCCAGGTGTCGCAGGTGATGACCGCGCTCTGGCGCTCGGTTCGCATCGTGATCCGGTCGTTTACGGCGGCGGCATCGGCCGCGAGGATGCAGCTCCTCCTCGCCAGCTTGTCGGTCGGGTTCACGAACTCGCACTGCCGCCTCGCGTACACCGCATCGGTGCCGATCTGCGCCTGGTCGCAAGCCGCTGCAGAGTTCACGTAGTGCCGGCAGCTGCTCCCGGAGAGATTCATCGCCAGCAGCTCGGTGTTGAAGGTTCCCGTGGCGTTTCCGAGTTTGTTGAAGACGAGCAGATCCTCGGATCCGGTCGCGGTCATCGCCACGAACGGACCGAGGTTGACGGAGACCGAGCCGGCAAACAGCGAGCTGTACGTCTCGATCTCGTTCGGACCGGAGGGGACGCGGTTCACCGGTCCCGAGGCGCGGTCCTCTACACCGTAGAAGGTCACGCGCAAACCGAGTCCGGTGAAATCGGGTTGGCTCGACGGGTACAGGTAGGCCGCGCCGACGGACAGCACGGGCAGGTTCGGATCGAAGTAGATGGTGGAGGCGCGCGGCGAGCCGGCGAGCGCGAATGCGACGGCTGCCGCGAGCAGCGAAATAGAGCGAACACTCATGGCGGTGCCTTTCTCCGACCGTCGCCCCGCGGGTGCAGTTCTCTTCCCGTGGGCTCGAAGAGTCAACACATTGCGGTTCGCTTCCGGTGTTCAATGTACCCCGGTCTCCGTTGCGCGCGCTGCTCGAGATTCCCACGGATGTGCCTGCGCGAAGCGGGTCCACGCTGCGCGCGCCTCCTCCTCCTTTCTCTCGAGACGCGCATGGGATCGATCCTCGATGACTGACTGATTCGCTCGATGATGACGTGTCATCGTCGGTCGCAAAAACGAGATTCGTCGCTGTGTCTCGGTCACGATTCGGTCACGGTCATGACTGATTCGAGACTTCTCGGCGCGATTGTGAGATACTTTCCACACACCATGAAACGCCGCCTCTGCCACCTCCTCGCCGCCGGCGTCTGTTGCCTCTTCCCCGTCGGGCTCGCCCGCGCGGGGGTCTCGCAGAAGGCGGTCGGCTCAGCCGCGGAGGGCGTGTCCGCGATCGCGGTGGACGCGCACGGGCGGACGCACGTCTCGTGGCAGTCGCCGGACAACCGGCTGCACTACGCGCTGATCGACCACGGCAGGAAGGCCGAGCAGGTAGTGGATCCGGTTGGGGACTGCGGCGGATTCAGCTCCATCGCCGTGGATTCGGCGGGACGGCCGCACATCGCCTACAACGCCTTCCGCGCGGGCGTGGGCTACGTCCTCGCGTACGCGCATTTCGACGGTGCTGCGTGGCACATCGAGGACATCAGCACCTCGGGAGTCGGTACGGCGATCGCGATCGACGCGAACGACGAGCCGCACATCGTCCAGGCCGCGGAGGAGTGGGTCGGCAACCAATTCGTCGCTCCTTTCGAGTATCTCCACCACGACGACTCGGGCTGGCACAGCGAGCGGCCCGCGGGCATCACCGGAAACGG
>JBGQIB010000202.1:0-6494 GCA_041498295.1 bacterium | reverse complement strand
GAGCTGGACCACCGAGAGCTCGGCGATCGTGGACGCCATCGGCTCGATCTGAAATGCCGTGTCGTACGACACGGTGGAGAGGACGACCTGGGCCATTTGCTCGAGCGGGGAGGGCGCGGCGCCGGTGATCGCGATGACTCGAGCGCCTGCGTCACGCGGTCGATAGCCCGCACCATCATTCGTCCCCCAGCGAGTCGAGTAGGTCGAGCGCGAGGGAAAGTGGGTGATGTTCGGGCCGGATAGGACCTACGAGTCCGCCGTCACGCTCGAGTGCTTCGAGCACGAGCGATCGGACTTGCTTGACCTCGTCTCTCGCGGGCACAGCACGGCCGCTCTCGGCGGCACCATCAATCCACGCGTCCAGGTCACAAATTCGAAGACGCGTCCATCCTGTGCAGCCCGCGGTTCGCAGCCGTCCGTTTCGAATCGCCGCCCGGATCACTCGCTCTGGCACTCGACGAAGTCGAGCGGCTTCGGAGATCCGGACCAATGCGCGCTCGCCGCCAACCGCGAGTGACTTCGCCATCATTCGACAGAGTCCAGCACAAGTCGGAGTCACTTGCCTTGACTTGGGAAATTGCTTCGGTCGCCCGCTCTAACTCCTTGCACTACCTCGAATAGTGGCGCGAACGATCGCTGTGTCGGTACGGCGGCGAATCGCTTCGGCGTTGAGCGGCCCAGTCAACGCCCTTGGGTAGTACGCCACCACAAGCTGATAGACATGCCTCGCGACTGCGCGCGTCGGCAGCTTCGTTTTGCCCTCGATGAGCTCGAATAGCGGCACGAGAACGAGATCCGTCAGGATCGCCGAGCGCGACAAGCTTTCGAACGGGCGAAGTCGTTTGGATTCAATCAGCCCCAGGCATCGCCCCCTGGTGAGGTATTGAGTGTCCGGCATGACGGAGAGGCGCGCAGTGTAAAGATGCGCCCATGCGTCCAGCAGCCGTTCGAACTCGGGGCCGTTGATATCGCCCGCCCGACGGGCAACGCGAGAGGCGGCGCGGAAGGCCCTCTCTCGCTTCGCGATGGTGCGCTTCGCCAACGCTGCTCTCTTGGAGAGCCTTCCAGAACTCACGGCGGCCACTACGAGCTCCCAAACCTCAGCACCCGCACGGCTCTGCGGCGCAAGTATGTCGAGAACCTGCCGCTCGAGGGATCGGTCGTTGGCGGCAAGACACGTGAGATGCGCGAGCGTACGCCGTAGGGCTTCCGGATCGCGCGCTTCGTCCATGCGAGATCGCGCACTCACCGAAATCGTCGGCGGCCCGACCGGGTTGGTCTCGGCCTTAGGCTTCATCGCCGTCCGCGCACACCTCGCGGCGCACCGAAAGAGGCGCGGAGGCGGAGCGCCGGTGCAAGCGCTCCCCGGTAGCTATCCGGTCCTCCGCGCTGAGACCTTATCGCACAGAGAGCAGTCGGCTAGCTCTCGCAATCAGTCGCAGGGCGTAACCAGCTGCGACCCGATCACTCTCGAGTGGCAGCTTCGCGGCTCGACTGAAGGATGATGCAGCCGCTCGAGCGCCCCGCGTTCCGCGTCGAAGTTGCGAATCGCCAGCTCCCGGTCGGCTTCGCTCGTCGCCTCGAGCGCAGCCTTGCGCCAGCGCTCCGTGCTCGCGCTCAGCTCGGCGTCGCGCACGCGATAGCGCTCATCGCCTCGCTTCATAGCGAGAGATAGCTCAGAGACGCCCAACGTCGGCACGACCAGCAGCACGCGCGCGCCGACCTTCGCCACGGTCATACCGATGCCGTCCGTCGGCCGCAGGTTCAACGATGCGCACCCCGCGAGAAAGAGAGCCGAGGCGATGAGGGCAATCAGATTTCGTTTCATGGTGTTCACTCCCTCAGGCCCGCAGTGAGGCGAGCCTCTGTCTCTACCGAAGCGTCTCGCGGCGGGCCGTCGAAGTCCAGGCGTTCCGTGACGACAGCCGCGGCGAGGTAGAATCGGCGCGCGCGTTCGCAACGTCGCTGCGTGCAGTATTTGAAACTAATTGCATTTCAATCAATCTAGGGGTATACGTCGTGTCTGCAACCAAGAAAGGTCGGGGCGGTGCTCATAGGGGTGCAGGTCGCAAGCCCGTCGACAAGCCCGTCGAAACAGAGCCGTGCTTCTTCTCACCGACGAGGAACACGCACTACTCAAGCGGCGCGCGGGGTCAGTGCAGGTCAGCGTGTGCGCTCGCGAGACACTCGTGCGGACTCTCAAGCGGGTGAAGTGACACGGCCGGGGAGACCGAGGATGAAGCGAGCAAAGATGACGACTGCGAAGGCGATCGTGATCCATCCGAAGGTTGCGCCGGGCGACTGCGACCCGGACGACGCCCGCAAGGCAAGCGTCGGTTTCTACGTGATGCCGCCTCCGCGGATCAGCGGCCTCGACGAGCTCTGGAGAGTTGCCGCTGCGGCCCGCGAGTGGACTCGCATCGCGCTCGTGGTGGCGTGCGTCCCGAAGGCGCGCGAGCTGAACGGCGTCTGGACGATGCTGAGTTGCGACCTCGGCGAGTGCTTCAGCCTTCTCGAGCAAGCGCTGCGGACCGGCACGATTCCGGAGCTCAACGACTGCCGAGCCGGCCAGGCGGCCGAAGTCCTGATCATCGCGCAGCAGATCATGGAGATGGATCTCCGCGGCGAGCTCTCAGACATCGACGACGAATTCAGCGACGTCGTCCTCGCACTCCTCTCGTCGGGCCGCGAGGCGCTCGCGGCGGCGCCCCACGCGCAGGTGATAGCGTCGTGACGCAGCTCGCGGAGATCATCGACTTCGCGGCAGCGCGCGCGCGGATGGCGAGTAGTGACTCGCCCCGTGCACGCCTCGAGGCAGCGCGGCGCCGACTCACCGCCGAGGCTCAGTCGTTGCCGCGACCGTGGCATGCCGGAGCGTTGAGCATCGTCGAGTGGTGCACGGACTACAAGAACTGTCACTTGCTCGATTACGTCGAGAAGTGCCGTAGTGAGAGCGCCGTCCTCATTCGGGCGCAGGAGGTCAGGTACGGATTTCGCATCGTCCGGTATGCGACACAGGTTCAAGATCGACTCGACGAGCTGCGCGCGGCGATCGATGACCTGCGAGGTGTGGAGCACTCCGGCGATCGGAGGAACCTCTCGCGGAAGCTCGGCGTCAAGCGCCGCGCGCTGACCATCGCGAAGCGCAATCTACTTGCGACGCTGTTCCACTACGGCCGGCGACGAATTGACTGGCAGGAGCTCGAGTGACTCACCCTCGATCCGGGAAGGGATCGCCGCCGCCGGGAACGGACACCGGCGGCGGCAACCGGCCGGCGCGGCAGTATTCAGGCGGCGCGCTATGAGCACGCCGAGTGATGAGAAAGACGTCAGTCCCGATGAGTTCCGCCGACGAGTCCAGGCCCTCCTCGACGCAGCCGGGAATCCTACGCCGGATGCTGACTTCACCAAACTCGCCGAAGGCCAGAAGACCGAGATTCTGCTCGAAGCAATCTCAATGATGGCGTCGAGCGGGCCCAACGGCGCGCTTCTTGCGGCGCGGCGAGATGCAGCGTCGGCTGTCGTCCAGGCTCGGCTTCATCGCAAGAGCGTCGGTACGATGGAAACGCTCGGCGCGGCGAGTGGGCGTCTGACTAGAGTTGCGCTCTTACTCGCCGTCGTCCAAGCGGCAGCGGCTGCAGTCTACCTGTTGGGGGCTATACATGATGACTCGACCTCGAGAAGCCTTGTGACTCCAGAGAAGCAGCGCGCGAGCGAGGATGCGGATGCCCCCGAGTTCTATCCAAGGCGGTCGACCTGGTGGGGCCTCATCCTAATTCCTTTTCCTCGCCGACTCGCCGAGTACGCAACCGACGTAGACACGCAGAGATTCTCGACGGCCCCCAGCGCCGCCTTCCTCAGTCAGAATGAGCGGTCCGCAAGATACCTCCGAAAAGCACATATCTCGGCCTTCTTGTGGGTCGTTGTGTTCATGGGCATTGGGTGGAGCGCGGGCAAATGTCTCGCTGGCACCAGGCCAGGGGGCAACTTGGGACTTCTCACCGTCGTCGGGATCGGCATCCTGCTGTGGGCCACCCTGGCGCTCGGATACTCCCTTCGGACGTTCGACGGCACCTTGATCGAGAACGTCGATGTTTGGGCATACAGACTCCTCTACTTGGTTGGGTCCGCGCTCTTGGCGCTCGATGCGGGCTTGAACTCAGGACGGTGAGAGCCTTTGAGAGCCGCAATCTACGCCCGCACGTCCGGAGGAGGCCGGAAGCGGGACTCCCCAGACTTTGCGCCCGCCGGACGTCACAATTGATCTGTGGCGCCTTACGTGCAACGTTACGGATTGTTCGGCCGATAGTGTCGGACGACGAAAGGAGTGGGGCGGTTGGCCAAGCGACCCGCGCGCGAGCCCAAGGTAGAGTCACCGCAACGAATTCGATTTCACTACCTGAAGGGCTCCGACTTCCGGACCATCCATGCCGACGGTGCGATCGGCGGTCTGACTCCGCGCGGCGGACTTCATATCGCCTTCTACGCCGAGAGATTCGCGATCCCCACCTCGACAGAGCACGCTGTTACCAACCGAACGATCGGCGAAGAGTTGCCGGAGTCGCGCGTCATGCGCGAGGGCATCGTGCGGGAGATGTCTGTCGACGTGATGATGACTCGCGAGGTGGCACAGAATCTTCTCGACTGGCTCACCAAGGCACTCAACCTCGGTGAAGGGCAAGAGCCGAAGTGATTCCTCTAGAATACGCGCATGCTGACGTTGGAGACTCTCAGCACCTGTCAGGAAGCTCGCTGCATTACGGGCCAACCTCTGACACGTTTCAGAATGGATTGGTTCTGCCTACGCAGAAGGCGAGCTACTCGTTGGCCGTCGGCCCGCTCGAACTTGGATCCATGCAGAAGGTGACGTACGTCAGCATCAACTACGCGATCGACATCGTCTCGACCGAGCACCAGGTTGGGAACGCCAAGAGGCTGTCCTCGCGAATTCTCGAGCTCGCGCAGCTGAGCGACGGTTGGGCCGGTGGAAGATCCAAGCGGATATCGCGTGCGGCTATCGAGGCCGCTGACTCGCTAGCTTCTCAACTGGACTCTTTGGATGTCCTTGCGGATCGAATCGTCCCCGACGTCGAGGGAGGCCTTTCCTTCTATTTCGTGCCTCATGGAGCCGGATCCACCAGCACGGTGAAGTTCGCGCGCCTGTCGGTTTCGAGCGATGGCGAGCTCGTCGCTTCGATGCATGCGGCCAACGGGTCGATCGAGAAGCTCTATCCCGTCTCCGAGGACAGCGAAATCGGTGAAGCTCTCCGCGACTGCCGCGCGTTCGTTGGCGGATGAGTCGCGCGCCTGAGCAGATTGCAGCGGATGAGGCGCTATATCGGCGTCTTCGCTCGGACTGGGTGCAAGGCCACATCGTGCTACCCGAGGCCATCGACCTTGGGGGCACGTCCGTCGACCGCTCCAAATACCGGACTGAGGAACAGTCTTTGGGGGCCGGGAGACCAGGAGAGACTGGCCTCGCAACGATCCGAGCATGCGATCTTCCGACTCAGATCACGCTGTCAGATGGAGACTGGGAGTGGTTCGAACACGATGATCCAAATCCGCCCACCGATCCCGAGAATGATGCTCACGCAGAGCTACGGCCCAGGCCGCACCGTCGACGGAAGGTAAAGCGCGCGGACAAGGCGACGAAGCCCCCGATTGTGGACCGGCAGGTGATGAAGGCAGCGCTCGCGAACAGATTCCGGATCTGCGTCGTTCCGATGTGAAGCGGCACTCCGCTAGCGCACGGGCGGAAGCGCTGTTCGATTGCCCACGCATCGCCCACGAAGCGAGTCCGCTCTTGGAGCGGACGAGACAGTGGGATCTTCAGAACCCCGGTGTAAGGGTGTGATATTCGACTCTTCACCCGTAGCCAGGGGGCCCTAAAGGGGGTGGTGGTGAGCAGTTCGCTTCACCTAGTCCATTGCAAGATGCAAGGACGGAGGGAGACGGGTGAAGAGGAGAGCCGGATATACGGACGCGGGTCCTCCGAAGAGCCCCAGCCACCGGCGCAACACGAGCCCGGGCGAGAAGTCCCTGTTGAGTAGTGAGAACGGGGCGCGATGCGCAGCAGTCCGAGCTCGCGACATACGAATCACCCGCAAAGAACCCCTAGCGTGCGAATGACCCGCAGGTTTCTCGCCTAGTGCAGCTCCATTCGGCGGCGCCAGAGCTCGCGGACCGGCCGAGGAGGTGTTCCGTCGGGCAGCTCCGCGAGGAACTTCCGCTGGCCACGATCCAGGCGGATCCACCACTCGACGAGTACGGCAGTGTGAATGCAGCAGCGCTTGGCCAGGATCCGGATCACAGGCATGCCGTAGTCGCGGTGCCACCGTTGCGCGGTGCGCTCCGAGACTCCGAGGTGCTCGGCGATCGCTTTCCAGCCGCGGAGCAGCCGCGGCCCCGATCGAACCCGGAGGCGTTCCTCGAAGCGATCGAGAAGTCTCTCGAGCTCAGCGTCTTCTCTCACGTGCACAACTCCTCCGTGG
>JBGQIB010000201.1:0-6560 GCA_041498295.1 bacterium | reverse complement strand
TGCTCGTGGGCCGCGACGTTCCGGTCCTGCTCGTGCCGGCCGCCGCGATCATCGAGGAGCAAGGCGGCAGCAGCGTCTATGTCGTCACCGCCGACCAGTCGATCCAGCCGCGCGCGGTGCAGGCCGGCGCGGTGCACGAGAAAATGCGCGTGATCGAGTCGGGTCTATCGGTGGGCGAGCGGATCGCCGTCGACAACCTCGGCAAGCTCCGTCCCGGAATGAAAGTCACTGCTAAGGCGAGTGACTCGACTCCGGAGGCCCCGAAGGCCGATGCGGCGGCGCACCCCTGAAGCGCTCGCGGATCCGTTCGATCAGCACGAAGAAGACCGGCACCACGGCGAGCGACAGGAACGTGGCGAGCAGCATGCCGCCGAACACCGCCGTGCCCAGGGAATGGCGGCTGGCCGCGCCGGCGCCGCTCGCGACCACGAGTGGGACCACGCCGAAGATGAACGCGAACGACGTCATCAGGATCGGCCGCAGCCGCACGCGCGCCGCGTGTAGCGCCGCGCGCTCGATCGACTCGCCCTGCTCGCGCAGCATCTTGGCGAATTCGACCACGAGGATCGCGTTCTTGCTCGCGAGGCCGACGAGCATCACGAGCCCGACCTGACAGAAGACGTCGTTCGCGAGCCCGCGCACGTACTGCGCGAGCAGCGCGCCGAGCACCGCGAGTGGAACGACGAGCATGATCGTGAGCGGCAGCACCCAGCTCTCGTAGAGCGCCGCGAGACACAGGTACACGACGGCGAGCGCGAGGCCGAACACCGCCGGCGCGGTCCCGCCCGCGCGCAGCTCCTGTAGCGAGAGACCGGTCCACTCGAAGCTCGTGCCCTCCGGAAGGCTCTGGTTCGCGATCGCCTCGATGTCGGCGATGGCCTGTCCCGAGCTGCGGCCCGGCGCGCCGGAGCCGGTGATCGCGGCGGTGCGGAACATGTTGTAGTGCGAGATGGTCTGTGGCCCGACGATCGGTTTCACGCTCGCCAGCGTCGACAGCGGCACCATCTCGCCTTTGGCGTTTCTCGCGTACAGCTGAGTCACGTCGTCGGGCGCGGCGCGCGCGTCGGGCTCAGCCTGCGCCATCACGCGGAACACGCGCCCGAAGATGTTGAAGTCGTTGACGTAGTAGCCGCCGAGGTAGGTCTGCAGCGTTCCGAAGACGTCGCTGAGCGAGAGACCGAGTGTCTTCGCCTTGGTGCGATCGATCTGGACCTCGTACTGCGGAATGTTCGCGCGCATGCCAGTCACGACTCCGGTCACCTTGTCGGACGCGTTGGCGGCGTCGAGAAACCCGCTGACTCGCTTCGCGAAGTCCGCGAAGCTCGCGCCCGAGTCGTCCTGGATCTGCAGCTGGAAGCCGCCCGTCGAGCCGAGACCTCGGATCGGCGGCGGATTGAACGCCACGATCACGGCGCTCGAGATCGCGGCGAGCTCGCGACGCGCGCGCGCGAGGATCGGCTGCAGATGCACGTCCGCAGCCTTCCGCTGGTCCCAGGGCAAGAGGATCACGAAGCAGGACGCCGCGTTCGAAGCGGCCGCGCCGGTGAGGAAGTCACTGCCGCCGTTCACGACCGTGCTCGCGACACCGGGGATCGCGAGCATGTGGTCGACGACTTCCTTGGTCACCGCCTCGGTGCGCTCGAGCGACGAGCCGTCGGGCAGCTGCACCGAGACGATGAAGTAGCCCTGGTCCTCCTCCGGTAGGAACGACGTGGGCAACTGGTTGTAGAGGACGAGCGTGGCGACGATCAGGCTCGCGAAGATACCCAGCACCACTGGCCAACCGGCGATCGCGCTCTGCGCGACGCGCTCGTAGTACTGGACGAAGCGCTGGTAGCCGCGGTCGAACGCCCGGAAGAACGCCGACTTCGCCTTCCCGTCGTGGCGCAGCAAGAGCGCGCAGAGCGCGGGGCTGAGCGTCAGCGCGTTGAACGCCGAGATCGCGACCGAGAACGCGATCGTGAGCGCGAACTGCTGATAAAGCCGGCCGGTCGTGCCCGGCAGGAACGCGACCGGCAGAAACACCGCCATGAGCACGAGTGAGATGGCGACGATCGGCGCAGTCACCTCGCGCATCGCGAGCACCGTCGCCGCGCGCGGCTCGAGACCGCGCTCTTCGATCAGGCGCGAGACGTTCTCGACGACGACGATCGCGTCGTCGACCACGAGCCCGATCGCGAGCACGAGTCCGAAGAGCGAGAGCGTGTTGATCGAAAAACCCAGCACGGACATCAGCGCGAACGTGCCGATCAGTGACACGGGCACGGTGATCGCCGGGATCAGCGTGGCCCGGAAGCTCTCGAGGAACACGAACACGACCAGGAAGACGAGCGCCATCGCCTCGAACAGCGTCCACAGCACTTCGCGGATCGACTCGGTCACGAAGCGCGTGGGCTCGTACAGAATCTTGTACTGCACGCCGGCCGGAAAGCGCGGCGCGATGCGCTCCATCTCCGCGTGCACCGCGGTCGAGACGTCGAGCGCGTTCGCGGTCGGCAGCGCGTAGATCGCCACGCCCGTCGAGGGATCGCGACCGAGCCGGCTGAAGTTCCCGTAGCTCTGTGCGCCGAGCTCGACGCGCGCGACGTCGCCCAGGCGCATGACCGAGCCGTCGGGGCTCGTGCGCAGGACGATCTGCTGGAACTCCTCGACGCTCGTCAAACGCCCGTGCGCGGTGAGTGCGTACTGGAACGTCTGCCCGGGCGGCGCGGGCGGCTGGCCGAGCACGCCCGCCGCGACCTGCTGGTTCTGCTCGCGCAGCGCCGCGATCACGTCCTGCGCAGAGACGGACAGCTTCGCGAGCTTGCTCGGGTCGAGCCAGACGCGCATCGAGTAGCGCCGCTCGCCGAACATGTTCACGTCGCCGACCCCGGGCAGGCGTTTCAGCCGATCGCTGATGTTGATCGCGGCGTAGTTCGAGAGATACACGTCGTCTCGCGAGTTGTCGGGGGAGATCAGACTCACGACGATCGTCAGGTCAGTCGACACGCGCCGCACCGTCAGACCCGAGCGCTGCACTTCCTCGGGCAGCTGCGGCAGCGCGACCGCGACCCGGTTCTGCACGTCGACGGCCGCGATGTTCAGGTCGTAGCCGACCTCGAACGTGACCGTGATCGTGCAGCTGCCGTCGTTCGCGCTGTTCGACGACATGTATAGCATGCCCTCGACGCCGTTGATCTGCTGCTCGAGCGGCAGGGTCACGCTGTTCTCGACGACTTCCGCGCTCGCGCCCGGATACGACGCAGTCACGCGCACGGTCGGGGGGGTGATGCGCGGGAACTGAGCGACGGGCAGGAAGGGCAGGCAAACCGCGCCCGCGAAGGTGATCAGGATCGCGAGCACCGCCGCAAAGACGGGACGACCGATGAAGAAGTCGACCAAGCGCGAGGAGCGTACACCACGCGTTAGAATCGAGCCGTGCCCGCCGAAATCGTCCCCTGGCTCGTCCTCGCGCTCGTCGCCATCGGCGCCGCGGTCGCACTGTTCCGCACGGTGCGCGAAGAGCTGCGCCTCGGCCGCGACGAGGCGCGCGCCGCGGCGGCCGAGCTGCGCGACGAAGTCGCCAAGCGCTTCGACGCCAGCGCGGCCGTGATCGCGGCGACACTGCAAGGCGTCACCAGCCAAATCAAGGAGCTCCAGGAGGGCAACGAGAAGAAGCTCGATCAGATGCGCCAGGTCGTGGACGAGAAGCTGCAGGGCACGCTCGAGCGGCGGCTGGGCGAGTCGTTCAAGCTGGTCAGCGCGCAGCTCGAGGCCGTGCACAAGGGACTCGGCGACATGCAGAGCCTCGCGACCGGCGTCGGTGACTTGAAGCGCGTGCTCACCAACGTGAAGACGCGCGGAACGTTCGGCGAAGTGCAGCTCGGCGCGATCCTCGAGCAAGTCCTCACGCCCGATCAGTACGGACGCAACGTGCGGCCGCGCCCCGACTCGGGCGAGACCGTCGAGTTCGCCGTGCGCCTGCCCGGCCCGGACGGCGCGCGCGAGCACCCGCTTTGGCTGCCGATCGACGCGAAGTTCCCGCACGAGGACTACGGGCGGCTGCTCACCGCGGTCGAAGCGGCGGATGCCGGCGCCGTCACTGCCGCGGGTGTGGCCCTCGAGCGCGCGGTGCGGCTGAACGCGCAGGACATCCGGCGCAAGTACGTCGCGCCGCCGCACACCACCGACTTCGCGATCCTGTTCGTGCCGACCGAAGGCCTGTACGCGGAGCTTCTGCGGCGCGCAGGATTCGTCGAGTCACTACAACAGGACTACCGCGTCGTCGTCGCGGGCCCGACGACCTTGGCGGCGCTGCTCAGCAGTCTGCGTCTCGGCTTCCGCACGCTCGCGATCGAGCAGCGCGCGAGCGAGGTCTGGAAGGTGCTCGCCGGCGTGAAAACGGAGTTCGGGAAGTTCGGCGAGGTGCTCGACAAGGTGAAGCGCCAGCTTCAGACGGCGAGTAACACGATCGACGAGACGGGCGTGCGCTCGCGCGCGATCGAGCGGCAGCTCAAGGGCGTCGAGGAGCTGCCCGCGGGCGAGCGCACACTGTTCGACGTCTCCGAGACCTCCGACGACGAACCGACCGCGCAATGAAGCCGGCACTCGCCGCAAGACCGAAGCGCGCCGCGCGCACCGCGCCCGAGAACATTCTCGCCGCCGCGTTCACGTGTTTCGGGCGCTACGGCTACAAACGCGTCGCGCTCGAGCAGATCGCGCATGAGGCCGGTATCTCGCGCGCCGCGCTGTATCTCCACTTCACGAACAAGGAAGACATCTTTCGTGCGCTGTCGAAGCAGGTCCACGAGCGCGCCCAGGCCGCGGCCGAGGCGGCCGTCGTCGGCGCGGGCGACGTCGAGGCGCGCATCGGCGCCGCGCTCGAGGCGAAGCACGGCAAGTTCTACGAGATCACTCACGGCTCGCCGCACGTCGCGGAGCTGCTCGAGGAGAAGAACCGGCTCTGCGGCGACGTCTCCGAGGCGTACCGCAAGAGATTCCTGCGCGTGTTGCGCGGCGTGATCGCCGACGCCGCGGCGCGCGGTGAGCTCGACCTGGCCGGCGCCGGGCTCGACGCGGGCGAAGCCGCGGAGCTCTTCGTCGACTGCGCGAAGGGGCTCGAGATGTCGGGTGCGGCGCCCCAGAATCCGGCCCGCTATCGCCGGCGCATGGCGCGGCTCGTGCGCCTGCTCGCCTCCGGGCTGCGGCTGCGGCCCGCCAGCCCGCGCCGTCGACGCTGATCAAATTGACACTTTTAGGACAAAACGTCAGTCTGGCGTTCCACCCACCGGAGGCCACGACATGACCCAGAGTTCCTCTCTCGCCGGCAAGACCGCGATCGTCACGGGCGCATCCAGCGGCATCGGGCGCGCGATCGCGGAGCGCCTCGGCGCCGCCGGCGCGCACGTATTCCTCGCCGGCCGCTCGGCGGAGCCCATGGAAGCCTCGAAGAAGACGATCGAGACGGGCTCCGGCCGCGCGAGCGTCGTGACTCTCGACGTGCGCCAGCCGCGTGAGGTCGAAGCGCTCGTCGAGCGCGCCGTCCGCGAGACCGGCCGGCTCGACGTCATGGTGAACAACGCGGGCCTCTCTCACCCGGCGCCGATCCTCGACGGCGATCCCGAAGAGTGGCGCGCGATGCTCGAGACCAACGTGCTCGCGCTGCTCGTCGGCTGTCGCGCCGCGGTGCGCGCCATGCGCAAGTGCGGCGCCGCGGGTCACGTGGTCAACATCTCGTCGATTGCCGCGCAGCGCCCCGACTCGGGGGTCTACGGCGCGACCAAGCACGCGGTGAACGCCATTTCCGCGACGCTCCGCCGCGAGCTCGAGGACGACGCGATCCGCGTCGTGAACGTGATGCCCGGCGCAATCGCCACGAACTTCGGCCGCAACTTCGACCCCAAGGTGATCGCCGGAATCGTGCAGGCCTCGGGCATCGTGGTCGACGTGAAGCGCGGCGAGAAGCTGCCCGACGAAGTGCTCGCGAAGGCGCAGCCGCTGCTGAAGCAGCTCCTCGGCAGCGCCGAGGACGTCGCCGACGCCGTGCTCTACGCCGTCACGCTCCCGAGCCACGTCAACATCGCCGAGATCGTCGTCCGCCCGCCCAAGGCGCTGAACTTGTAGGCGTCGCCTCGCCGCGAGATACAATCGGATGAGTGCCGGCTGAGCTCTCGCCCGACGAAGTCGACTCGCAGGTTCGAGCCGAGGCATTCCGCTTCCTCGCAACGCAGACACAGATGCTCGGCGACCGGCTCCCGTACTCGGTCCTGCTGCGCGGATTCGACTTCGCTGGACAGCGGGTGCCCTTGGTGGGCCCGCAAGGGATCTTCAAGCCCGCCCTCTTGGCGCGTGTTCCTTTGACGATCATGACGGCGCCGCCCGTTCCCAATCGAGCGCGACCGTGGCTCGTTGGCGTCGCGCCAGGCGCGCGTGGGAAGATCGCGCATGAGCTCACGCACCCTTCACGGCCGGGTCGCGATCGCCGGGGTCGGCGAGTCTTCGTATTCGAAGCGCGGCGAGGCGAAGGAGCCGGAGTTCGTGCTCGGCTTGCGCGCGATCCTCGCGGCCTGCGCGGACGCGGG
>JBGQIB010000200.1:0-6620 GCA_041498295.1 bacterium | reverse complement strand
TATACGCGTATGCAGGCATTGCGGCGGAGCTGTGCTCTCCAATCTCGCAGCTTCCGTTTTCTCGCGACTCGATTGAGTCATTGGGTGCGGCGAAGGTTGGGGCGATGGCGGAAAGCGCGGATCAGGATCGCGAGGCACTAGAACACATGACATGGGGGCCGCACATTGTTCGGTCCACTCGTTGGCGCCATGACTACTTCCTCGGCGCGTTCGATCTTCTCGCGAATCGCTGGCCGCAGGTCGAGACTGTCGCCGCTCTTCTGGGTGCGACTGGGCGAGTTACAGGCGAAGCGGTCGATCTCATCGTCCACGGTCATCCGTCGGAGCCATCGGCGCCGACGCCGACGGCCGAGGAAATCATCCGCGCTGTCATGGGGGCCAGCTGATGCTCATCGCTCAGCGTCTACTCGATCTCGCGCGCACGACGCCGCAGTCTATCCTGATCATCGATCCCCGTTCCGGGCGCGCGGAGATTCGGAAGACCCAGAGGACTTGCGAGTCGGAGTACGTCACCGAAATTCTCGCCGCCGCGCGGCACGAAGCGGGACACGCGTTCGCAGACTCCGCGCTCTTCGGTCCCGGGATCTCGGGGTTCGCGACCCTCGAACACGAGGGCGAGCTGCATGGCTACACGGAACGGACGCGATCGGATCGGCCACCGCTCGGGCCGGGAGTCGAGATCCGCGAGGACGGTGCTTTTCGACTCAGTTGCCCCGAGGGGAATGACCCGACGGAGTTCGCAGAAAAATTACTCAATCGGCTCATCAACGCAATCGCGATCAGTGCCTACGCGGGGGGCGCTTCGGAGCTGTTCGCCCCCTTCGCACCCTCGCCTTGTCGATGGGTCGCCGGCCAGCCGCTCTCGAATCCGGTGCGGAAGAAGTTCGATGCTGCCTCACTTTCCGATCGGATGACGCTCGAGCACAACGCGCGCGTGCTCGCGGGGCTCGAGTTTCCGGCTCTGAAGTTGGGCGAAGGCTTTCTCGCCAAGACTTTGGAGGTCCTGGGCAAGTACTGGCCCGATGTCGAAACGATCGCCGCCGAGCTGTGCGAACACGGAACGGTGTCGGGCAAGCGGGTCGACGAAATCGTGTGGAGAGGAGAATGAGTATGTCTCGACGTTCTGGCCAGATCATCGCGCGCGGCGAGAAGAAGTGGCTCGTCCGGTGGAGCGAGGGGAACGACCGATCCACGGGGAAGTGGGTCGTTCGGTCCAAGATCGTGCACGGGACGAAGCGTGAAGCCGAGGACGCACTCGCCTCTGAGCGCGACCGAATCGCGCGAGGCGTCTATGTGACACCGTCGCGTGTCACGGTCGGCGAGGCGCTCGATCGGTGGCTCGCTGCGATCGAGAGCGGAAGCAAGATGCGTGCGAGGAGCACGCTCACGAGCTATCGCATGATCGCCCGGTCGCGCATCAAGCCAACGCTCGGGTCCGTGCCGGTGCAGGCGCTTCGTGGACCGGCTATCGAGTCACTCTACGGCGCGCTGCGAGAGAGGGGTCTCGCACCCCGAACCGTTGCCTACACGCACGCCGTTCTCCGGGCATGCCTTCGGTGGGCGGAGGGCAAGGGGCAGCTGATCAGCATCTCGCCGATGCGACACGTCGACTCACCGCCGTTGGGTGGCGGATCTGCTCGCGCGAACGGTCTCTCGGCGGCGCAGGTGCGAGCGTTTCTGACAACGGCGAAGGCGGATCAGCACTTTGCGCTGTTCGCGCTCCTCTTCGGAACCGGCATGCGGCCGGGCGAGGCCCTTGCGCTCCGATGGGCCGACGTCGAGCTAGAGCGGGGAACGGTGCGCATCGAGCGGACGCTCTCGAGGCCGGGCAGCGCATACGAGTTCCGGCCACCGAAGACGCCGCGAAGTCGTCGGGAGGTGCCGCTCTCCCCGATGCTCGTCCGCGCGCTGCGGGAGCACCGAAGCGCCCAGGCGGCGCGCCGGCTCGGACTCGGCAGCGCATGGGACGATCAGGACCTCGTGTTCGCCGGCCCGATCGGCGGCCCGCTCGACGAGCTCACGATCTATCGACGGCACTTCCGGCCGATCGCGGCGAAGGCGGGGCTCGCGCCGACGACTCGGCTGTACGACGCGCGGCACACGTTCGCGAGCCTGGCGCTTACGAGCGGCGTCCCGGTTCACGAGGTCTCGAGGATCCTCGGGCACTCCACGGTGACGCTCACCCTGAACACGTACTCGCACCTACTTCCGGACCGCGCGTCGGCCGCAACGGACGCGGTGGGCGCGGCGATCTTTTCTGCGTAGACCAAGAAGGGATCAGGGCGCGCCCATGTTGGAGTGGTTCAATTCGAATTCTCTCGCGGTGCAGGCGATCTCTTCCCTGACGAACCTACTGGCGACGATTGGCCTTGTGGGAGTTACTGCGTGGTACGCGAAGTCGGCTTCGAGGCAGGTGCGCGCGACCGAAGAGCAAGCCGGGCGGGAAGCACGCCGAGAGGCGGAGGGCCTTCACAACCTTGAGTCGATCGCGGAGGGTCTCTTGGAGTCTCTGGCAGGGTTTCCACAGAGCAGCATCGACGCAGACGCGGCGATGGATAAGGCCCCGACGCTCTCGAATGCGAGCTTGATCGCTCTGACGAAGAGTGCGAGCGTCGTAGGGAGAGAGGGAATCCCTCTTGCGTCCGAAGCCGTAAGGGCAGCTCGGATCGCGTGGACTCAAGTCGAAGCAGTGCGGCGAACATCCTCGATACGCGGCTACAACTGGTCCGTGTTTAGCTGGGAGGAATACCTGCCGGCTCTTGCATCCGCCAAGCGCGACCTCCGGTCACTGATCGAACTTGTTCAGCGAGTAGGTTCAATGGGTGCCGGCGCGGACTAGAGCGAGTTCCGCACCATGAAGTCAGAGACTCCCTGAAGCATCAGGGCGACTTGCTCCGTCGAGTACTCCTCGTACTTCCCGTGCGCCGCTTTGTTCCTGAGATCCAGCCACGCAGTGACGGTCTTCTGGTCGAGCTTGTTGTAGACCGGCGCGTTCCCGAGGTCACCGTTCAGTGAGTCGGCCTTCTTCGGGACCTGGCGATCCTGTTGAGTCACTTCGATCGGGATTCCGTTCTTCACGCAGAGCTGCCGCAGGTGCTCCTCGAGGACGCTGCCGGCGACGACCGCGGCCGGATCCTTGTAGCCCTCGTCGAGTAAGTGCTGCGCCATCTCAAGGAAGTCGGCGAAGATCTCGGCCGAGACGAGGCCCTTGGTCGTAGCGAGCCAGCCGCCCGCCATCTCATCGTGCGCGGCAGACAGGATGCCGCGGCCTTCGCGGGTGTCGCGCGGCTTCGCGAGCTTCACCGAGGTGTTGAACTCGGTGTAGTAGGGATGCTCCTTGCCGAACGCTGCCGCGAGGAACGACAGCGCTGACGATCGGAGGTCGCGGAATAATCCCTCCTCGACCGCCTCGAAGGTTCCGTTCATGTGCTTGGTTCCGAGGACCTTGTCAGCCTTCGCCAGCAGTTGTTCTGCTCGCCTGATCAGATCGTCGAGTTTCATTTGCGGTGAAGAGTCTATCTCGTTCGAGACCCCCGGGGATGCGATTCGCTCGGCAAGCCGGTTGGCGCTCGGCGGCCGATGATCGAAGGGCCAGGGCGCGTACGTTCGCCCAAAGCTAGAGTCCTTGCACCGAGGAGCTCTCTCGCACTGTTCTCGCACCAAGCGGGCCGCCCCGCGGCGGGCGAGGGACGGTAACTCCGCGGATTCACTAGTGCGCGCCCGTAGCTCAGTTGGATAGAGCGAGGGACTTCTAATCCCTAGGTCGCAGGTTCGATTCCTGCCGGGCGCTCCAGGAAGCCGATCGCGGACGAGAGCGAGTCACTGGCTCGGCTGGCGATCGGCGCTCACGCGCGTCGCGCGGTATGCGAGACGCCTCTGCTCCAGAACCTCGGGGCGCTCGCCGAGAAACCGCAGAACGGCTTGGCCGTACCGCTCCGGCTCCTCTTGGAAGGGCATGTGCGCGGACTCTTCCAGGTATTCCACGCCGACGACCCCCGGTATGTCGCTCGCCAGTCGCTCCGCGATCGCGGGTCCGAAATTGGTGTCTCGACGACCCCAGAGGATGAGCACGGGCTTCTCGAATCGGCGCATGCCATCGACCGCACGCATTGTTTCGAGATTGTGCTCAGGGTCCAGCTGCCAACGGAAGAAGCGCTGAAGGCGTTCCCAGCGCGCTGGCGTCGCGATCAGGGCGCGGGTGTAGGCGTAGAGCACCTCGTCGCTGAACGCCTCCGGGCGATGGACTGCGACACCAAAGACTTCCCGTTGCACCCAGGTGTAGCCGAGCGCGATTCGAAACAGGGGGCCGAGCCAAGGACTCACGACCCACTGGAGATAGGGCCGCTCGGGTTTGCTCGGCCATTGATCGTAAGCCTCGGCATTGGTGATCACGGCGCGGCGGATTCGTTCCGGATGGTCGCGCATCAACAACTGGACCGTGGCCGCTCCGTGGTCGGACGCGATGAAGTCGGCGCTCGGGATGCCGAGCGCATCCATGATGCCGACCACCATCTCGACGTCTTTCGGCAGCCGATAGTCGTCGGACAGACGCACTTGAGTGTCACCGAGGCCGAGTAGATCGGGTGCGACTACGCGATACGTACCGCGAAGCTGGGGAATCAAGTCTCGCCACTGGAAGGAGTGGAAGGGGCAGCCGTGAAGCAGCATGACCGGCGCACCCTGTCCTTCGTCGATGTACGCCACGCGCCACGGCCCGACCTCGATGTAGAGCTTCTGTCGCGAGAACGACTCGAGCTCGGCTTCGCCAGGCTGTAGCGCGAAGTCACCGTTCGGAGGCTGCTGGCGCGAGTCACCGTCACCGCATGCGGTCAGGCCGCCGGCCACGATCAGCGCGGCTGCGATGAGGTGACTCGAGTGGCTCCGATGACGGTACAGCGCCCGGACGACGAGAGGGAGGCCGACGATGCTCGGCACGAACCAGAACGCGATCGGCGGCAGCAGTCTCCACAGCGGCAGCCGCGGACCATTGTCGACGTAGAACGCCGTCAGCATCGCGATGTACGCGCCGCCCATGCCGATGATGTGCGCGCTCGTCCAGCCGCGCCAGCGGATGAGGCGGGCAGCGAAGCCGAATGCGGCGAGCGCGTACGCGACCGCGCCCATGAGGAAGAGGTGCCAGCGGCCCGGCCAGTCGATGGCCGCGAGCGAGGTTCCGGTGGCGACCAGGACCGTCAGCGCGAAGCAGAACACGAGCCCGCCGAGGCGGTGGCGCGCGCCCCCTTTCGCGGAGAGCATCGCGCTCGCACCGGCGATGACGGCGATGATCCCGGCGATGACGTGAGTCGCGACGAGAAGTCGAGTCAATGTGTCCTCCCCGGCTCGGGCCCGTCGCGCCATCATTGCACTATTACACGATATCGTGCAATAGTGGTTCTCTATGGGACGGTCCAAGATTCACGTTCGGGCCCGCGCGGTGACCGCTCGTGCGGGAAAACCCAGCCTCGACCAGCGTCCGCTCGTGACGAAGGCGCAGGCCCAGGCACTCGTCGGGTTGTTCAAGGTGTTCGCCAACGATAGTCGTCTCCGGCTGCTCCACGCCCTCGAACGCAAGGGCGAGGTAAACGTCGGAGAGCTCGCAGAAACCGTCGGGATGAGCCCGCAGGCGGTATCCAACCAGCTGCAGCGACTCGTCGATCGGCGCATCTTGGCGGCCCGCCGAGACGGCAATTGGATCTTCTACTCGATCGCCGATCCCTGCGTGACGAGCCTGCTCGACCTCGCGCTGTGTCTAGTCGAGGAGACCGCCGAAGGACCCGAGCGCGCGAACCGCGGCCGATAGCGGCGCTGCCGCTCTGGCCTCAGCACGGCTTCGCTCCGAGTCTCTCCCGCAGCGCGGCATAGAGTGAGTCGTAGAGAAACGAGGCGCGCGCGACGGTCTCATGGTCGTCGAGGGCGACGAGTGGGAAGCCATGCGAAATCGCCCGCAGCCCGGCGGACTCCGGCGTGAGTGCGACGTCAGCCGCGAAGTCGGCGCCGTGAACGATGCGCGCGAGCTCGCGGAGCGCCGGATCGTGAGGTCGGTGTTCGTCTACGAGCGCTTCGAAGGAGCAGCGGCCCTGCTCATCCTCGTGGCGATAGCGCGCGCCGGGCGCGTCGAAGCCGATCGCCCGCTCCCGCTCCTGGAACTCGGCGACGCGCTCGGGCTCGATGAACACGAGCTCGGCGTCGGGGTCGACGAAGCGCAGAACGAACCAGGCCGTCGCGGTCCGGTTGACGCGAACGGATTTGCGCGTGACCCACTTCACGACGAGACAACTCGGAGCGACTCCGATTCGGCCGAGCTCGCTGCGCCGCGTGCACCCGCGCCGGCGTCCCCCATCGTGTTCAGCCCTTGAGCGCCCGCGCCGCCGTGCGCGCGCGCTCATAGCGACGACTCACTTCGTCCCACTGCACGTTCGCGACGAACGCATCCAGGTACTGAGGCGCAGCCGCGCCGTAGTCGATCGCATAGGCGTGCTCGTACATGTCGAGCACGAGGAGCGGCGCAGCGAACGCGACAGACTGCGAGTGATTCCCGGCCCAGTAGATCCGCAGGTCGCCGATGGGGAAGGAGTAGGCGAGGATCGTCCAGCCGCTCCCACCCGCGAGGCTCATGCCCG
>JBGQIB010000199.1:0-6645 GCA_041498295.1 bacterium | reverse complement strand
GCGGGCCGATGTCCCGCGGGTGGCCGCCGGGCCCCACTAAGACAGGCTGGCGTAGCGCTTCGGGTGGGGCTAAAACGCAGGCTCCGGGGGAGGTCGCGTGAGAGGTGAGCACGGCGTGCGATCGCGCATGCTCCTGCGCGGTCGACTCACGATCGCCGCGGGAGTCTTGGCCCTGCTCGTCGTCGGCCACGCGCTGCTCGCGAGCGAGAACGGCGTGGCGGCGACCCAGTCCGACACTCCACTCGCAGCCGTCGGCGCGCTCCCGGACACACGCAGCGGCGGCGACGCGAGCGAAAACGCGGATCCCGTCGAGCCGGACCTGCCGGAGCCGAGCCTGCCGCCGAAGGCGGTAGCGCCGCCGCCGAAGCTCGCGCCGGCGACGAGCCGCGGAACCGTCCCCGAAGCAATCTTGGCTCGCATCCCGATCCCGCCGCCGGGCGGTGGCGGCGGCGGCATGCCGCGCTTGATCGCGAGCGGTGCGTCGGCGCAAGTCACGCGCGGCCAGCGCATCGTCGAGCTCGTGCCGGTGCCGAGCGACGGCAGCGGTGCGGTGAGTCCGCTGCGCGTCGAGTACACGCTCGACGCCGGACTCACCGACGCGATCTACGACATCTTCGCACGCGGGCGCGTGCAGCTCGGGCTCGCCGTCGTGCTCGATCCCGCGACGGGCGAGGTGCTCGCCTATGCCGGCACCGACGCGCGCCGACTCCCGCCGAACGAGCTCTACCCCGCGGCGTCGCTCGTGAAGGTGGTGACGGCGACGTCCGCGCTGCAGAACGTGCCCGGCATCGCGAATCGCAGCTGTCACTTCGTCGGCAGCCCCTATCGACTCACGCCCTCGCGGCTCGACCCGCCGCGGCGCGGGACGGAGATCACGATGGAGCGCGCGCTCGCGACCTCGAACAACCAGTGCTTCGCGCACATCGCCGTGAACGACCTCGGTCGGGCGCGTCTACTCGACACGTTCCGGCGCTTCGGCCTGCTCCAGTCGCCGGGACCGGGTCACCTTTCCGGACAAGCCGATGAGCCCGATGGCGGCGATCGCTTCGCGCTCGGCAAGCTCGGCTGCGGGCTCGCGGGCCTGCGCATCACGGTGCTGCACGCCGCGGAGGTCGCGGCGACCCTCGCGGACGGCCGGCGCGTCGCCCCGCGCTGGATCTCGCGCGTCTCCGACGCCGCGGGCCACGAGCTCAGCTTGCCGCCGCGCGTCCCCACCGAAACCGTGATGTCGGCAGCGACCGCCGCGCAGCTGCGCGACATGATGGTCGAGACCACGCAGAGCGGCACGGCACGGCGCGCGTTCCGCGGCAGCTTCGGCCGCCCGCTGCTGCGCGAGATGACCGTCGCCGGAAAGACCGGGAGTCTCTCGGGCACGACGCCACCGGGCCGCTACGAGTGGTTCATCGGGCTCGCGCCCGCGGACCACCCGAAGATCGCCGTCGCCGTCCTGGTCGTGCAGCAGAAGCGCTGGCACACGACCGGCTCGATGATCGGCGCGCAGGTGCTGAACGCGATCTTCTGCAGCGGCAACGTGTGTCGGATCGAGCGCGCGGATCAGTGGCTCGCGGCGCGCGCGGCCGCTTCCCGCCACAGCTTCGACTGAGGTAGGATCGGCGCGTGGCCGTTCAAGAAGGCAAGAAGGCGCCCGCGTTCACGCTCGTCGACGGCGACGGCAAGAGCGTCCAGCTCGCGGATTTCGCCGGCAAGAACGTGATCCTCTACTTCTACCCGCGCGACGACACGCCGGGCTGTACGAAGGAGGCCTGCGGCTTCCGCGATCTGTGGCGCGAAATCGGCAAGCGCAACACCATCGTGCTCGGCGTCTCGCCTGACGCTGGGCCCGCGCACCAGAAGTTCCGCGCGAAGTACAAGCTGCCGTTCCCACTGCTCTCCGACCCCGACCACGGAGTAATGGAGAAGTACGGCGCGTACGGCGACAAGGTCCTGTACGGCAAGAAGACCCGCGGCGTGATCCGCTCGACCGTCTGGATCGGCCCCGACGGCATCGTGCGCAAGCACTGGAAGCGCGTGCCGAAGGCCGAGGAGCATCCGGCGCGCGTGCTCGAAGCGCTGGAGTCCGAGGGCAGCTGATGCGCGCGCTCGTCGCGCGCTCGCTCGCGTTGCTCGCGCTCGTCGCGCTGCTCGACGACGGGAGCGCTTGTCTCGTCGCGCTCGCTTCGGGGCCGAGCGCCGGCGAGCCGAGTGAGCTCGCCTATCGCGCGCCGTGCCCCTGTGGCTGCGCGCAGCACGAGGCGACACTAGTTGGTGTCGGCCTCGCGCAGCCCGCGGCACCGCAGGAACTGGCCGCGTTGCCCAAGCCCGAGCGCGCGCTCGCGCCGCTCTCGAACCCCGCGCGCATCCCGAGCGCGCCGCCGCGCGCCATCGACCACGTTCCGATCGCACTCACCTGAACCGAAACGAAGTCGGCTTCCGAATTCGTCTTCATTCAGGGAGGTGCGAGCATGGTCTCGCGTCCGCATCGATTTGCCGCGGCGCTCGTCGCCGCGTACGCCGCAGTTTCTCTTCCGTCCGAAGCTCGCGCGTGTTCCGTCTGTCAGTGTGGAGATCCGCTCTACACGCCCGAGGGCGCGAGCTCACAGCCCGGGCGCGCGTTCAGCGTCTATCTCGAGAGCCTCATCTCCACCAAGAGTAGCGGCGTCCTCGCCGACGAGCCGGGCGAGGTACCCGATCCCGGGGATCGCGAACGAGGCTTCGATCGCGATCTCAGCCTCTACGCGAGCTGGACACCGGTCCCGCGAGTCACGCTGACCGCGAGCGTCCCATTCCGCTGGATCACCGTGACCGACGAGCCCGCCGACGGCGGCTCGACATCTCGCAGCAACCACGGCTTCGGCGACGCGGCGTTCTACGTGACGACGGTGTTGTGGCGTGACGTCGAGCACAAGCCGAACACCTGGCTCGAGCTGCGCGGCATGGTGAAGGCGCCGACGGGTTCGAGCGAGCGAAGCATCGGCGGCGGACAGGATCCGCACCTGCAGGTCGGGACGGGCTCTTGGGACTTCGGCTTCGGCCTCGGCGGCGGGCACCACTTCGAACACTTCGCGCTGTACGCGAGCGCCTTCTACCGCATCAACACCCTCGGGTCGCTCGACTACGAGTACGGCGACGCGTTCCTCGCCAATCTCGTCGCCACGAGCGAGGCGCTTCCTGTGCCAGCGCTCGGCGGAATTCTACTGCGGCCCGGCGCGGAGCTGAACTTCCGCTACGCGGGGCACGACCAGTTCGAGGAAGACTTCTATCCCTCGAGCGGCGGAGCGATCGCGTACCTGACTCCGTTCCTCGAGATCCCGCTGGCTCGCAGCGTCGAGGATCGCGTGCCGTGGCTGCGCCTGGGCGTGCGCATGCCGCTCGGCGACGGGCAGCTCTTCGGCCACCAACACGAGAGCTTCGTCTACACCGCGGGGATCGGAGTGCCGTTCTAGCGCGGGACCTCGAAGCCGAACAACTTGGCCGCATTCAGCCCGAGCACCTTCGCGCGCTGACCATCGCTGAGTCCGCTCATCGTGCGCTCGATGGCCGCAGCGGAGTGCGGCCAGGTGCCTTCGTGGTGCGGGTAGTCGTTCGCCCAGAGGAAACAGTCCTCGAGGCCGAAGCGCTCGAGCAACTCGAGCCCGGGCGCGTCCTCCTGGAACGACGCGAATCCGTGTCGCTTGAAATACTCACTCGGCAGCGCCTTCAGCTTCGGGTACGCCCACATGTGGTGCTTGCGGTAACCCTCGTCCATCGCGACGAGCGCCCACGGAACCCAGCCGATGCCCGCCTCGATCGCGGCGAAGCGGATCCCGGGGTAGCGCTCGAGCACGCCGGACGCGCACAGATTCACGACCGGCTCGATGGTCGGCGCGAGTGAGTGCGCGACGTAGTTGATCACCGCGCCGCCGTCGCCGCGCGCGGCCCGCGGATCACGGCCGGTCGAGACGTGGAAGGTGACTGGCCTGCCGGTCGCCTGCACGCACGCCCAGAGGCGGCCAAACTCCGGCAGGTTGTAGTTGCGCGCCTCGGCGTCGTGCGCGCCCCAATTCGGCTTGCACGGGAGCGTGAAGCCGCGGAAGCCGAGCGCGGCGGTGCGCTCGATCTCGGCGATCGCGCCGTCCAGGTCGCCGGTCGCGACCGCGGCCATCGGCGACATCACATGGTTGTACGAGCCGAACGTCTCCCAGGCCCACTCGTTGTACACGCGGCACATCGCGTTCGCGAAGACCGGGTCCGACGTCGCCCACATCGAAAGACCCTTGTTCGGGAAGATGACTTCCGCGTCGACGCCGTCGGCGTGCAAATCGCGCAGCCGCTGCTCGGGGTCCGCGCCCGCCTTCGAGCGCACCAGATCTTCGCCCTGGAACTGCGAGTCACGCAGCTTCTGCGGGCGGAAGCCCTCCATCACGCTCCAGCGAACGCCGTTCTGGTCGGTCTCGATGCGCGGCAGGCGGCTCTTGTACTTGGCGTCGATACGCTGCTGCCAGAGACCGGCTGGCTCGTTCGCGTGCGTGTCGGCCGACACCATGAAGTACTTGTTCGGATCGCCGGCGCGCGCGCTGCGCGGCCAGTCGGCACATCCGGGCGTAGCGGTACGCCAGGCGTTCGCGTCCAGAGCGCCCGGGCTCGGAATGACTGTAGAACTCGTCATCTCGTCCTCCACTGAATCAGGGTGTAGTCGCCGTGATCTTCGAAGACGGGCTCGACCTCGGCGCCGATCGCGACGGCTGCGCGCGGATCGCCGAGCAGGTTGCCGATCATGCGGATGCCGCCCGCGCCCGGGAGCTCGACCAGCACGACGACGTACGGCACGCCGCCGACGAGCGCCGGGTGCACCGGGTGCCAGACGCGCTCCCAGGAGAAGATGCTTCCCGGGCCGGTGACGTCGGCGAAGCCGACGTCGAACGAGTGACACGCGTGGCAGATCCACTCGGGCCCCCACTGCCAGGTCGCGCAGGCGTTGCAGCGCTGTGCCACCAAACGGTGTCGGCTCGCGGCGTCCCAATAGGGGCGGTCGAGGCCGTCGGGTTGCGGCGCCGGCGCGGGCAGACCTTCGGGCAGCGCCGTGCTCACAGCGCGTCCTCCGAGCCGAGAATCATGTCACTCACCGGAGTCACCATCGGCCCCGAGGCGACCAGCGCCACGCGCGCGCCCGGCACCTGCGCCGTCGAGCTGCCGCGGATCTGGCGCACCGCCTCGAGCTGCAGCTCGAGCCCGTGCATGTAGCACTCGGCCAGGTTGCCGCCGCTCGTGTTCAGCGGCAGGCGGCCGTCGGGCGCGGAGAAGTTTTCGAGCGTGCAGAAGTCATTGGCCTCCTCGTAGCCGAAGAAGCCGTGCTCGACGAGACTCATGACGACGCCGCCGGTGAAGTTCTCGTAGCTCTGCACCACGTCGACGTCGGCCGGCGAGAGGCCCGCCATCTCGTACAGGCGCGGCGCGACGGTCTTGAAGCTCGCCGTCGCGTAGTCGGGGTTGTTGTGCGAGCCCGCGCCCGCGCGTCGCTCCGAGCCCTGCGCCGCGCCGAGCAGGTACACCGGCGGGTGTCGCCCATCGCGCGCGCGCTCCGCCGAGACGAGCACGAGTGCCGCGGCGCCGTCGTTCTCGAGACAGCAGTCGTACAGGTGGAACGGCTCCGCGATCCAGCGCGACGCGTCATAGGCCTCGGCCGTGAGTGGCCGCCCGTACATCACCGCGCGTGGGTTCGCCTGCGCGTGTCGGTACGACGCGAGCGCGACGGCGCGGAACGCCTCCTGCCCGATGCCGTGCTCGTGCATCAGCCGCATCGCGCGCATCGCGAACATCTGCGCCGGCGACATCAAGCCGTACGGCAGCCAGAGCGCCGGATCGCCCGACACGCGTTCGCGTCGTGCCCCCGCGCCGAAGCGCCCGAACTGTCCCTGCGCGAGCGCGCGGTACACGACGACGACGTCGGCCAAGCCCGTCGCGATCGCCGCCGCCGCGTTGGCGACCGCCGCCGAGCCACCGCCCCCGCCGCCGCCCCACTGCATGTTCGAGAAGCGGAGCTCGCGACAGTCGAGCGCCGCCGCGATGCGCGACGGCTCGTTGCGGTCGTTCGAATACGACGCGAAGCCGTCGACGTCGCGCGCATCGATGCCCGCGTCCGCGCAGGCCGCGAGGATCGCGCGCAAGCCGAGCACGAACTCCGGCTCCTTCGCCTCGCCGCGCTTCGAATACGAAGACTCGCCGACCCCGGCGATCGCGACCCGGCCGTGGAGGGTGCGACTTGTCATGTCCTATTGTGGCGCGGGACGTGACGCCGGGTACAGCGGCAGCTTCTACGGCTTCCGCTCCGCGTTCTGGCGGAGCAGCTTCGTCAGCTGGAGTTCCACGGCACGGCCGATCTTGAAGTTGAAGCCCCGCCAGTGCTTCAAAAACTCCGCCTCGGTCGAGAAGTCACCCCGCCCTGAACGGAGTCGATCGAGTTCCATGACTGCGCCGATGTACTCGCGCGTTGTCGACGACCGTTCCTTCGATGCGATCTGCCAAGACGGCTGAACAATCAGTTCGACATCCTTGATGTGCGCCAGTGACTCCTCGTCAAAGGTGTAGATCGCGAGGAGGTCGACGTGTGTTGCATAGTCTTTGAATGGCCGGAACGTTCCTGGCCACTGGAGTTGGGGATGTCGAAAG
>JBGQIB010000198.1:0-6802 GCA_041498295.1 bacterium | reverse complement strand
CGGTCTCGCGGAAATCCTGCGCTCCGACGTCGTTCGCCGGCGCGAACCCGGCGAGATAGTCCCAAACGTCCACGCGCCCGATGTTGCGCATCGGTCGGCCCACGACCGCCGCCACCTCTCCCTCGTAGTTCAGGTATCGACAGTTCGCCGGCCGGCAGAGCGTGCCGCGGTGCGCATTCAGCGCGGTCGTCGGTTTCTGGAAGTAAGTCGGCGTCGTTAGCGGCGCTGCCTGGAACTCGATGCGGCGAGACTCGTAGTTGAGGTGGATGCAGAGGATCTTGCTCGGCTCGCAGGGAGCCAGGTAGGAAGCCGACGCTTCGCGCACGCGCCGACCATCGCCGAGCACCAGGTCGTCGCCGTCGAGGGTCACCCAGCACGCGACGCCACCGTGGAGGATGCGACGGATCTCCTGGCGCGGACCATCAAATACGCTCATTGCGACTCACTCCTCACGGCGGCGACGTCGAACCAGACGTGCACCTGGCCGGTGCCCACGGCGTTTTCGTACTCGGAGAGCGGCGTGCCGCGCGCAGCGCACGCGCGGCCGCCGATCGCGCCGACCAAAGTCAGGTAGTGCGCGAAGAATCCCTCGGGCCGGTGCTGGCGGTACTCGGGCATCGCGTCGAGCACCGCCGCGTGATCGCCCGCGCGCCAGAGCGCGAGGATGCGTTCGTCGAAGGCGCGCGCCTCCGGCCGGATCACGTGCTCGGGCCGGAAGGTCGCGTGCTCGAGGATCGTGTCGAACGGCCAGAACGTGTGACTCATGCCGCCGCTCCCGATCAGCACGACGCGAATGCCGGGCGTGCGGCGCACCGCTTCCCCTAGCGCCGCGCCAAAGTCGAGGAAGTTGTGCGGCTCTGCGGTCTGGCAGGTCCCGATGCTGAGCACGGCCTCGCCATGATGCAGGTAGTGCAGCACGTTCAAGGTCGGGTAGTGAGTCGAGAGGTGCGGGTTGGTCGTGTTGAGAAATCGGATGCGCCGCTCGCGTGTCACCGATGCGAGGGACTCGGCGAGCTCGGGCGCACCCGCGTACTCGTACTTGTAGTCCGCGATCAGCGCGGGCAGCTCTTCGGACGTGTAGATCCCCTGGAAGCGCGCCGCACCCGCCGCGACGTGCTCGATGGTGGTGAACCAGTGCGTGTCGACGACGACGAAGGTATCGGGCCTCGCAGCATCGAGGCGACGGCGGAGCTCCGGGATGCTCGTGACCAACGTCGTGTCTCGGCCACCACCCATGGCTTTCCGAACGGCCTCGGGGGCCATGATCGCGGGCTGATGCCCGAAGATGGCGGCGGCGACGATCTCACCCATGTCGGCTCCTAGGCGAACGATCCCTTGCGGATCGCCGTGTTCTTGACGTCGCAGTAGAAGTCGAAGCTCCAGGCGCCGCCCTCGCGGCCCATGCCCGAGTCACGCGATCCGCCGAACGGAGCCGCGAGCTCGCGGATGAAGAAGCAGTTCACCCAGACGGTGCCGGCCACGACACACGACGCGATGCGACGAGCGCGCGCTTCGCTGCGCGTGAAGAGAGTCGCCGCGAGCCCATAGCGCGTGCCGTTCGCGACCTCGATCGCTTCGTCATCGGAAGCGAAGGTCTGCCAGGTCAGCACGGGCCCGAAGACTTCGCGCTGCGCGATCTCGGCGTCGGGCTTCACGTCTCCGAAGAGGGTCGGCTCGAAGTACAGCGCGCCGGCCGCGTGCCGCTTCCCGCCCCAGAGAACGCGCGCGCCGGCGTCCTGCGCGCGCTCCACGAATCCGGCGACGCGGGCGAAGTGCTCGGGCGTGATCAGCGGACCTACACGAGTCGTCGTGAGTCGCGGGTCTCCCACGCTGAACTTCTGCACCACCGCTCGCACCTTCGCGAGGAACTCGTCCGCGATCGAGCGCTCGACGAGAATGCGCGTTCCCGCGAGACACACCTGCCCCGCATTGACGTACTGACCGGCGACGGTCTGCGCGGCGGCGTCCTGGTCGGAGTCCGCGCACACGATCAGCGGTGACTTCCCGCCGAGCTCGGCCGCGAGCGGCGTGATCGAACGGGCTGCGGCCTGGCCGATCAGCTTGGCGGTGTCGGTGGAGCCCGTGAAGCTGATGCGGTCGATGTCGGAGTGACTCACGAGCGCGGCGCCAGCTTCCTCGCCGATGCCCTGCACGACGTTCAACACACCCGCTGGAACACCCGCGTCTTGCGCGATGTCGGCCAGGAGGGAGCAAGTGAGTGGAGCCCACTCGGGCGGCTTCACGACCACGGTGTCGCCCCCGGCGAGCGCGGGGCCGATCTTCCAGGTCGTGAGCATCAGCGGTGCGTTCCAGGGCGTGATCAGTGCGGCGACGCCCGCCGGGTCGTAGCTCACGTGGTTCACGACGTCGGGTGACTCGATCGTGTGGCCGACGAGCTTCGTCGCGAATTCCGCGAAGAACGAGATGTTCAGCGCCGCGCGCGGAACCACGCGAGCGAGGTTTCCCGCGAGCAGCGAGCCGTTGTCGCTGGTTTCGACCGAGGCGAGCTCCTTACTGCGCGCGAGTATCCCCTCCGCGAAGCGGCGCAGGATCGGCAGGCGTCCGTCCGGCCCCAGGGCGGCCCATGCCGGAAACGCGCCGCGCGCGGCGGAGACCGCGGCATCGACCTCGCGCGCGCCGCCGGCCGAGACGTCCGCGAGCTGAGCTCCATCGATCGGCGACGTGACTGCGAACTTCGCCGCGGAGCCGACGCGTTCGCCTCCGATGAAGTGCTCTCCCGAGATCTCGACGCCCGCGACGTTCGTCACGCTCGCGCCCTCATCCTGCTCTTGCGAGCGCCGTGGAGCTGTAACTCGAGAGAGGCGCGCAGTCGCGCATCGCCGCACTCGAGCTCGGACATCCGGGCGGCGAGATACGTCTGGAGTCGCTGGAAGAACGTGCCGAACAGATTCTGCGCAAGCAGCGGCGCGGGCACTTCGGGATCGAGCTCACCTCTCTCTTTCGCGCGCTCGATCAGCGTCGCAAGCCGGCTGTTCATCTGGATCATGAAGTGCGCCACGCCGTGACGGCTGTCGTCGACGAAGGGCAGCTCCTTCACGAAGACACGTGCGAGCGCGGGATCGGCGGCGTGATGCGCGGTGATCGCGTCGAAGATGTGAATCACTTGATCGAGGATCGGCCTCGCGGGCACCGAAGCGAACGCCGCGTCGACCGCGCGCCCGACCTCCTCCTGGAAGATCAGGACCAGCAGGTCTTCCTTCGTCGGCGCGTAGAGGAAGAGCGTGCCCGCGCCGATGTCCGCCGCCGCCGCGATCTGTTTGGTCGTGGTGTGCTCGAAGCCCTGTCGCGCGAACAGCCGGTGCGCTGCGGCGCGGATCCGCTCGAGCTTCTCGAGCTTGCTGCGTTCGCGGCGACCGGGCTGCACCGCAGCGCGCGGCGTGCGCGCGGGCGCGTCTTGGCGGGCTCGCGTCGGCCTCACCCGTGACCCAAGTCAATCATGACCATGGTCATTTATTTCACGGACGTGCCCCGAGAGTCAAACCGGAACTGCGGCGACCGTGCTGCCCAGGCTCCATGGGCTAGCGTTCCGTCCGCGATGGACTTCCCTATCCCAGGACCCGCCGCGTGGCTCCGCGAAGGGCTCGGCTTACTCGAGCTGCCGCGCCTCCTGCTTCGCTTCCCCGAGCTGGCGAGACTGCCGCGCGGGAGCGGGCAGCCCGTCATGGTGTTGCCGGGCTTCGGCGCGGGCGACGCCTCGACGCTCGTGCTCCAGAGCTACCTCCGCCTGCTCGGCTACCGCGTGCAAGGTTGGCGCATGGGCATCAACACGGGACGAGTCAGCGCGCTGCTGCCGCGGGTCCAGCGGCGCGTGGCGCGCTTGGCCGAAGCGGCCGGCGAGCCCGTGCGACTGATTGGCTGGAGCCTCGGCGGCGTCTTCGCGCGCGAGACCGCGCGCGCTTCGCCCGAGCTCGTGCGGCGCGTGATCACGATGGGCTCGCCGATCGTCGGCGGGCCGAAGTACACGGCGGCGCGCCGGGTCTACCGCCAGCAAGGTGTGGACCTCGACGCGGTCGAGGCCGCGATCGAGGTGCGCGAGGCGACACCGATCCGTGTACCCATCACGGCAATCTGGTCGCGCGCCGACGGCATCGTCGCCTGGCAGGCGTGCGTCGACCGGCGCAGTCCCGACGTCGAGAACGTCGAAGTCTCTGCCACGCACCTGGGGCTCGGCTTCGCCGCCGACGTGTATCGCGTGATCGCGGACCGCCTGGCGCGCTGAGCTCCGTCCGGCCGCGTGCCGGTGCGAGACCAAGCCCTGCCGCGGCGCGTGCCGCACGGCTTCCACCGCAGCTGGATCCGCGACTAGCTGGTAGCCTGCATCGCTGCGGAGGAGCCGATGCCCAGCGCTCGCTCGCAAGCGGTCAACTTCTTCACGCGCATCGCGACGCGCATCGCCTACCGGAAGCAGAGCGTGGTCACGGAGTATCGGCCGCGCTACGCGCGGATGGACGACCGAGTCCGGGTGCCGCTGCCGGCGCAGCTCACGATCGATGAGCAGGCCGATCCGATCCAGGGCAGATGGATCCGAAACGCGGACGCAGCGCGCCGAGTGATCCTCTATCTGCACGGCGGCGCGTTCATCCTGCGGCTGCCGAATACTCACACAGCCTTCGCGGCGCAGTTCTGCGCGGAGCTCGGCGCCTCTGCGTTCCTGCCCTGGTACCGGCTCGCTCCCGAGCATCCGTTCCCGGCCGCCCCCGAGGATTGCTTCGCGGCCTACCGCTTCCTGCTCGACGCCGGCTATCGCCCGAACGACATCGTCCTCATGGGTGACTCGGCCGGCGGCAATCTGGCGCTCAGCAGCTTGCACTTGATCCGCCGCGCAGGCTTGCCCTGCCCCGCCGCCGCCGTGGCCTTCTCGCCCATCACCGACTTCGCGGAGATCAGCGCGACCTGGCGACTGAACCGCTGGCGCGACCCGATGTATGTCGTTCAGGGCGCGGTCCAGCCTCAGCGTCACTATCTGCAGGGCGCGAGCCCGGTAGACCCGATCGCGTCCCCGTACTACGGAGATCTCGCGGGCTTTCCGCCGATTCTTCTCGTGGTCGGAGGCGTGGAAGCGCTGCTCGACGACAGCGTCAGCTTCGTGAAGAAGGCGGTGGAAGCTGGCGTGGCCGCCAAAGTTCAGATCTGGAAGGGCATGCCGCACGTCTTCCTGCTCTACGGCTTTCTGCCCGAGACGGCCCTCGCGCGGCGAGCGGTCGTCGCTTGGATCGGAGCTGTCCTCGGCGAGCAGACACTCGGCATCAAGGCACCCCACAAATCCTGTGTGGAGGTGTTCGATCGGGCTGCGTTCACTGGCCGGCTGCGCCGAGAGACGAACGACGTATATCTGGTGGACGAGTGACTGGGAGCGCTGGTTCAATGGCCGCTCAGCCCCGGCCAGGTGGTGTACGCGATCGCCGCTCTCACCAGGTGAGCGCCTCGACGCTCTCACTCGTCGTCATACCATCGACATGCCGCCACTCACGGAGAGTGTCTGGCCGGTGATGAAGCCCGCGTCGTCGGAGGCCAGAAACGCGACCGCGCCCGCCAGGTCCGCCGGCTCGCCGATGCGTCCGAAGGGCACCGCCTTCGCCAGCGCCTGCACGAGGTTCGGGTTGTCGGCGGCGACTTGCGCGAGCAAGGGGGTGTTGGTGGGCCCCGGGCAGACCACGTTCACGTGAATGCCGTAGCGCGCGACCTCGCGCGCGAGCGCCTTCGAGAAGCCGATCACGCCCGCCTTCGCGGCGGAGTAGACCACCTCGCCGCTCGAGCCCATGCGGCCGGCGTCCGAGCTGATGCTCACGATCCAACCCGCGCGGCGCTCGATCATGCCGTCCAGCACGGCGCGCGTGACTGCGATCGGCCCGCGCAGGTTGATCGCCAGAACCTTGTCCCAGGTCTCCTCACTCGACTTCACGAACGGCTCGACCTTGTCCCAGCCGGCGTTGTTCACGAGCACGTCGATCCGGCCGAACTGCGCGATCACCTCGCCGACGCCGGCGCGCACCGAGGTCGAGTCGGCCACGTCGAGCTGAACCCCGTACGCGCCCGGCCCGATCGCGCCGGCCGCTTGCTTCGCGCCGTCGCCGTTGATGTCCGCGATCGCGACGCGCGCGCCCTCCGCGGCCAGCCGCTCCGCGATCGCCCGCCCGATGCCTTGCGCGCCGCCAGTCACCAGCGCGATCCGCCCACTCAGTCCCCTCATGTGTTCACCTTTCGGCGTGAGTCACGCGCTCGAGCTGCCGCTTGAATTGAGCCAGCGGCGCGATGCCTGCTCCATTATGCAACGTCCCGCCGCCGCCTGAACGCCGCCACGGCGACCTCCTCTCCGGGCGCGGCGAGTGGTACTGTCGCACCGCTTGACCGCACCTGCCGTTTCATCGAACCGCCTGCACTGGGCGCTGCGCCTCGTTCCGGCGCTCGAGTCACTGCGCGGCTACGGGCTGCACGCCGCGCGCGCGGACCTGGTCGCGGGGCTGACGGTGGCGGCGGTCGCGGTGCCGCAGGCCATGGCCTACGCGATGGTCGCGGGTCTGCCCCCGGTGTATGGCCTCTACACCGCGATCGTGATGACCGCGGTGGGCGCGCTCTTCAACGCCTCGCGTCAGCTCGTGAACGGGCCGACCAATGCCATCTCGATCGCGGTGCTGAGCGTGATCGCGGGGATCGTGGAGCCGGACGCGCGCGTACGGGCGGCGATCCTGCTCGCCTTCCTCGTGGGCGCGATCCAGCTCGGCATCACGCTGCTCCGGCTCGGCGATCTCGAGCGCTACATCTCGCACTCGGTGATCGTGGG
>JBGQIB010000197.1:0-6815 GCA_041498295.1 bacterium | reverse complement strand
TACGGCCCGACGTTCAGCTCGGGCCACGCGAGCTGCAGGGCGATCACCAATCCCACGGCCATGCCGACGATTCCCCACACGAGCGCGGAGATCGCGAAGCCGCGCACCACGCCCATCTCATAGGTCTCGTCCGACTCCGCCGCGCGCATGTCACCTCCAGTCGTGCGAGGCCGGATTGCAACCGACGTACCGCGAGGTGGCGCCGTGCGCGGCGAAAAGAATCGCGCGACGAGACCGCACGGCACACGGACTGCGTCGTTTTGCACCAGCACTGCGGCGGTGCGCCTCGGAAGCCGCTTCCCGGCGCCACCCGAGCCCGGGAACACGCGTTGCAACGTGGGCGCAGCCTTAGTAAGTCACGGAGGACTCCATGGGACGACGAACCGCGATGGCTGCGCTCTCGGTGATCGCGTCGGCGTATGCGCTGGCGCTATTCGCCTCGGCGGCCGACGAGACGACCACGCTGCTCGAGGGGCGCGACTTGTACGAGCAACACTGCGAGGTGTGCCACGGCGCGGAGGGCAAGGGCGACGGCCCGCTCGCGGACGAGCTCCGCGTCGCGCCGGCGAATCTGACTCAGATCGCGCGGGTCCGCGGCGGGACGTTCCCGGAGGTGGAGGTGCGGGAGATCATCGACGGGCGGCGCGCCGTGCGCGCCCACGGCAAGAGCGGGATGCCGATCTGGGGCCGCGTGTTCGGCGGACCGGCGATCGCCGGCAAAGGCAACGAGGAAGCGCTGCGAAAGAAGCTCGACCGCCTCGTCGAGTATCTGCGCTCGATCCAGGCGACCTCGCCGAAGAGCGTGAGTCAGCGCTGACGAGATGCCTAGTGCGTGTCCGCCGCGGCGAGCGCGCCCGGCTCCGCCATGGTCGCAGGCCGCCGCAAGAGCGGAACCAGAGGCGCGAGCAGCAGAAAAAGAATCATGATGAGCCAGTAGCAGTCGCGGAACGCGAGCACCGCGGACTGCTGCGCGACGATCCCGTCCAGCGCGCGGCGCGCGGCGTCGAGGGCGCTGCTCGGATCGAGGCCGCGGCTGGCGAGGCCGCCGGCGAGCGCCTGCAGGCGCTGCTGCGTCGCCATGTTGAACAGCGACACATTCTCCGAAAGGTAGGCGTGGTGTAGCACCGTTCGGTGTTCTACCAGGGTCGCGAGTATGGCGATGCCCATGCTTCCGCCCACCTGGCGGGACAGATTGTAGAGCCCCGCCCCCTGCAGCATGTCCTGCGGCGGCAGGCTGCGCAGCGTCGCGAGCGAGAGCGGCACGAACATCAGCCCGAGCGCCACCCCGCGCGCGATCTGCGGCCAGAACAGATCCGCTTCGCCGCTCTGCAAGGTCCAGTGACTCATCGCGAACAGCGTCGGCACGAAGATCGCGATGCCGAGCGCGAAGAGCGGCGCCGGTCCGAAGCGCCACACGATGCGCCCGGCGATCGGCATGGTGAGCGCCGTCGCCAGCGACGACGGGGCGATCGCGATCCCCGACTGCCAGGAGCTCCAGCGCAGTACCTGCTGCGTGAACAGCGGGAACAGGAACACGCTGCCGTATAGCCCGACGCCCATCATCGCGCCGTAGATGGAGCCGATCGTGAGCGAGCGATGGCGGAACACGCGCAGGTCCACCACCGGGTGCTCGGTGTGCAGCTCGTGCCACACGAAGTAGCCGAGCGAGAGCACCGCGGTCAGCGCGAGGCAGGTGATCAAGTCACTCTCGAACCAGTCGAGGCGATTGCCGCGCTCGAGAAACGTCTGCAGCGACCCGACTCCGATCACGAGCAGGCTGATCCCCGTCCAGTCGACGCCTTCCGAGCGGCGCACGTACTTCGGTTCGGGCAGGTAACTCCAACACAGCATCGCCGCGAGCAGGCCCAGCGGTATGTTCACGTAGAAGATCCACGGCCACGACCACTGATTCGTGATCCAGCCGCCGAGGGTGGGGCCGAGGCTCGGACCCAAGGTCGCGCCCATTCCGAAGAGCGCTTGGCCGGTGCCCTGCTGCCGCGGCGGGAAGGTCTCCATCATGATCGACTGAGACATCGAGAGCAGCGCGCCCCCGCCCATGCCCTGGATCACGCGGAACACGACGAGCTCGGGCAAGGTGCGCGAGAGCCCGCACATGAACGAGGCGGCCGTGAAGAGGAGGATCGAGCCGGTGAAGTATTGGCGCCGGCCGAAGCGGCCCGCGAGCCAGCTCGTCATCGGGATCACGATCACGTTCGCGATGATGTAACTCGTCACGACCCACGAGATCTCGTCCACGGTCGCGCCCAGGTTTCCCATCATGCTGGGCAAGGCGACGTTCACGATCGACGAGTCGAGGATCTCGAGGACCAGCGCGAGCATGACCCCGATGAGCATGAGCCAGCCGCGCAGGTCGAGGTGGAACTCGGCCTCGTCCAAGGGAAGCGCGAGTGACTCAGCGGACGCGGACACTCACGCTCACCGAGAGACCCACCGAGAGCGTGTCGGGGGGTGCGGCGGCGACGTCGGGCGGTCCGGAGAGATTCGCGTCGAGGCTGATCCGCACCGGAATGCGCTGCACGACCTTGGTGAAGTTTCCGGTCGCGTTGTCGGGCGGGAGCAAGGCGTACTTCGCGCCAGTGGCCGGCGAAATCGATTCGACGCGTCCGCGCCAGGCCTTGTCCGGGTATGCGTCGACGTAGATCTCGACCGGATCGCCCACGCGCATGCGCCCGACCTGAGTCTCCTTGAAGTTCGCCGACACCCAGTTGCCCGAGCTGGCGGCGAGCGCGAGCAGCGGCTGGCCCGGTGACACGTTCGCGCCGACCTCGACCGACTTGCGCCCGATGTCGCCGTCGAAGGGCGCGGTGATCGTGGCGTGCGCGAGCGCGAGCTCGGCCTCGTGCAGCGCCGCGTCGGCCTGCAACACCGGCGCCTCGTTCGCGATCGCCGCGCGCTCGGCGACCTCGCGCTGCTGCGCCGCGCGCAGCTCGGCCAAGGCGGCGTCGCGCTCCGCAGTCGCGGAGTCGAGCTGAGTCCCGCTCGCGACCTTGCGTTCATACAGACCGTTCGCGCGCGCCAGCTCCTGCTCCGTGTGCCGGACGCGTACGGCCGCAACGTGCGCCTGCGCCGATGCAGCCTCAGCCGCGGCGCGTGACTGCGCCATGCGATTCTTCGCCGCCTCGAGATCCGCGCGCGCGCGCGCGACGCGCACCTCGAAGTCCGCCGGGTCGAGGCGCACCAGCACCTGTCCCGCGCGCACGTGCGTGTTCTCGTCGACCAGGACCTCGCTCACCTGGCCCGCGACCCGCGGCGAGAGAAACACGAGGTGACCTTCGACGAACGCGTCGTCGGTGCTCTCGCGCCCGCGCAGCTCGAGGAACCAGTACGCCACGGCGGCCAACACCGCTGCCACGGCGAGCCCGATCGCGATCTCCCGCAACCCGATGCGAATTCGACTGCGCTGCTCCATCAAGGCCTCAGCCACGACTCACTCCGCCGCGCTTGCGCGTGGCGCGCGCGCGCATGCCGTCGAGAAAGATGGACGTGAACGCCTCCGCGACGCGTTCGGTGCTCTGTGTCTGCGGGTCGCGCTGTCCGAACACCGTTCGCGCGATCAGCTGATCGGCGACCATGCCGATGAACGCACGCGCCGCGAGCAGTGGCTCGACGCCGCGAAACTCACCCTCGCGCGCGCGCTGCGCGATGTAGCGCGTGAGAAACTCGCGCAACCTGCGCATGCGCGTCTCGTAGAACGGCCGCGCCATCTCGTGACCTTCGAGCGCGGAGTAGAGCAGGAGCCGGAGGAACGACGGATCCGCTTCCACGCTCTGCAGGACCGAGAGTGCGAGCTGCGTGAACACGCGCCTGTCGTCGCGCGCGCGCGCGAACGGCTCGACGGCCGCGATCACCTCGGGTACGGCCATGCGCGCGTCGAGGATCGCGGCGTACATCGCTTCCTTGCCCGAGAAGTAGCGGTAGAGCGCCGCCTCTGTGATGCCCACCGCGGTCGCGACGTCGCGGGTCGTCGTGCCGCGGAAACCGCGCGTCCCGAAGCAGCGCGCCGCCTCGCGCAGGATCTGGTCCCGGCGCTCGACCGAGGTCGTGCGCACGCGCCGGCTCGCTCCAGTTCGGACCGGGGTTGCCCGCATTAGTAAGCGTTTACTAACAGAGCGCCGCCCGGGCCGTCAAACGCGACTCGTGTAGATTGCGCGCCGATGGTGGACACCGAAGCGGAGCCGGCACAGCTGGTCGCGGCGCGCGCGCTCGCGCACGAGATTCGCGCGCATGCGGTCGACGCCGAAGCCGCGCGGCGCCAATCGCCCGCGCTGATGCGGCGCCTCGCCGACGCCGGGCTGTTCGCCATCTGCGTGCCCGCGGAGCTCGGCGGCGGCGAGCTCTCTGCGCGCGACGTGCTGCGCGTGATCGAGGAAGTGTCTCGCGCCGACGGCGCCACCGGCTGGTGCGTGATGATCGGCGCGACCACCGGTGTGCTCGCGGCTTCGCTACCCGAGCCGTTCGCGCGCGAGATCTACGGTGCGAACCCGAGCGTGATCACCGGCGGCGCAGCCGCACCGCTCGGCAAAGCGCGGACGATCGCTGGCGGGCAAACGGTGACTGGCCGTTGGCCTTTCGGCAGCGGCTGCCAGCACTCGGAGTGGCTGGTCGGCGGAACGGTGATGGGCGAGGGCGACGCCGAGACTCGGCTCGTGTTCTTCGCGCGCGACCAGATCCGCATCCTCGACACTTGGCACACCGGGGGCCTGCGCGGAACGGGCAGTCACGACTTCGAAGTGACCGACGCGTTCGTCCCCGAGGGGCGCTCGGTTCTGCTCGGCTCGAAGCCGCGCTGCGCAGGTCCGCTCTACCGGTTTCCGGTCTTTGGCCTGCTCGCGCTGGGCGTGTGCGCGGTCACTCTCGGCATCGGCCGGCGCGCGCTCGACGAGCTCGTGGCGCTCGCCACGGCGAAAGTTCCCACCGGCAGCAGCCGCAACCTCGCGAGCCGCGCCGTCGTTCAGCGACAGGTCGGCGAAGCCGAGGCGGCGCTGCGCTCCGCACGCGCCTACGTCTACGGCGCGATCGACGGCGCGTGGCAGATCGCGATGCGCGGCGAGTCACTCCCCCTCGACACGCGCGCGGACCTGCGCCTCGCCGCCGCGAACGCCGCCTGGAGCGCCGCGCGCGCCGTCGACCTCGCGTATCACGCCGCCGGCGGCACGTCCGTCTACGACTCGAGCCCGCTCTCGCGTTGCTTTCGCGACATCCACGTCGCCACGCAACACATCATGGTGGCGCAGCCCATCTTCGAGGTGGCCGGCCGTGTCACTCTCGGCCTGCCGACGGAACGCGGCTCGCTCTAGCCACGCTGCGCTCAGAGCCAGCGCAGCACGATCGCCCAGAAGCCGTCGAGCATGCGCTCGAGGAAGCTGCGCCGCCCGAGTGACTCCAGGCTGACCTCTCGCGCGCCCGCGACGTCGGCGTCGAAGAGCTCGGTGGCGGCCTTGGCGAAGTCGGCGTCCTCGACGATCAGGTTGACCTCGTAGTTGTGCTCGAAGCTCTGGCGGTCGAGGTTCGACGTGCCGACCGCACACCAATCGGTGTCAAAGCACGCGAGCTTCGCGTGCATCATCGCCGCGTCGTACTCGAAGACGCGCACGCCGCGCTCGAGCAGGTGCGGGAGCACGGCGCGCGTCGCGCGCATCAGCGAGGGGTGGTCGGTGCGACTGCCGGCGAGCAGGAGTGACACGCGCACCCCACGCGCGCTCGCGGCGCCGAGTGCCTCGAGCACGCGCCGGCCGGGTGCGAAATAAGGCGACACGACGCGCACTTCGCGCTCGACGGTCTCGAGCGCGGAGAGCAGTAAGTCGCGCGTGCGCCGGCGGCGGTACGTCGGGCCGTCGGGCAGCACCGCGCAGCGCACGTTCCCGACCGGCGCGGGCTTGCGCTCGAGCAGGGAATTCCAGGGAAGCGCCGGAGCGTCCGCGCGAAACCAGCTCTCGAGAAACACCGCCTCGAGGTCGCGCACGCTCGGGCCCTCGATGCGCACGTGCGCGTCGCGCCACTCCGCGCCCGGCTCGGGCTGCCCGAGACCCGACAGGTACTCGTCGCCGATGTTCAACCCGCCCATGAACGCGAGCTCGCCATCGATGACCAGGATCTTGCGGTGATCGCGCCGGCGCGGCGCGAAGCGTGCCCACGGCCGAATCAGCGGGTTGAACGCGACAGCTTCCCCGCCGGCCGCACGCAGCGGCTCGAGCGCCGATTCCTCGAGGCCGAACGAGCCGATCGCGTCGTAGAGCAGGCGCACTTCGACGCCGTCCGCGGCGCGCTCGGCGAGCGACGACAAGAACTCGCTGCCGATCTGATCCGCTCGCAGGATGTAGGTCTCCAGGTGGATGCGGCGCTCCGCGCGCTCGATCGCCGCGAGCATCGCGTGCAGACCGGCGCGTCCGGTCGTGTAGAGCTCGATGCGGTTCGCCTCGGTGAAGCGCAGCGCGCGGTCGCGCACGAGCGCGCGGATCGCGAGCGGTCGCGGCACCAGGCCGTTTCGGCGCAGGGGAGAGCGGAGGCGGAAGCGGCGGCGGCGGCGACGACCACGCGACACGCGCAGAGCTTAGCCGGCTCGGGTGATTGCGGTCACTCAGGCTCGCGCACGCGTGCCGATCGAGAATGCAACGGGTCACTCCTCGTAAGACGGGGGCGGGAGCGGCGTTCGGGGGGCCGGACGCCGCTCCCGATGTTTTCGGCCCGCGAGCGATGCGCGGCGCTACGATCCCCGACCATGAGATCAGTCGCGTTCGTGGCGCTGCTCTGCAGCGCGCTGGGCTCCGTCGCGCCCGCGCACGCGGACGACGACG
>JBGQIB010000196.1:0-6851 GCA_041498295.1 bacterium | reverse complement strand
GTTCCTCAACTTGGAAGCGGTTTCAGGCGGAAATCCCCACGCTGACTGAGGCTTTCGTCCGACACGCATACGCGTGCGGACGTGAATGCGAGCCGCTTGAGTCGCGGAGCGGCAAGCGCAAGACTGAGTGGAACCCCGAGGAGAAGCGATGACCCAGGTCGAGTGGACGCGCGAGGAGCTTCTGGCCAATTGCCCGTACGACGAGCCGCTGTTCGCGGGCGGCGTCCGCTGCCACGGGGGCTTCTTGGCCGGGCGCTACGTCTCGCCGCGGACGCAGAACCGCGTGCCCGCGATCGAGGCCTGGCAAGCGCGCCTGCGCGCCGAGGGCCACGCCCTGGTCGACGTGCCGCGCGCCTTCGTCCCGCCGCACTACCCCAACTATCCACAGGCCAAGCTGCTCCTACAGGAGGGCGTGCGCGACCCGGTCACTCGCTCGCTGACCCTGATCTCGATCGTGGAAGGCTTCGGCGCGCGCATCCGCGATCTCCCCCTCCCCGACTTCAGCCGTGACGTGGTGGGTGACCTCGGCGGCACCGCCCTCGCGCATCTGGGCAGCGGCCTCTTCGAGGCGCACGCGCGGGACGAGGCGGGCTGGCGTGAAGAAGGCGGTCACAAACAGATGTGGGAAGCCGCGCGCGACCTCGGTCTCGCGAAGCCCGAGATCCCCGACGACGTGCTGCTGGCGATGATGATGGGCGGCGGGCGCCGCGAGCGCCGCCGACTGTTCCCCGAGCTGTCGGCGCGCCTCGAAGACGCGATCGCGTTCATGGCGAACGTGATGGTCGTAGAGATCTTCGCCGAAGACGTGTTCGAGTGGGCGAAGCAGCTGCTCGGCGACCCGGAGGTCTCCGCGGACCCGAGCCGAGCGCCCGCGCTGGTCGCGCACATTCAGGCCGACGAGAAGCCGCACGTCGAGTATCTGCGCACCGCCCTCTCCGAGCTGCGCGCACGCAAGCTGCGCTCGGCCGACGGAAAGGCGGAAGTATCGGGTCAGCTCGTCGTCGATCGGATGCTCGAGACACAGCTGCGCCAGATCGCGTCGACGCGGCCCGCGCGCGACCGCGCGGACGTACAGCGCGCCATCCACCTCGCGCTCGACGACTCACCCGCGGCCGCCGTGCTCGGGCGCCGCTTCGAGAGCCTCGACTCCGGCTGGGTGTTCCCCAAGCGCGACGACGAGCACCTCGAGCTGTTGCTTCCTTGAGGCGCATCCGCGTCGAGCTCGAGCGAACGCTGCGCGCGGCGCGCATCGGCTACACCGCTCTGTGTGTGTGGCTGCGCGAGAAGCTCCCGCTGTGGTGGGACAAGGCGCTCCGCCGCGACCCGGCGTTGCGCGATTACTCGGCGATCCACCAGCGCAACGCGGAGCAGATCTACCGCACCGCGACGCGCCTGCGCGGGCTCCTCCTGAAAGTGTGTCAGGTCGTCGGCACGCGCTCCGACGTGTTCCCGCCCGAGTACGTGCGCACCCTGCAGCGCGCGCAGGACCGCGTGCCGCCGCGGCCGTTCGAAGTGATTCGCGGCGTCGTCGAGAGCGAGCTCGGGAAGCCGCTCGACGCGGTGTTCTCGAGCTTCGAGCCGACGCCGCTCGCGTCGGCTTCGCTCGCGCAGGTGCACCGCGCGCGGCTGCACGACGGCCGCGAGGTCGCGGTGAAGGTGCAGTACCCGGACATCGAGCACATCGTGCGCACCGACCTGGCCGCGCTGCGCCGGATTTGTCGCATCTACGAGCGCTTCGACCCGCAGCCGCTCGCGCTCCTGCCGTTGCTCGACGAGCTGCAGACACACCTGTCCCTCGAGCTCGACTTCCGGCGCGAGATCGAGAACGCGGACCGAATCCGCGCGCTGTTCGCGAGTGACCCGCAAGTGCTCGTGCCCGAGATCGACTACGCGCACTCGGGCGCGCGCGTGATCACGATGCAGCTCGTGTCGGGGATCAAGGTGAACGACCGCGAGGCGCTCGTGGCCGCGGGCATCGACCCCGTCGACGTGGTGCAGGGAATCACGTCGCTCTGGAATCAGATGATCATGGGGCTCGGCTTCTTCCACGCCGACCCGCATCCGGGCAACGTGCTGATTCAGCCGGGCCCGACCTTCGTGATTCTCGACTTCGGCCTGGCGAAGCAGCTGCCCAAGGGCTTCGGCCTCGGTCTCTTCGAGCTGATGTTCTCGATGATGACCGAGAACGAGTCCGCAATGGTGCGCGCGTTCAAGGAGCTCGGCTTCCGCACGAAGAACGGCGATCCAGAGACTTACCGCCTGATCGCGCGCCAGATGATGAACTCGGCCGCGCGCGGCAACGTCCGCGGGGAGCTCACCGAAGAGCTGACCGACGAGCTGTTCGAGTCGATCCGCAAGGATCCAATCGTCGAGGTGCCGACCGACTTCGTGCTGGTCGCCCGCGTCTTCGCGCTGATGTCCGGGATCGCACACACGCTCGGCGGACGCCCGAACACGCTCGACTCACTCGGGGGCTCGCGCAGATAGACACGGCGTACCGGTGAACGCCGCGTGTCTCGCGGCGTGGCGCCCGACTCATGAGCGGCGCGTGTCTCGCCCGACTCATGAGCGGCGCGTGTCTCGCCCGACTCATGAGCGGCGCGTGTCTCGCGCCTTAGCGGCTCGTCGTCCAGAAGTCGCTGAAGCGGCCGCAGTCGAGCGCCGCGAACGGCTCGATCTCGATCTTCGGATTCGCGGGCACCGCGACGGGCCTGCCGGCCGCGAAGCTGCGATCGATGGTGCCGTCGAAGTTCGTGTCCTCGTCCTGGCGCGCGAGCTGGCCGGCTTCGAAGGTCTGGATCACGTCGACCTTATGATCCCCGTTGGTGTCGGCCTCGAGCACGACGCGCTGGCCGGCCTTGTAGAGCTCGCGCTGATCGACGCGGCCCTTGCCCTTCGTGTCGATCAGCACCTCGGTCACCACGCCGTTCGCGACGATTGCGCGCGCGTCGAGCGTGCCGTTGCCGTCGGTGTCGACGCACTGCGCGGTGACTTGGCCGGCGTTGTCCAGGAATAGGTGCTTGTCGGGCCGCTTGTGCTTGGGATCGGAGATCAGCTCCTGCTCCGACGGCTTGCCGTCGGCCCCGAAGACCGTGAGTACGTCCGCCTTGCCGGCACCCTTCGTGTCCTGCGCCTGGCGCACGACGACGCCGTTCGCGAGGAAGGTCCACGTGTCGATCTTGCAGTCGCCGTTCGTGTCCTTCTCTTCGCTCGCGACGTTGCCGGACGCGTCGAAGACCTGGATCAGCGTCTTGCAGGTCCCAGTCACTTGCTCGAGACGCACGGGCTTGCCGTCGCGGATCTGCACGGTGACGTCGGGCTTGCCGTCGCCGTCCTTGTCCTCCTGCTTCTGAATCACGTTTCCAGCTCCGTCGAGCGTGAGCCACGTGTCGATCTTGCCGTCGCCGTTCGAGTCGGCTTCCTGGACCTGGCCGCCGCCTTTCGCGGCCGACGAGCGTTTGTCGATCACACCGTCGAAGTTCGCGTCCTCTTCCTGGCGCACGATCACGCCGCCGGCGTACCACGCGAATACGTCGGGCTTGCCGTCGCCGTTCGAATCCTTCTCGCTGCGCACGACCTTGCCGTTCTCGAGATAGCTCACCGTCTCGAAGCGGCCGTCGCCGTCGCTGTCGGATTCGGTGCGCAGCGGGGTGCCGTCCGCCGCGAAGGTGGTGCGCACGTCGGGCTTGCCGTCGTGATTCGTGTCTTCGGTCTGACTCGACTTCACGCCGTTCACGTACTCGGTGATCACGTCGGGCTTGCCGTCGCCGTCTGTGTCCGCCTCGGAGTGCGCGGGCTTGCCGCCGGTGTAGGAGATCACGAGCTCGAACTTGCCGTCGAAGTCGCGGTCCTGCTCCTCGCGCCCGAGCTCACCCGCTTGGTACAGCTTCACGACGTCCGGCTTGCCGTCGCCGTTCGTGTCGATCTCTTCTTTCTGCGCCTTGCCCTGGGCGTCGAACGTCACCCAGAGGTCGATCTTGCCGTCGCCGTTCGTGTCGCGTTCCTGTGTCGCCTGCTGCCCGTCCTTGAACGCGATGACGGAGTCGAACTTGCCCGCGCCCTTCGTGTCTTGCTCCTGGCGCACGGGCTTGCCGTTCTCGAACGTGGTCGCGACGTCGAAGTGGCCCGTGCCCTTGCTGTCGCGCTCCTCGCGCACCTTCTGGCCGTTCACGTACTGGACGCGCAGGTCGAGCTTGCCGTCCCCGTTCGTGTCTCGCTCTTCGAGCACGACCTGGCCGTCGGGGCCGAACTCGCCGCGCACTTCGGGCTTGCCGTCGTGGTTCGCGTCCTCGCTGAAGCGCGCCGGCTTGCCGTCGACGAACTCGGTGACTCGATCCGGCTGGCCGTCCTTGTTCGTGTCCTCCTCGAGCTTCACGGTGACGCCGTTCGGATCGTTCGTGCGCCAGGTGTCGGGCTTGCCGTCACCGTTGGTGTCTTTGAGGACGCGCTGCTCCTTGCCGGTGGCGGGATCGAGCACGACCCAGGTGTCGACCTTGCCGTCGTGGTCGGCGTCCTGCTCCTGCTTCTCGAGCCGCGCCTTCGGATCGAAGAAGTTCCACAGGTCGATCTTGCCGTCGCCGTTCTCGTCGAGCTCGACGCGCGCGAGGTGACCCTCGCCGTAGATCTCGAGCCGCTCGGGCTTGCCGTCGCCGTTCGCATCGACGGTGCGCCGCTGGATCTGGCCGTCGGTCGACTCGGTGACTTGCTCGAAGCGCCCGTCGTGGTCCTCGTCGAGACTCTCCGAAGTGACTTTGCCTTCCGAGTCGAAGACGTAGATCGCGTCGACCTTGCCGTCGCCGTTGCGGTCTTCCTCCTGGCGCGCCTTCTCGCCGTCGCCGTTGTAGGTGACGGTCGTGTCCGGCTTCCCATCGAAGTTGGTGTCCGCGACGCTCTTGGTCGGCTTGTCGCCCGCGTACTCGGTCGTCTGATCGAGCTTGCCGTCGCCGTTGGTGTCCTGCTCTTCGCGCACGCGCTGCCCATTCGCGAACGTGCGCAGGAGCTGCGGCGTGGTGGCGCCCTTGGCGAAGATCTCCTCCTTCACCTTCACGCCCTGCGCGTCGTACGTGGCGACGAGGTCCGGCTTGCCGTCGCCGTCGAGATCGCGCGTCTGCTTCGCTTCCTTCCCGTTCTGATACGTGGAGACGGTGTCGAGCGAGCCGTTGCCGTCGGTGTCGGCCTCGCGACGCAGAATGGTGTCACCCTGATAGGTGGTGACGACGTCCGCCTGCCCGTCGCCGGTCGTGTCCTCCTCGACGCGCACCTTCACGCCCTTCTCGTAGCGGATGGTCACGTCGAAGCGGCCGTCGCGGTTCGTATCCTGGACCTCGAGGGTCTTGTTGCCGTCCGCGTCGAACTCGGCGCGCACGTCGACCTTGCCGTCGCCGTTCGTGTCGTCCTCGACGCGCGCGGGCTTACCCTTGGCGTAAGTGACCCAGCGATCGATGCGCCCGTCGCCGTTCGTGTCTTCCTCGGAGCGCGTGCGCTCGCCGTTCTCGAAGTAGACGACTGACTCGGGCTTGCCGTCGCCGTTCTTGTCGTCGCGCTGCACCTTCGGCTGGCCGTTCTCGAGCGCGAGCCAGCGATCGACCTTGCCGTCGAAGTTCGTGTCGCGCTCCTGCGCGATCTCCTTGCCCGCGACGTCGTAGCGGATCCAGAGGTCGATCTTGCCGTCGTAGTTGGTGTCGGCCTCGGCGTGCTCCGGGACGTCGTTCTTGTAGTAGATCGTCTCGTCGAAGATGCCGTCGCCGTTCGTGTCGGTCTTGCGCCGGGCCAGGTGCTCGTTCTCGTCGTACTCGAGCACGACCTTGTTCTTGGTGGTCTTGGTCTGCGGCTGCGGCTGCTGCGCGCGTGCGCGCTCGGGGGCGAGACAGAGCGCGAGCGCCAGGAGCAGGACGGAGAGTCGCCGCACTTCAGTTCACGGCGTCAGCGCTGAAGGTTCCCTTCAACCCGCGGCGCGCCAGGCAGCGCACGCGGTCAGGCATCGCCGCGAAGGGAGCCGCGGCGCGCAGCGCTTCGACGGCCGACGCACCGATCGCCGTGTCGCTCGCGGACGCCAGCTCCGCGCTCATGACGGAGCCGCTCGCATCGAGCGTGAACTTCAGCAGGACGTTCTGCTTGCCGGTGCTCTGGTTGGGGAGATTCCAGCGCTGGTACATGCGCACTTTGACTTGGTCGAGGTACTGATTGACCTCGGGCCGATTGAGACAGTCCTCGAGCGTGCCGCCGCCGTCGCCGCCCGTCCCATTGCCGCCGTCGCCGCGCATGAAGCCCTGACCGACGCGCGTGTTCACGTTCGCGAGCGGCGCGCCGTCGGGCGAGCCGAGCACGTCGCGATTGCTCGCGATGCCCTCGCGCACCGACGAGCCGCTGCCGAGGTTCACCGCCGAGCCGGTGCCGACCGTGTTGCCCTGGGCGACCACCTGGCGCGGGCCGGCCGACGCGCCGGTCGGGAGCGCGGAATTCGTCTGGCCGCGCAACGCCGGCGCCGCGGCGGCACCGAGGTCGACCTTGGCGACCTGCGCGGTGGCGACGGAATCGATCGCGACCGCGCGCTCCGCGACGACCGTCGCGTGGGCGATGTCCTTCGGCGCGACGACCGCGGCCACTTCGTTCATCTGGATCTTCTGCGCGGCGAGCGACGGCGCGGCCTGCTGGATCACGGTTGGGTTCACGATCTGCGGCGCGACGGCCTGTGCCTGTGGCGCGAAGTCGAGCGAGCGCCGCTCGGCCAGCGCCTTCGGCGCGGGTGCGGGCTCAGGCTTGGGCTCCGGCTTCGCCTCGACCTGCTCTTCTACCGGCGGCGGCGGAGGCGGCGGCGCCTGCTCCTTGATGATCTGCACCGGCAGGATCTC
>JBGQIB010000195.1:0-6883 GCA_041498295.1 bacterium | reverse complement strand
GTCCGCAACCTGACGCTCTATCCAACTGAGCTATGGGCGCGCGCGGGCGCAGCTTAGCAAAACAACCCCCGCCGCGACCCGTCCTGTCGGGTCCTTTCCGGAGCGATCGTCGAGTCGCAGACCGCGAGGCGAGGGCCGTCCCGAGCCGAGCCCGCTCCCGCGGGACATCGGCCCGCGGGCCGATGTCGGCCGCAGGCGCGCGCAGTGAGCCCAGGCGAACGCAGTCGATCAGGCACTGGCGGAGAGAGTGGGATTCGAACCCACGGTACCTTGCGGTACACACGCTTTCCAAGCGTGCGCCTTCGGCCACTCGGCCATCTCTCCGGAGAACAGCGTCAGGGTGCGACGCCGCGATCCCCTTTTAGCTTCTTTGCGGTCTGCTTGGCCAACTCCAAGAAGCGCTGGACCGCCGCCGACGTGTCGCCCTGCCGGGCGGCAAGATTTAGAGCAGCCAGCGGCTTCGCGCCGGCCCGGATGCGCCGGTAGACGACGCCGTCCATGCGCATGCGCGCGAGCGACGCGGGCACGATCGAGACGCCGAGCCCCGCGGCGACGAAGTTGAGCGTCGACACGACGCGCGGCGCCTCCTGGCCGATGCGCGGGCTGAAGCCGGCCGCTTGGCAGGCCGCGATGATCGCGTCGTAGAGGCCGGGCCCGGAGCCGCGCCGGTAGACGATGAACGTCTCGTCGGCGAGCGCCCTGAGCGGAAGCGCGCCGCCCGCGCCGCGAGCCAGGTCGTGCCCCTTGGGCAGCGCGACGAGCATCGCCTCGCGGAGCAGCGTCTCGACGGCGAGTCCCGCGGGGTTCGCGACCTCGGTGCGGATAAACACGGCGTCGAGGCGCTCACTGCGCAGGCCGTCGATCAGGTCCGGCGAGCCGCCCTCTTCCATCGAGAGCGACACGCGCGGGTGCGCTTCGCGAAACGCGCGGACGACGCGCGGCACGAGCGGGTGAAACGGCGCCGAGCTCGTGAAGCCGATCGAGATACGACCCTGCTCGCCGCGCGCGGTGCGGCGCGTGGTGGCGAGCGCGTGCTCGACGTGCGCGAGGATGGCGCGCGCGTCGCCGAGCAGCGCGCGGCCGGCCTCGGTCAGCTCGACGCCGCGGGGCATGCGGCGCAGGAGCTGCGCGCCGACCTCGCGCTCGAGCGCGTGGATCTGCTGACTCAGCGGCGGCTGCTGCATGCCGAGCCGCCGGGCGGCGCGCGTGACGTGGCGCTCCTCGGCGACCGCGATGAAGTAGCGCAGGTGGCGGAGCTCCATTCTGATGTCTCCGTATCCATATTCATAGAGTATGGGATCTGACTGAATCATATATTGGATCTCATGTGGCTGCGAGCGTACGTTCTTGGGCATGAAGATCGAAATCGAATCCACGGCGGCAATGGCGGCGAATCTCTACGAGACGATGGAGCGGAAGCTCGCGATCGTGCGCCGGAGACTCCGCACACCCCTCACCCTCGCCGACAAGGTGCTGGCCGGGCATCTCGACGCTCCCGAGTCACAGGAGCTCGCGCCGGGCCGCGCATATCTCTCGCTGCGCCCGGACCGCGTCGTGTTCCAGGATGTGCTCGGCCAGAGCGCGATGCTGCAGTTCATGCAGACCGGGCGGGAGCGCGTCGCGCTGCCGACGACGATCCACTGCGACCACCTGATTCAGGCGCGCACCGAGGGCACCGCGGATCTATTGGCCTCGCTCGCCGAGAGCGGCGAGGTGTACGCCTTCCTGCGCTCGGCCGCGGCGAAGTACGGCTGCGGCTTCTGGGAGCCCGGCGCCGGAATCATTCACCAGGTCGTGCTCGAGAACTACGCGTTTCCGGGGCAGCTCATCCTCGGAACGGACTCACACACGCCCAACGCCGGCGGGCTCGGCGCGTGCGCCGTCGGAGTCGGCGGCGCGGACGCCGTCGAAGTCATCGCGGGCCTGCCCTGGGAGGTGCTGCACCCGCGACACATCGCGGTGTATCTGACCGGCGAGCTGCGCGGCTGGGCGGCGCCGAAGGACGTCGTGCTTTACGTCGCCGGACAGCTCACGGTCTCCGGCGGTACGAACGCGATCGTCGAGTATCTCGGGCCCGGCGCGCGCACGCTCAGCGCCACCGGCAAGGCTACGATCGCGAACATGGGCGCGGAGCTCGGCGCGACGACCTCGCTGTTCCCCGCAGACGAGCGCATGGCGAGATACCTGCGCGCAACCGGACGCGCGGCGCTCGTGCCGCTCGTCGAGCGCCACCGCGAGCTGCTGGCGCCCGACGCCCTGGTCGAAGCGAGCCCCGAGAAGTACTTCGACCGGGTCGTCGAGCTCGACCTGTCGAAGCTCGAGCCGCACGTCGTCGGCCCGCACACTCCAGATCGCGCGCGCCCGATCTCGCGCTTCGCGGCCGAAGTCGCGGACAAGGAGAACGCGTTCGTCGACGCGATCTCGACGGCGCTGATCGGCAGCTGCACGAACTCCTCGTACGAGGACATGAGCCGCGCCGCCGACGTCGCGCGCCAGATCGCGGTGCGCGGCATGAAGACCGCCACGCCGCTGCTCGTGACTCCCGGGTCCGAGCGCGTGCGCGCGACGCTCGAGCGCGACGGCCAGCTCGCCTCGCTGCGCGAAGTCGGCGCCACTGTGCTCGCGAACGCGTGCGGCCCGTGCATCGGACAGTGGCGCAGGGCGAGCGATGCTACGCGCGTGCCGAATACGATCGTGACCTCGTACAACCGCAACTTCCCCAGGCGCAACGACGGCGAGCCCACGACGATGAACTTCATCGCGAGCCCCGAGATCGTGACCGCCTTCGCCGCGGCGGGCCGGCTCTCGTTCAACCCACTGACGGACTCACTCGTGGGGGCCGACGGCCAGACGTTCGCGCTCGCGGCGCCCGCGCGCGCGCCCGAAGTCCCGGCCGGCGAGTTCGAGCGCGGCCGCGCTGCGTACGTCGCGCCGCCCGAGACCGGCGCCGGCGTGGTCCTCACGATCGACCCCGCGAGCGAACGGCTGCAGCGCCTGGAGCCCTGGCCCGCGTGGGACGGCCGCGACTTCACTCACTTGCCGATTCTCGTGAAGACGAAGGGCAAGACGACGACGGATCACATCTCGCCCGCGGGTCCGTGGCTGCGCTACCGCGGACACCTCGACAAGTTCAGCGACAACCTGCTCTCGGGCGCGAGCAACGCGTTCACGGGCGAGACCGGAAAGGGCAGGAACCTGCTCACGGGCGAGCGGAGCTCACCCTTTTCGACGATCGCGCGCAGTTACAAGTCACTCGGCAGTCGCTGGGTCGCGATCGGCGACCACAACTACGGCGAGGGCAGCAGTCGCGAGCACGCCGCTCTGTCCCCGCGCCTGCTCGGCGGCGTGGCGGTGATCGCGCGCGGCTTCGCGCGCATCCACGAGTCCAACTTGAAGAAGCAGGGTCTGCTGGCGCTCACGTTCGCGAATGCCGCGGACTACGAGCGCATCCGCGAGGACGATCGCATCAGCCTCGTCGGGCTCGCGGACTTGGCCCCGGGCAGGCCAGTCGAGTGTCGCATCGAGCACGCGGACGGAAGCGCCGAGACACTCGCGCTCGCGCACTCGTTCAGCGCGAGTCAGGTCGAATGGTTTCGAGCGGGCAGCGCACTCAACGGCATCCGGTGAGTGCAGGAGTGGCGGAGAGGGAGGGATTCGAACCCTCGATACAGTTTCCCGTATCCAGGTTTAGCAAACCTGTGCCTTCAGCCACTCGGCCACCTCTCCGCGGCGGGCCCAAGATGAGCGAACCCGGTTACCACCGCAAGCGAGGTGCGGGTGGCGCGCGGCCGTCCGCGCGCGGGGCCCCGCTCACGGCGGGAGGGCCGCCGAGCAGACCGGCTGTATCCCCGGCGCGCGACCGGCGCGCGCGCGGCGCATGACGACCCAGTCGTCGACGCGGCAGTCGAGTGGGAACGGCGCGGCGGCGCCCAGGACATTGCAGAGCTCGGGTCGCACCATGCCTGGATTCGGGCCAGCGGGGTTGGTGAGGAACGTACGCAGAACGAGTTCGTCAAGCGCCGAAACGCCTCCGCTTCCGTCGACGTCGCCGCAGGTGCACGCGTTGCTTGCGGCGAAGGGGCACGGATCGGCAGTGTCGGGCAGCGAGTCGCCGTCGGAGTCGAGCGGCAGGACGAGCGGCGCCGCCACCAGTTCCCCGTAGCCGAAGAAGTTGTCGCGCCCGACCGTATAAATGTCGTGCGCCGAGGCTACGAGCGCCGCGCGAATCTGGTTGGCGCTGATCCCAGGTGCTTGCTGCGCGAGCAGCGCCGCCGCGCCCGCGACGACCGGCGACGCGAACGAGGTGCCGAGCGCCGATGCGCCGTAGGCCGCGCTCGCCGTGCGATCCGGCGCGACGAGCTCCGGCTTCAGCCGACCGTCGGTCGTCGGTCCCTGACTCGAAAAACCTTCGAGCACCGGACCGGGCAAGGGCCACTGATCTTTGTCGACCGCGCCGACGGCGAACGCGCCGTGCGCATCCGCGGGGTCGACCAGGCTCGAGGTGAAAACCGCCTCGGCGGGCGCGACCGACGAGTCCGCGCTGACGAGCGTCATCTCGAGCCCGGCGGTCGGGCCAGAGAAGCGGTGTACGCCGATCGTGTATGGCTCCTCCGACACCACGTGAGGGAAGCACGCCTGCTCGGCGGGCTGCGCGCCGGCGACTTGGCGGTTCTGACTCGTCGCCACCAGGGCGTTCGTGTTCGAGTACACGAACAGATCGAGATCGGTGATCGTGCCCGCGTAGTGACCGGGATACTGATTCCAGTTCAGCACCCAGCAGACCTCGGCCTGCTCCGCGACCGTGCCCAGTCTCTCGTCGTTCGGCGCGAAGGACAGCCAGCCGTCGCCGTCCTCGTCGAGCCACGGCCCGCGCCAGTGTCGATACGCCCAGTTGCCGCCACCCACCGCCCAGAATACACCGTCGACGTCGTGCGAGTGATTGATGATGTCGTTGATCGGGCCCGTGTCGTCGTAGTAACTCGCGCCGAACCAGTTCACCGAGAGATTCGCGATGCGGATGCCGTTGTCCCGCACGTAAGTCACCGCGTTCTCGAAATCGATCTCGTCCGCGAACATCAACACGTAGAGCTGCGCGCCCGGCGCCATGTCCACGACTTGCTCGGCGACCGCGGTGCCGTGCGCGGTGGTCGTCTCCACCGTGCCGTTGGGGTCGCTGAAGTTGACCGTGATCGCGCTCGTCGGGATGTTGCCCGTCGCCTGCGCACCCGCGAGAAAGATGAAGCCGACGTCGAGCACCGCGACCTTCACGCCACTGCCATTGATGCCGAGCGGTTGCAGCGCAGATGCCCCCGTGAGTGCGACCGACTCCGAGACGACCGAGCCCGCGCCCTCGACCGGGATGGGCCGAAGCGGAAAGCGCAGCTCGCGAATCCCGTCGAGCGCGGCCACCCGGCGCAGCACCGCGGGCGACGCGCTGATGCGCGCGAACGAGCGCGACTGCGCATCGACGCGCGCGCCGAGCGCGCGCAGCGCCGCGAACGGCAGCGCGTCGGAGCCGCGACCCGCCGGCGGCTCGACGACCACGCGCAGCTCGCCCGATCGGGCCACGCCGGGGAGCTTCGCCCCCTGGAGACGCATTTCAGTGTCGGCAGCGACGGGGTCCTCGAGCGCGCGCGCGAGCCTCGGCTCGACCCACGCGTGACGCGGCTCGTCGGCGCGCACGGCGCCCGCGCAGATCAGGAGCAGCGCAACTCCCGCCCAAAAAGGCTGGCGGAGAGGGAGGGATTCGAACCCCCGGACGCGTGAGCGCCTGCGGTTTTCAAGACCGCCGCCTTCGACCACTCGGCCACCTCTCCGCGATCCCGCGTCAACACTGCAAGGCCACGTCCGGACGAGCGGCTAGCATGGACCAACCGGCGCTCGCCGCCAAGCGACGCGATACTGCGACGCCTCTCAACTCAACGGGGTGAACCAAATGAACCGGGAACGGGGACTGCTTCGCGGACTTGCACTGACACTCGTCTTCGGCGCACTCGCGGGAGTCGCGCGCACGGACGACTCATTCGACAAGTACGGACAAGAGTTCAAGGGGAAGATCGGTAAGACCTATGCCGAGTCGCAAGAGTGGTATCCCGAGACGACGAAGCCGAAGCCGGGCACGCCCAACGTTCTCATCATCCTGCTCGACGACGTCGGCTTCGCGCAGTACGGCTCGTTCGGCGGCCTGATCAAGACGAGTCACATCGATGCGCTGGCCGCCGACGGCCTGCGCTACAACAACTTCCACACCACCGCACTGTGCTCGCCCTCGCGCGCGACCTTGATGGCCGCCAGGAATCCGCACCGCATCGGCTTGGGCTCACATGCGCTCACGGCGATGGGATTCCCGGGTTACAACGGCATGCCGCCCGAGAGCGCGAAATCCATCGCCAAGGATTTTCAGCACGCCGGCTTCGAAACCTTCGCGCTGGGCAAGTGGGACCACACGCCGCTGCCCGAGGCCTCGCAGAGCGGCCCGTTCCGTCACTGGGCGAGCAGCGAAGGCTACGACCACTTCTACGGCTTCATGGCCGCGGACGCCGACGACTTCCGCTCGCTCCTGTGGGAGGACCACCGACCGACGGAGAACTGGGTCGGCAAGCCCGGATATCACCTCACGACCGACCTCGCGGATCGCGCGATCGACAACCTGACCTCCCACGCCTCGATCACACCCGACCGGCCGTTCTTCATGTTCTGGGCGCCGAGCGCGATGCACTCGCCGCACCAGGTCGAGAAGAAGTACATCGAGATGTACAAGGGCAAGTTCGACATGGGCTGGGACAAAGCCCGCGAGATGATCTTCGCGAACCAGATGAAGATGGGTCTCTTGCCCGCAGGGACAAAGCTCTCCAACGGCATTCCCGAGATACCGAGGTGGGAC
>JBGQIB010000194.1:0-6955 GCA_041498295.1 bacterium | reverse complement strand
CGGAGACACCCGAGCGCTCCGGAGTCACGTTGATCGCATTCACGAAGCCGGAGGCCACCCCCCCGACGTCGAGCTGCTTCCGCCGCGAGTTCGACGTCGCCGAGCCGGCGGCCTTCGGCTGGCTCGAGCTCGCGCTCCCGACGGAGGACGAGGTCGTGGCGCACCTGAACGGCGTCGAGGTGGCGCACACGATGCGGGCCCTGAATCCGCTCGAGAGTGCCGCGAGCCGGGCTCACACGCTCGTCGACCCCAGCTTGCTCGTCGCAGGGCGAAATCTGCTCGCGATCGAGCTCCTGCATCGCGGCGGAGGCGCGGCCCCTGCGCTCCTCGATGCCGAGCTGAAGGGGTTCTCTGCAACTTCCACCTTGCTCGCGGAGGGCGGGCACTGGAGCTATCTGGACAACGGCGCCGGTCCAGCGGCGGGCTGGCAGAAGATCGGCTTCGATGACTCGAGCTGGTCTCGAGGCGAGGCGCCACTCGGCTACGGCGTGGCGAACGTCGGGACGCACCTGCGTCGCGCGGACGAACGCGGCGCAGCGTCCCTGCCGTTCTGGCTGCGCGGCGAATTCTCGGTCGCGCGCAGCTCCGGGTTCCGCGAGCTCTTGCTGCGCGTCGGGCGCAGCGGCGGCGGGATCGTCTATCTGAATCGAGTCGAGATCGCGCGCTGGAATCTGCCGGACGACAAGGTCGGGGCCCGCGCCGCTACGACGCGCGCGGACAGCGGCGACGCGAACGCGCAGGTAGAGATTCCCGTCGCGGCGCATCTGCTCGTCGACGGCAGCAACGTGATTGCGGTCGAGCTTCACCCGGGGCCCGACGCAGAGTCGAGCCTCGCCTTCGACCTCGCGCTGCTCGCGGTGCGCTAGGATCTGCGGCGAGTGTCTGGTACCCGAACGGAGCGCAGGTTCCCCTGGCCCGAGCTCGCGGGAAACGCAGTTCTCTGGCTCGCGTTGGTCGTCTCACTCTCGGCCTTTCGCGCATTCCTGATCTGGTGGTTTCGCGCGAAGCTCTCGCCGCAGGCGGGATCCGAGGCGTTCTCTCGCTGCTTCAGCAACGGCCTCCGCTTCGACGTCTCGGTCGCGACGTATGCGCTGCTGCTGACCTTGCTGCCGACCTTGCTCTCGCTCGTCGTTCCGCTGGGCCGCTGGCCCGAACGCATTCGCCGCGCGCTGACTCCGGTCGTGCTCGCCGTGTGTGCGCTCGCATTCGTGACGGACGCCGCATACTTCGCGGAGTACGACGATCAGTTCAACTACTGGATCTTCGGCCTGGTCTACGACGACCGGCGCGCGATCTTCACGACGATCTGGAAGACGTATCCCGTGGTGTCACTCGTGGCGCTGTGCCTGACTGGCGCGCTCGTGGCCGTCTGGAGCGTGAGCCGACTGACTCGCGCCGCCGCAGAGCGCCTTCCGGTTCCGCACTGGCTCGATCGCGGCTGGCCGCGCGCGCTCGTCTTCGTGCTCGTCGTGACGCTCGTGGGCTTCGGGCTGCGCGGCTCCGTGGGCCGCCGTCCGCTGCAGGAGAAGGACATCGCGACGACCGGAGACGTGCTGCTCAACAAGCTCGTACCGAATCCCTTCTTCGCCCTGTACGCCGCGATCCGGGAGCACCTCTCGCTGGAGACGTCGGCAGGGATCCGCTCCTTTCTTCCCGACGGCGACGTGAAGTCGGCGGCGCGCGCGCTCTTTCCGGCCCGGAGCGATGCCGCGGATCTCGACGCGAGCCTCGAGCGCTCTGCTTCGGGCGGAGTCGAGCCGCGCGCGGATCACGTCTTCGTCGTGGTGATGGAGAGCTATGACTCCTGGTCGATGCAGCCGAAGTTCGCCTCGCTCCATCTGACCGACCGCCTGTCCGCGCTGGCGCGCGACGGGATCCAAGCCTGGGCGTTCGTCTCCGCGGGCAGCGGCACGATCAAGAGCCTCGGCGCGATCATCACGGGTCTGCCGTCCGCGGGGCTGTTCGTGAACTATCTGCCGGTGGTCCGGTCCGGAGTGCCGACCTCCGCGCCCGGCATCTTCCGGCGACTGGGTTATCGCACGCGCTTCTTCTACGGCGGCTATCTGAGCTGGCAGCGGATCGGTGACTTCGCGCGCGAGCAGGGCTTCGACGAAGTCTACGGCGGCGATCAGATGAGCGCGCAGCTCAGCGGGAACGAGTGGGGCGTCGACGACGACGCGCTGTTCCGCTTCATTCTCGACCGCACCGGCGCGCAGCCGACGTTCGACGTGATCATGAGCACGTCCTACCACCCGCCCTTCAGCGTCGACCTCGAAGCCAGCGGCTTCGACATCGAGACATTGCGCACGAACCCGCTCTGCCGCGGGCTCTCCACCCAGCAGCTCCGCATCCTGGGTCACCTGTGGTACTCCGACAAGAGTCTCGGTGACTTCGTCCGCGACGCGGAGCGCAAGCTCAGTCACCCACTGTTCGCGATGACCGGCGATCACTACTCGCGCGAAGAGTCCGTCAACCCACGGCCGACGCTGTTCGAGTCCTCGTCCGTGCCGTTCGTTCTCTACGGACGAGACACTCTCGCGCGCGTGCGACGACCCGGGGCCCTGGCCGGATCCCACGTCGACATCGTGCCTACGCTCGTCGATCTCGTCGCTCCCGAGGGCTTCACCTATCACGCGTTCGGGCGCGACCTGCTCGATCCCGCGGAGCCGCAAGTCGGCTACGGGAACGACACCGTCATCACGCCGGACTTCGTGTTCGACGTTCGCAGACCGACTCACGTCGAAGATCTGCAAGGCGGTTCGGCTTCCGCCGTACCCACGAAGGATCTCGCGCGGAAGTATCGCGAGCTGCATGGACTCGGGTGGTGGCGCGCCGAGAGCGGCAGCGCCTGGCCCGCCAGCGAGTCGCGAGTCACTCACCAGTAGACCGGCTCGACGGCTGCGTGCTGGAGGACTCCGGTACGGAAGTGCGATGTGAAGCCGCTCACAGTGACGTCTCTAACAGTGAGGTCGCTGCTGAGGAGGTACTCACTCGCCATGGGCCGACATACAACGAACAGAAAAGGAGCATGTCGCCATGAAGAGATCCCTTCTCCTGACGCCTTCACTCACCCTCGGCTTCGCGATGGTCATCGCGGGCCTCTCGCTTCGCCCGGCGCACGCCGGGGACAACCCCCAAAAGGACTTCGTCCCGCCGATCGTATTTCAGGCAGCCGGGCCGAGTGCCGCCTCGATTCAGGGCACGGTCGATGCGTTCCGCGCTGCTCTCGGAAGCCCCAATAACGGCAATGCACCCGGCGCGCTCGCGACCGGCCGACGCGAGATCAACTGGGACGGCGGCGGCGCGAACGACACCACTACCGCCCCAGTGACTCCCTTCAACGTGTTCCTCGACACCCGCGGCGGCCAGTTCACGACCCCAGGGACGGGCCTCTCACAGGCTCCTCCAGCAGGCGGGGCACAAGGGGGTCTGGCGGTGCTCTTCGACAATCCCACCTACGGCACGATCTTCAGCACCTTCAGCCCTTTGCGCCTCTTCACCCCGGTGGGCAGCAACGTCACCGAGGCCTTCTTCTTCGTGCCCGGCACCAACGGCAGCGTTCCAGCGACGATCACTGGCTTCGGCGCCGTTTTCACGGACGTTGACCGGCCGGGTGCAGGCGGGCCGGCGGACAAGCGCGGTCGCCGTCGGGTCAGCTCGCTGATCGAGTACTTCGGCGCCGCCGACAACCACCACCACGACAGGCTGCTGTTCAGCAGCGTTGTCCCGGCCTCGCCGGGCGACGGGAGTCTCTCCTTCTTCGGCGTCGTCTTCGACGATCCGCGCATCGCGCGGGTGCGGATCACGGCCGGCAACGTCGCTCCCGGGCCGGATGACGAGCGCAAGCAGGACGTCGTCATGATGGATGACTTCATCTACGGCGAGCCACAGCCTGCTGACTGACTTCCCTATGTCGTAAGCGGCGAAGACAAACCCCTCGGAATCCGAATGCGACTCCGAGGGGTTTGCCTACTGCCGCGGCGAGATCACCGTCACGGCACCGAGCGAGACTCGCAGGACCTCGTCGGCGCCGAGCGTCAGCGCGGGGCGCGTGCGCTCCTGGCCGATGATCCATTGGCCGTAGCGCTCGCGAGCCGCGCTCGGGTTCAGCTCGAACGCTTCTCCGGCCTGCGTCAGATCCGAGACGTACGCCTGGCCAGAGCTCGGCACGAGCCAGGTCAGCGTCACTCGGCCCTCCGCCGAGGCGTCTCGCCAGGAGACGGCCGCCTGAAAATCGGGGAGCGGGCTCGCGCACCAGAACTCAATCGGCCAGTTGCGCATCGGGGGCGTGCCGCGGGCGATGCCGTACTCGCGCAGAGCTTCGCTGCGCTTGCCGGTCCACGCCAAGTGGTTCACGCCGAGCGAGATCTCGAGCGCGCGAATCACCGCCTCGCGCGAGATCGCCTCCGCGTCCCCGTGCCAGCCGCGCCAGCTCCCCGTCGCCGTCAGTGTCTCGAGCCGCGTCGGGTCGGGCGCGGTCGCCGCGCGCAATCGACCATTGGCCCCGCGACTCAGGCCGAACCAGTCGCTGTTGATGTGCTCCCTCAGGGCCTCGGCCTCATTGGACGCCATCGAGCCATTGGCGCGGAAGTCGGTGAAGCGCTCCGTCGCGTGCAGGCTCTCCAGGGTGTCGAGCTTGTTTTGCAGACGCTGCGCCAGGTCGCGGGTCGAGAACATGCGCTCGAATAGAATCCAGACAGGACCCTTCGCGAGTTGGATTACCGGGTGAGGCATCGCGATCTCCTAATGTAGTGAGTGAACGAGCCGGACCGTGTGCGCCTCGATGGGATCCGGAAAGCCCTTGAGTCGGAGCTCGCCGAGGCGCTCACTCGCGATCTCCGGCGGCAGGTCGGCGAGCAACTCACTCGACACGACCACCGTACCCGGAGAAGAAGCTTTGCAGAGCCGCTCGCAGAGACTGACTGCGGACCCGTACAGACGGCCCGCGCGCTCGAGCGGCCGGCCCGGACACAGGCCCGTGTGGAGGGCGAGGTGTGGCCGGCCGGGGGCGGCGACCGCGCTCGCGAGCTCGGCCTGGATGTCGAGCGCGCAGCGGATCGCCTCGGCAGCGCCCTTGAACCAGGCGAAGACACCGTCGCCCGTCGTGTCGACCTCGACGCCGCCGCGCGCGCGCAGATGGCGCCGCACGATCGCGCGCTCCGCGTCGACGAGCGCGAGGAAGGTCGCGTCGCCGGACGCGAGCGAGATCTCCGTCGAGCTCACCATGTCGGTCATGAGCAGCACCCTCGACGGGCTCGCTCCGGATACGGCGAGCTCGGGGGGCAGGAGTTCGAGCTGCACGTTGCACGCGGCGAGCTCGGCGGGCATTCCGAGCGGCTCGAACACGTCGCGCGCGGCGCGCAGGTGCGGCGCGGCGTCGCTCATCTGACCTGGATCGGCGCACGCCAGCCGCCCGAGCTCGAGATGCGCGCGCCCGACTTCCGACAGAGCGCCCGCGCGCGCCGCTACGTCGAGGGCGCGCTCGAACTGGCGCTTCGCCTCGTCGCCGCGCCCGAGCAGCTCAGCGATCGCGCCGCGCGCCCAGGGGAGAGTGCGAAGTGAGCCCGACGACAACACCACGTCGGGATCGCGCAAGCTCGCGATCGCGTCCTCCAGCGCCCGCGCGAGCTTGGCGTCGCCGAGCGCCACGGCGCACTCGGCGAGCGAGGCGATGTTCCCGGCCGTCATCATCGACGGCACGCGCGCCGCAGCCAGGACGCGCGGGTCGCGCGCGAGCAGCTCGCGCGCCTCGTCGAGGCGACCCCGGCGCACGAGCGACATCAGGCGACTCACGACGCGCCCGCCCTGACCGGTGCCCCGCCAGGTCTCGAGCAGCGCATTCGCCGACTCGAGGTCCCCGACGGCACTGCGCGCCTCGAACAGCGCCGGATACAGAATCAGCAGCGCGAAGTAGTACTCCGACTGCTGATAGAGCTGCTCGCACGCGAGACCGAGACGCTCGGCCGTCTGGAAGTCGCCGTGCACGACCGCGAGCGCGGCTCGGATGGCCGCGACCAGACACTGCCCGCGCCGGTGCCGCAGCGCATCGAAGCCGCGCCCTGCTTGCTCGGCCGCGAGCTCCGCAGCATCGGTGCGGCCGAGCATCCAGAGCACGAGCGCGAGGCGCGCGAGCGAGTACGCTTCGAGCTCGGGATCTTCGCATTCCGCCGCCGCGCGGCGCGCGCGGTCCAGGTGCTCGGACGCGCGCGTCGCCGCGCCGATCCCGAGCAGGGCCATGCCGAGCGTGCTCTCCGCGTTCGCACGCTGCGCGGCGCCGCTCGGCAGGCTCGCAAGACGCACCGCCTCCTCGCCAAGCGCGAGCCCCGCGTCGGAGTCGAGCGTCATCATGCGCAGCGTGCACGACGCGCACAGCAGCGAGATGCGCAGCTCCGCGCGCGTCGCGTCGACCGCGCCGAGCGCCGCGTCGAGCGCGCTCGTATCGAGGTGCTGGCGGATCGCCGCGGAAGACGTATGCAGGCGGTGCAGCGCCTCATCGCGGATCGAGCGCGCCCAGAGCTCGACGTCGCCCTCGGACTTCCCGATCGCGGCCGCCTCGCGCAGCAGCTCGACCGCGCGCGGCGCGTCGTAGTCGTCGCGATGCGAGCAGCCCCCCCAGTACGCGAGCCAACCGAGCTGAGCCGCGGGAGCAGCCAGCCTGCGCCCGAGCGCGATCGCGGCCTCGAAGCAGCGGATCGCGCTGCGCCAGTCAGCGGCGCGATGTGCCTGCAGACCCGCGGCCCAGAGATACTCGAGCGTCGCGGCGTCGCCTTCCTCGCCGCACTCGAGCAGGTGGTGCGCGATCTCGAGCGTGCGATCGCGTCCGGAGTCGAGACCTCGGAGCTCCTCGGCAACGCGCTTGTGCAGCTCGTGCCGCCGCGCCGTCGGCAGCTGGTCGTAGGCGACCTGACGCACCAAGGCGTGCGCGAACGCCAGGCGCTCGCCGCGCTCGACGAGG
>JBGQIB010000193.1:0-6958 GCA_041498295.1 bacterium | reverse complement strand
GGCGCGCAGCGCCGTGTCGCTGCACTCCTTGGCGAGCGCCAGCGGTCGGCCGTTGTCCGGTCCGGATCCGTCCGCTCCCGCGCGCGCGAACGTCACCTCGATCTCGTCGGCGACGGGCGGATGCACGAAGCGCAGCGCGACCGTCTGGCCCGGCTCGATGAGGCCGCGGTAGACCCACTTCGACTTCAGCGACGTGTCTGCGCCGAAGTGGCTACTCACGCGCAGTCGCAGCTCGAGCCACGCGATCGGGCGCGCGCCGCGATTGCGCACCAGCGCGCACGCCTCCGCCTGGTCGGGGATGCCCTCGAAGTGCGTGCTGTACGCGGCGCGGTAGCGCTCGAGGCGCACCGGTCCCGAGGCACAGGCGAAGCAGAACAACAGCGCAACGCAGAGCGGTGCGAATCGGAATCGCATGGGGGGGACTCCGCTCCCCTCATCGTCGCGGCGCGCGTGGCGCTTTACACTCGCGTGTGTAGGACGGTCGAGTCCAGTGGGCGACGAGTCAGCGCAGCAGCGCCGCGCGCACGAGCTCTAGCCGGTCGTTCCCGAAGTACATGTCCGTGCCGTCGACGAACAAGGTCGGCGAGCCGAAACCGCCGCGTGCGATCAGCTCGTCGGTGTTGGCGCGCAGTCGCTCCTTGTACTCGGGCAGTGAGATCGCCGCGAAGTACTCCGCGCGCGGCAGCCCGACGCGCTCGACGACCTTCGCCAGCACCTCGTCCTGCGAGATGTCCAAGAGGTCACCCCAGTACGCCTCGAAGACCGCGCGCGCGTACGCCGGCAGGACGCCGCGCTCGAGCGCGAAGAACGCACCGCGCATCGCCTTCACGCTGTTCACCGGGAACACGGGTGGCTGTCCGATGCGCAGTCCGTAGAAGCGGGTCCAGTCGCGCAGGTCCTTCGCGTAGTAGCGCGCTTTCGCGGGCACCGGCTTGGCGCGCTGCTCGTAGACGCTCGGGTTCACCGCGTTGAAGACGCCGCCCACAAGGATCGGACGCCACGTGAGCTCGGCGCCGGTCTCCTTGCAGAGCGCCTCGATCTTGTGGAACGCGAGGTAAGTCCACGGGCTCGAGCAATCGAAGAAGAACTCCAGTCTGGCCATGCGCACCTCCGTCGGAAATTGTGTCAGACCGGAGCCGCGCACGTGCGGTCGAAATCCGGTAGAGTGCGGCGCCGAACGGGGAGGGCGCGTGGACGCCATTCGGCACGACATCATTCTGGTCGGCGGCGGCGGCGCGGGCTTGCGCGCGGCGATCGCCGCCGTCGAAGCGAATCCGAAGCTCAGCGTCGCGTGCGTCTCCAAGCTGTACCCGATGCGGAGTCACACCGTGTCGGCCGAGGGCGGCGCGGCCGGTGTCGCGCGCGAAGACGACAACCTCGACCTGCACGCCTACGACACACTGAAGGGCAGCGACTTCCTCGCGGACCAGGACGCGGTCGAGATCTTCGTCGACGCCGCACCCAAGGAGCTCTACCAGCTCGAGCACTGGGGCTGTCCGTGGAGCCGCGAGCAGGATGGCCGCGTCGCGGTGCGCGCGTTCGGCGGCATGAGCGCGAAGCGCACCTGGTATGCGACCGACAAGACCGGCTTCCACATGCTGCACGCGCTCTTCCAGACGTCGCTGAAATACGAGCGCATCGTTCGCTACGACGAGTATTTCGCGACCAAGATCCTGGTCGAGAACGGGCGCGCGGTCGGCGTCGCGGCGTTCGACATCCGCACGGGCACGATGCACACGGTGCTGGGGCGCGCGGTGATTCTCTGCACGGGCGGTGCGGGCCGAATCTTTCCCTTCACGACGAACGCGGCGGTGAAGACGGGCGACGGCATGGCGCTCGCGTACCGCGCCGGTGTAGGCCTGAAGGACATGGAGTTCGTGCAGTACCACCCCACGGGTCTGCCGGGCACGGGCATCCTGATGACCGAGGCGGCGCGCGGCGAAGGCGGGTATCTCACGAACAACAAGGGCGAGCGCTTTCTCATCACGTACGACTACGGCGTCGGCAACAAGGCGGAGCTCGGGCCGCGCGACATGGTCTCGCGCGCCGAGATGCGCGAGTTCCAGGCGGGCCGCGGCTTCAAGGGCCCGTACGGCGACTATGTGCACCTCGAGCTCATGCACCTCGGCGAAGAGAAGATCGACAAGGTCCTGCCGTTCGTGCGCGAGCTCGCCAAGAACTACGTCGGCGTCGATCCCGTCTGGGCGCCGATCCCCGTGCGCCCGGTCGTGCACTACATGATGGGCGGAGTCGATACGGACAAGCACGGCGCCACGGAGCTGCCCGGGCTGTTCGCGGCCGGCGAGTGCGCCTGCGTGTCGATCAACGGCGCGAACCGGCTCGGCTCGAACTCACTCACCGAGTGTCTCGTCTTCGGCGCGCGCTCGGGCCGAGCGGCGGCCGAGTTCGCGGCGGGCTCGTCCGCGGGCGCAGAGAGCGGAGCGCTCGAGCAGGGGCGCTCCGAAGCGGCGCGGCTCGCGAAGCTGCGCGGCAAGCACGGCGGCGAGAAGATCGCGCAGATCCGCCGCGAGCTGAATCACGCCACCGAGTCGGGCTGCGGCGTGTTCCGCGAAGAGGACTCGATGCGCTCGGCGCTCGACACGGTCACGCAGCTGAAGGGCCGCTTCGCCGACGTCGGCCTCTCGGACACGAGCTCGGTCTTCAACACCGAAGTGGTTCAGGCGTTCGAGCTCGGAAACATGCTCGACGTCGCCGAGGCGGTTGCGCTCACGGCCCTGAACCGGCGCGAGTCACGTGGCGCTCACACGCGCACCGACTACCCGACGCGGGACGACGCGCAGTTCTGGAAACACTCACTGGTCAAGTTCGCGCCCGACGGACCGCGGCTCTCGTACAAGCCGGTGGTGAAGACGCGTTGGGAGCTCGAGGAGCGGAAGTACTGACATGGAGCTGCGCAAGGTGAAGTTCGAAGTCCTGCGCTTCCGCCCCGAGCAGGACCCCGAGCCGGTATTCCAGAGCTACGAGATCGAGTGCATGGAGGATTGGGTCGTCCTGGACGCGCTGAACGCGATCAAGGACGACATCGATCCGACTCTCTCGCATCGTTGGTCGTGTCGCATGGGCGTGTGCGGAAGCTGCGGCATGCTCGTGAACGGGCGCCCGGTGCTCACCTGCGCCGCGTTCGTGCGCAACTACGGGGGAACGATCCGGGTCGAGCCGCTCTCGAACTTCCCGATCGTGCGCGACCTGGTCGTCGACCTCGACAGCTTCGTCGACAAGATCAAGAGCGTGAAGCCGTGGATCATCCGCAAGATCGAGAAGGATCTCTCCGAGGGCGAGTATCGCCAGTCACCGAAGCAGCTCGAAGAGTTCAAACAGTTCTCGATGTGCATCAACTGCGCGCTCTGCTACGCGGCCTGCCCCGTGCTCGCGAACGAGCCGGAGTTCGTCGGCCCGGCCGCGATCGCGCTCGCGCACCGCTACAACCTGGACTCCCGCGACGAGGGCAACGCGGATCGTTTCGACGTGCTGGCCGCGGGCGACGGCGTCTGGGCCTGCTCCTACGCAAATGAGTGTAGCCAGGTCTGCCCGAAGCACGTCGATCCGGCGATGGCGATCAATCAGGCGAAGCTGACCGCGGCGCTGCAGTGGGCGAAGGTGCTGCCCAAGCGGAACTTCACGTGAGCGGGCACGCGGCCGCCGAGGCGAAGACGCGCACCGCTCCGGCGCGCGCCCCCTCGGGATTCCCCCTCGGGTTCTACCGCTACCGCAACTATGTCCTGTTCGCGGCGACGAGTTTCTTCATGGCGCTCGGCTGCATCGGCCTGCTCGCGGGACTGCACGCGCTCTCTCTGGGTGAGGGCGCGTGGAATGCGTGGCTCGCGACGCTGGCGGAACCACACTGGTTGGTGTTGTCGACCCTCGTGCTGCTCTTCACGCTCTACTTCGCGATCCGGTTTTTCTGGGTCGGTCGCAAGATCGCCGTGGGGCGGATCGGTCCGATTCCGGGCCCGCCGCTGCCGATGCCGGCGCTCGGCGTGCTGCCGATCGGCGGCATCGTCACTGCCTGGCTGATCCTGCTCGCGGTTCTCGGTGGGCTGCTCTGATGAAACTGATTCACAAGCTCGAGCCGATCTTCTGGATGCTCTTCGGCGCGGGCGCGATGGCCGCTGCTTTCGTGCTGCCCGCGCTGATTCTCGCCGTGATGATCCTCGGTCCCTTGGGCGCGATGGGTGATGGCTTGTCGTATCGGCACGTGCACATGCTGGCAGCGAGCGTCGTCGGCAAGGGCTTTCTCGTCGTCGTGCTCACGCTCGTGCTCTGGCATTGCGCGCACCACCTGCGGCATCTCTCGCTCGACCTCGCGGGTCACGCTGCGGCGCCGATCGCGGCGTACACGAGCTACGGGCTCGCGCTCGCGGGTACGATCGCGACCCTAGTCATCGTCGGCTCGCTCTAGCTCCGCGAGGATCTTGGCGCGGTCCGCGTCGAGCTCCGGTGCCGGCGTGCGCACGTCGGATTCGACGACGCCGTCTAGCTTCACGGGAAAGCCCGGCATCTCGAGCTTGCCCGCGATCGGATCGTCGACCGACACGATCATGTGTCGCGCGCGTACCTGGGGATCCGCGAGCACCGCCGCGACGTCGTTCAGCGGGCCGCAGGGAACGCCGGCGCGCTCGAGCCGCGCGAGCCAGTCCGCCGCGCTGCGCGACGCGAGCCGCTTCTCGATCTCCGCGCCGAGTATGTCGGCGTTGCGCACGCGGTCGGGGATCGTCGCGAAGCGCGAGTCACTGGCCAGCTCCGGCGCCTCGAGCACGTCGCAGACCTGCCGGAACGCGGCGTCGTGCCCGGCGGCGATCACGATCGGCTTGTCGCGCGTCTTGAACGCGGCGAACGGCGCGATCGACGGGTGGCGCGCGCCGAGCGGCCCCGGCACCTGACCGGTCGCGGCGTAGCGCGCGATCGCGTTCTCGAGGATCGCGACCTGTGAGTCGAGCATCGCGACGTCGACCCAACGGCCGAGACCGGTCGTCGCGCGCTCGTGCAGCGCGGCGAGCACGCCGATCGCGCCGAACAGGCCCGCGGTGATGTCGCCGATCGACGTGCCCACGCGCGTCGGCGGTCCGCCGGGATGCCCCGTCAAGCTCATCACTCCGCCCATGGCCTGCACGACGATGTCGAACGCGGGCCGGTGCGCGTAGGGACCCGTTTGTCCGAAGCCGGAGATCGACGCGAGGATCAAGCGGGGCCAGCGCGCGTGCAGCTTCGGCCAATCGAGGCTGTGCTTCGCGAGCACGCCGGGGCGGTAATTCTCGACCAGCACGTCCGCGCGCGCGAGCAGCTTGTCGAAGATCGCGCGCTCCGCGGCGTCGCCGAGATCGAGCGCGATGCTCTCCTTGCCGCGATTCAGCGACATGAAGTAAGCGGACTTTCCGTTCAGGTGCGGGCCGACCTCGCGCGCGTCGTCGCCCGTGCCCGGGCGCTCGACCTTGATCACGCGCGCGCCGAGCTCGGCGAGCACGAGCGTGCAGTAGGGGCCGGCGAGCACCCGCGTCAGGTCTACGACGCTGACGCCGGTGAGTGGACCGAGTGCGCCTCGCGCTTCTTGGCTCATGCGGGGCGGCATCGTAGCATCCCGGCATGGCTGACCCGCACCGGCGCGCTCGACGTCCCGCGGCCGCGGGCCCCGCGGCCGTGCTCGCCACCTTGGAGCAGGTGCGCGAGATCGGCCTGGCGCGCGGGCTCCAGGTCCTGGCGCGCGTGAATCAGGTCGACGGATTCGACTGCCCGGGCTGCGCGTGGCCCGAGTCGCTGCCGCGGAAGACGCTCGAGTTCTGCGAGAACGGCTCGAAGGCAGTCACCCACGAGGCGACGGCGAAGCGCGTGACACGCGACTTCTTCGCGCGCTGGTCGGTCGCCGAGCTCGCGGCGCAGGAGGACGTCTGGCTCGAGGCGCAAGGGCGGCTCACCGAGCCGATGCGGCTGACGCCCGGCGCGAGTCACTACACGCCGATCGCCTGGGACACCGCGTTCGCACGCATCGCGGAGCAGCTGCGGCGACTGGCGTCACCCGACGAGGCGGTCTTCTACACCTCCGGTCGCACCAGCAACGAGGCCGCCTTCCTGTGGCAGCTCTTTGCGCGCAAGTTCGGCACGAACAATCTCCCGGACTGCTCCAACATGTGTCACGAGTCGAGCGGCACCGGGCTCGGTGAGTCGATCGGGGAAGGGAAGGGCACCGTCGGGCTCGCGGATTTCGAGCTCTGCGACACGATCTTCGTGATCGGCCAGAACCCCGGCTCGAATCACCCGCGCATGCTCACCGTGCTGCAGGCCGCCAAGCGCCGCGGCTGCGCGATCGTCAGCATCAACCCGCTGCGCGAGCGCGGGCTCGTCTCGTTCGCGAACCCGCAGGAAGCGCGCGGCCTGCTCGGCTTCGGCACACGCCTCGCCGACCTCTTCGTGCAGGTGCGGGTGGGCGGCGACGTGGCGCTGCTGCAGGGCGTCGCGAAGTGTCTGCTCGAGCTCGAAGACGCGGCGCCCGGGACGGTGCTCGACGGCGAGTTCATCGCGACTCACACGCAGGGCTTCCCGGCCTGGCGCGCCGCGCTCGCGCAGCGCGCGTTCGCCGAGCTCGAGCGCTGCGCGGGCATTCCGCGCGCGCAGATGCTCGAGCTGGCCGAGCTCTACGCGCGCTCGCGCGCGCTGATCGCGTGTTGGGCGATGGGACTCACTCAGCACGAGCACGGCGTCGCGAACGTGCAGGAGCTCGTGAACCTGCTCCTCCTGCGCGGCAACATCGGCCGGCCGGGCGCGGGGCCGTGTCCGGTGCGCGGTCACAGCAACGTGCAGGGCGACCGGACGATGGGCATCTGGGAGCGGCCGCCGGCTGACTTTCTCGCGCGCCTGGGCGCGGAGTTCGACTTCGAGCCGCCGGCCGCGCACGGGCTCGATACCGTCGCGGCGATCCAGGCGCTGCACGCCGGCCGCGCGAAGG
>JBGQIB010000192.1:0-6987 GCA_041498295.1 bacterium | reverse complement strand
GGCTTTGCCGCCGATCATGAGCACCTTGGTGGTGCCGGACTGGCGCACGCTGACCAGTGCGTTCAACCCCTCGCGTGCGTACAGCTGCTTCAAGCCGCCGTGTACTAGCACGTCGGCAAACTCACCGGGGCCCCGCGGAAGCTGTTGTCGGATGCGCATCGGATCGAGGTCGAGGCGGCGCATGTCCCAACCGGGCAGCAGCGCGCCGAGCAGCAGTAGCACGAGCGCCGGCAGCGCCACGAGTGTCTGGCGGCGGCGCGTCCAGCCGCCGAACGCGCCCGAGACGAGACTCACTCCGGCCGCAGCCAGCGCCGCGCCGAAGATACTGATTCGGATCACGCCCTGGCTCCCGAGCCACGGCACCAGCGCGAAGCTGCCCGCCAGCGAGCCGAGGATGGCGCCCGCGGTGTTCGCCAGATACACGCGCCCGACACTGCGACCCGCTCGCTCGGCCGAGGCGGTGGCGAGTTGGACCGAGAGTGGAAATGCGATTCCCATCGCCAGCGTGGCCGGCAGCACGACCAGCGCAGACACGCCGAACAGCACCGCGAGCAATTGCTCGTAGCCAAGCACGCGCGGCTGCACGATCAGAAAGAACAGACCCGGGAGGCGATCGAAGCCGAGCAGGAATCCGCAGGACGAAAGACCGAGCAGAAGCAGCGCGAGCGCGAGCGGGAACAGCGGCGCGCGCTCGTCCCCGGGTTGGCGCGCGCTGGCCAGGCTGCCGAGGCCGATGCCGAGCAGGGTCGCGGCGAGCACGATCGTGAAGCCGTGCGCGGTCGCGCCGAAGCCCGAGCCCAGCGCCCGCGTCCACGCGACCTCGAGCGCGAGCGCGATGGCGCCGACGGCGAAGGTCGCCGCGAGCGCCGCGCGCAGCCGCCAGGTCCGCGCGAGCGCCGAGTCAGGCGCTGACTCACCGTCCATGTCACGGACCTCTTCCGCGTCGTCCACCGCCGCGACGTCCGGTGCGAAGCGGGCGCCGACCCCGAACACCAGCGCGGCGAGCATCAGATTCACACCGCCGGTAAAGCGGCTCGTCGCGTCCATGCCGAGCCACTGCACGAGCCACAGTCCGGCAAGCACGGCGCCAACCATGCCGCCGAGTGTGTTGAGCCCGTACAAGACGCCCACCGCCGACTGCGCGTCGCCGCGTCCGCGCACCAGCGCGCGGGACAGCACCGGGAGAGTCGCGCCCATCAAGATCGTCGGCGGGAGCAGAGCGACCAGACCCAGTACGGCCTTCAGCGCGACGCCGCCGTGCCCGCCCAGGGCCACATACAGAGCCTCCACGCCGTCGAGCACCCACGGCGCGACGAGACCATAGGCCCCGATGCCCGCTTCGATGAGCGCGTAGCGCCGCGCGGGTGAGCCGGCGCGGTCCGCGATCCGCCCGAACCTCCACGCGCCGAGACCCATGCCCGCCATGTACGCCGCGAGCACGACGCCGATCGAGTACTGAGTCGAGCCGAACGAGAGCTCGAGGCGCCGCGACCATGTGACTTCGTAGACGAGGCCGGTCGCGCCCGAGACAAAGAAACACGCCGCCGCAAACGCCCACAGGGCGGGGCGGGTCGGCGGCAAAGGGATCGGGGTCGCTTCCGCGGCCGGCGGCGGCGCGCTCGGAGAGCGACGGCGGCGCCGACTCACGCCGCCAGTCCGTAGTGACGCAGCAGCGCCTCGATCCGCGGCTCGCGGCCGCGGAACGACTTGAACACTTCCATCGCCGGCGCACTCCCGCCCAGGCCGAGCACGGTGTCTCGGTAACGACGGCCGATGTCGCGCAGCGCGGCCGCGTTCGCGAGGCCGGCTTCCTCGAACGCCGCGAACGCGTCCGCCGAGAGCACCTCGGCCCACTTGTACGAGTAGTAACCCGCGGCGTATCCGCCCGCGAAGATGTGGCCAAAGCTGCAGAGGAAGCGATCCTCGGCCAGCGGGGCGAGCACGGTCGCGCGCTTCGCGATCTCTTGCTGTACCGCAAACGGTGTCACCGGGCCGTCGGGCTCGAAGGCGTCGTGCAGCTCGAGGTCGAGCAGCGAGAAGAAGAGCTGGCGCAGCATGTCGGACCCGGCGCGGTAGGTGCGCGCGGCGCAGAGCTTCGCGAACAGCTCGTCGGGCAGAGGTGCCCCCGTCTCGAAGTGGCGCGCGAAACCGAGCAAGGTCTCGCGGTGGTAGCACCAGTTCTCCATGAACTGACTCGGCAGCTCGACCGCGTCCCACTCGACGTTGCGGATGCCCGACGCGAGCCCGTACTCGACGCGCGTCAGCATGTGCTGCAGCCCGTGACCGAACTCGTGGAAGAGCGTCTGCACCTCGTCGAAGCTCATGAGCGAGGGCTTGCCGCCCACGGGCGGCGTCTGATTGCACACCAAGTGCGCGACCGGCAGACGCGAGCGACCGTCGCGGTCCGCGAACAGGCGACTGCGTCCGACGCATTCGTCCATCCACGCGCCGCCGCGCTTCTCTGCGGGCCGTGAGTAGGGATCGAGATAGAAGGCTGCGAGCGGCGAGCCGGACTCGTCAGTCACTCTAAAGAAGTGCACGTCGGGGTGCCACACCGGCGCATCGCCGTCGGCCGCACGAATCGACACGCCGAAGAGTCGCTCCGCGAGCGCGAACAAGCCGCGTAGCACGGTGGGCAGCGGAAAGTACGGGCGCAGATCTTCCTCCGAGTACGCGAACAGCGCCTCGCGCTGGCGCTCGGCCCAGAACGGGATGTCCCAGTGCATGAGCTCGCTCGCGTCGCCCTGCGCGCGCGCGAACGCGCGCAGCTCTTCCATCTCGCGCTCGGCCGCGCCATGAGATACTTGCAGCAGCTCCTCCATGAGGCGCTGCACGGCCGCCACGTCCGGCGCCATCTTCGAGGCGAGTGACTCCTCTGCGAAGCTCGCGAAGCCCAGCAGCCTCGCCTGCTCGCGGCGCAGCCGGAGGATCTTGCCGATCAGCGCCGTGTTGTCACTCTCGCCCGAGCTCGCGCGCACCAGGTTCGCGCGATACAGGCGCTCGCGCAGATCGCGGCGACGCAGGTGCTGGAGCGCGGGCACGAGCACGGGCATCTCGAGCGTGAGTCGCCACGGCCCGTGCTCGGCGTCAGCGTTCGAAACGCCTGCGGCGCGCGCCGACTCGGCGGCCTGTTCGAGCGCGCTCGCCGGCAGCCCCTCGACCTCGCCGCGCTCGCGCAGCACGAGCGCGAACGCCTTGGTTGCGTCGAGCACGTGATTCGAGAATGCGGTCTGGTGCTCGGCCAGCTCGGTGGCGATCGTCTGGAAGCGAGCGAGCTCCGCGCCTTCCAATCCTACGCCCGCGAGACGCGCGTCGCGGACCAGGAGCGACACGATGCGCCGCTGCGCGGCATCGAGGCGCGAGAACTCCGGGCTCTTCTCCAGCGCGACGAGCGCCTCGTAGATCGGACGGCTTTGCGCGAGCCGCAGCCCGAACAGGACCACGTCGGACTGCACGGCTTCGTGCGCGGCGCGTAGGGCGGGCGAGTTCTTCACGCCGAGCGCATGGCCGACGACACTCCAGCGTGTAGCCAGGAGATCGCCGATCCGCTCCAGCGGGTCGACCACGCCGTCCCAGGTCGGCGCGACGTCTCGCTCGAGCGTCTCGACCGCTTGGCCGAGCTCCGCGAGCAGCGCACGCATGCCCGACTCGACGTGCTCGGGCCGCACCGCGTCGAAGCGGGGAAGCCCATTCGCTCCGAGCTCGAGCAGGGGGTTCTCCATGGTCCGCTCCTTCAGAAGCGGATGATGTAGGTGACTTCCGCTCCGGGGTCGAGCGCACGCTCGACGACCTCGATCCAGGTGTGGTCGGCCGAGATGCGCACGAGCGGCGCCGCGCGCAGACTCGGGCTGGACTCGACACGCGCAGTGTCGGCGCCGCCGGGCAAGTACACGCGCGCCGTCACGCCGCGCGCGGTTCCGCTTCCGGAATTGGCGAACCGGACGCGAACCCGATCGCGCGCGAGCACCGACAGCTCCGCGCTCACGTGCGAGCGTGTGCTCCACCAGTCGGCCAGCTCGTCGGGCGCGGCGAACCAGGCGCCGCGCGCGCGCAGCTCGTCTCTGACTCGCGCGAACGGCTCTTCGCGACCCGCGGCGGCGTGCCAGGCGTCGGCGCGCAGTGAGTAGACTCCGCCCAACCGCTCGGCGCGCTCGTAGCCCGCGAGCAACTCGCGCAGCAGCGCCGAGCCCCGCGCCGTCGCCTGCGCGCGTCCTTCAGGGATCGCGACGAGCGGAGATCCGTCGATGTCGAGGAGCTCCGGCAGTGCGCGGCCGTCGGGCGGCACCGCCGCGAAGTGACAACCGGCGTGCGCGAGCGTACGCAGCCCCTCCGACTCACTCGTCTCCGCGTCGAGCTGACAGGCCGGCGTCGAGGAGGCGGCGCCCGGCGCGGCGTCGACCAGCACGGCGCAGGGTCGGCCCTCGGGCCAGGCGCGCAGGTCGAGGACCGGTTCGCGCAGCGCATAGCGGAGCGCGTTTTCGGCGAGCGCGCGCGCTTGGCGTGACTCCGCGACGCGCTCGGGCGAGACGCCGATCCAGGCCACGGGCGCGCCGCGGTAGATCATGTGCAGCGCTGCGCCGCCGCGGTCATCGCTCCACGCGAGCGAGTCACCCGAACTCGCCGCGAGACTGCGCCCGGGATCCGCGACCGTGAGCTCCTCGCCCGCCGCGAGCCCGGCGACTAGCGGGCTCTGCTCCGTGACACGCAGATGCGTCGCAGCTGATCCCGGCTCCGAGAAACGCTGGCCGGGAAAGAGCTTCGTGAGCGCGCTCCGGCCCTCGGACTTTCGGCCGGTGCGACCGATCAGCACCGCGCCGCCGCCGAGCTGCAGATATGAATCCAGCGCCGCGAAGTCCGCCTCGTCGAGCTCCTGCTGGTCTGCGAGGATCCAGGCGGCGAAGCGCTTCGTGGGAATCTCCGAAAGACTCGCGCCGGAGAAGGTCTCCATGTTGCGACCCAGTGCGGCCGCCGCGGCGCGCCACGGCTCCGAGTCACTCTCTGACTCACTCTCGCGCACACTGCGATTGCGCGTCAGCTCGATCACGACCAGGGGCCGGAGCGGCCGCGCGCCAAGCTTCTCGTGCGCGCGCCGTACCGACGCATGGTGCACGAGCCCGAGCCCGGCGGCAGCGAGCACGAGAGCGGCCGCCACCCACACGAGCGCGACCGGTCTGGCCCGCGCCTGGTATCTCGGAACTCGCATCGTCGCGCCCCGCGCGACTCTTCGGCCACGTATGAATGGCGCTGAAGGCGAGGCGAGGGCCGCCCCGAGCCAGTCCCGATCAACTTCGTTCGCCTTCGGCTCACTGCGCGCCGCTTCGCCGCTTGCGCGCTCGGCTCGGGACGCCCCTCGCCTCGCTCTACCGACGGAGTGACCGGAATGATTCCTTCAGGCCGAACAGCGGCCGGAACGCGGTCTCGCGCGCGAAGCGCTCGCCGGCGATCGTGCAAGAGTACTTGATGTAGTCGATCGCGCCGGGCGGGATGCGCACCAGCCCGAGGCGGAAGAGTCGCGCGAGCAGCGGGCGCGCGACGGGCTCGGGCAACGGCAAGGGTCGGCCGCCGGTCTCGCGGATCGCCACGCGCAGCGGCACTTCGCCGGGGCCGGTCACGTTGTAGATGCCTCGGAGTCGGCGCTCGATCGCGAGCGCGACCGCTTCGACCAGATCCTCCTCGTGCATGAACTGAAGCATCGGGTTGAAGCCCATCATGACCACCACGCGCGACTGGCGCAGATAGCTCACGATCGAGTTGTCGCTGTAATAACCGAGCGTGGGCACCGGGCGCAGGATCGACGTGTGGATGTCCGGGTACTGCCACATGAACGCAGTCGCGAGCGAGTCGACCTCGACGAGATCGCGGATCTCCGGGTAGTTCCGGCCGGCGAGCAGCGGGTGGTCCTCGGCCATGAAGCTCGGGTTGTCGGGCAGCGCGCCGTACACGTAGCTCGTCGAGAGCACGACCAGCTTCTTCACGCCGTGGGTCCGGCAGTGATCGAGGAGCTTGCGCGTGCCGCGCACGTTTACGTCGAAGCGCTGTGTCTCCGGCCCGCGGAAGTGGCGTACGGTGCCGAGATGCACGACGGCATCCGGCTGCTCCTTGCGCATCGCGTCCTCGAACGCGCGCGCGCGCACGTCGGTGCGATAGAACGGTACGCCCGCCGGGCGGCGCTCCCATTCGTCGGTGTCGACACCGACGACCTTCAGATCGCGAGACAGTCGCCGAGCCAGGAGGCGCCCTTGCCCGCGGGCAACACCGACGATCAGGACTTTTTCTACGCTAGCCACGAGCGGCGCCGAGTGGGGGGTATGTTATAAGAAGTCCCCCGATGGACACGAACGTCAAGTTCGAGACCATCCGCATCCCCGTGATGCCGGAGGTGGTCGTCACAGGTGTCGTGGCGACGCCGGAATGGTGGCCGAGCGGCCAGCGGATCGGACTCGTGATCGCCCACGACGCGGCGGGCGGTAAAGACGAACCGACTCTCGTGGCCATCCAGGAGGCGCTATCGGCCAAGGGTCACCTGACCCTGCGCTTCGCCTTCCCGTTCTCGGAAGAGAACAAGAAGCGACCGGACGCGCCCGCGATCCTCGACCGCACCTTCCGCGCCGCCGTGCAGGCCGTGCTCGCGGACCCCGAGAACGCGCCCGCGCGCATGCTGATCGGCGGGATCGGCCTCGGGGCGCGCGTCGCGACGCGCGCGGTGTCGCAGGGGCTGAAAGTCGACGCCGTGTTCTCGCTGGGTTTTCCGCTGCACCCGTCGGGAAAGGCGAGCCATCAGGACGTCGACTACATGTACCGGGTCATCTGTCCCATGCTGTTCGTGCAGGGCGCGCGTGACCCGCACTGTCGCATCGACAAGCTCGAGGAGCTGCTGCGCCGGATCGGCGCGCCTACACGGTTGCATGTCATCACCGACTGCGGCCCGGGCCTCGAGCCGGTGAAAAAGACGGGGCGCACGGCGGAGCAGATCCGCGCCGAGGCCCT
>JBGQIB010000191.1:0-7014 GCA_041498295.1 bacterium | reverse complement strand
TGGGGCCAGATCTACAACGCGTGGACCGACCCGACGCCGGGCGCGTGGATCGAAGGCCGCGCGCCGGCGGTGCTGGCCTGGGTGCAGCGCATGCTCTTTCCGCGCGCCGAGGGCGAGTTCGAGCCGTGGGCGAACCTCGCATCGACTCTGTCCCCGCTGCTCGAGCGCCAGGTCGGTCGCTTGTTCCTGCCCTGGAGCGTGGCGAACGCCGCCGCGCTGGAGGCGGGCAAGGAGGAATTCACGGTCGAGCTCGCGGGCGAGAAGTGGACGCAGAAGCCGCAGAAATACCACGCGAAGTCACTCGCGACCTTGCGCGCGAGATACACGGCGGTGGCGGACAAAAGCGCGCTCGATCCGCTGCTCGCGAAGACCGGCTGCCTGGCCGCGCTGAAGGGATGACTCGATGAGTGACTCGAAGCGAATCGCGGTGGTCACGGGAACGAGCACCGGCATCGGCTTCGCGACTGCCCTGCAGCTCGCGGCGCATGGGCATCACGTGTTCGCGGGGATGCGCAACCTGGCCAAGGCCGAGCCGCTGCGCGAGGCCGCGCGCAAGGCGGACGTCCCGGTCGAGGTGATCGAGCTCGACGTGACCTCCGCGGACTCCGTGGCGCGCGCGTTCGCGAGCGCGGCCGCGCGCGGCCCGATCGAGGTGCTCGTAAACAACGCGGGCGTCGGCGGCGCGACGCCGCTCGAGCTCACGCCCGAGGCCGAGCACCGCCAGATGTTCGAGACCAACTACTTCGGCGCGATCCGCTGCATCCAGGCGGTGCTGCCCGGCATGCGCGAGCGGAGAAGCGGCGCGATCGTCAATGTGACCTCGATCGCCGGACTCATCGCCACCGCGAATCAGGTGCCCTACTCCGCCTCGAAGTTCGCGCTCGAGTGCGCGGGCGAAGCGCTCGCGATCGAAGTGCGACGCTTCGGCATCCGCGTGGTGAACGTGGAGCCCGGCGTCGTGATGACGAGCATCTTCGAGAACTCCGCCGCCACGACGCGCTACGACAAGACCTCGCCCTACAAGCAGACGATGCGGCGCAATGGGAAGCTCTTCGCCGCGGGCTTCCGTGCGGCCGCGCAACCGGAGGGCGTCGCCGAGACGATCCTCGAGGCGATCACCACGCCGACTTACAAGCTGCGCTGGCCTGTCGGCGCGGACGCGGTCGGCCTCGCGACCGGCCGCAAGACACTCACGGACGAGCAGTTCATCGCGCTCGGCGACGAGCTCGAGGACGACGAGTACAACAGCCGCTATCTCGAGTACTTCGGAATCAAGCTCTGACGCGCTAGTGCCTGCTCCGGCGCGTGCCGCCGCCGCAACCCGGGCCGCCGGTGTCGACCGGGGTCGGAATCGGCGCCGGCGGACCGCAGATCACGCCGGGCGCACAGCCTCCGCCGTCCGGCGGTGGCTCGACGACGACGATCGAATTGCCCGTAGCGCAGCCGGAGCCGGGGACGTCGCACGGATCGCGCGCGAGACCGGTCGGCGAGACGGGATCGCCGAAGCCGAAGCCCGGGGGCCCGGCGGCGACGTCGGTCGTGTCGAAGTGATTCGCGGGAGAGTCGAAGAGCACCGCGTCGTAGGGCAGCGGCAGCAGCGGGATCTGGTGCTCGTGGCCCTTCGCCGCGTAGAGCGGCTCGTGCGGCTTGGCGAGCACGCAGTTTCCCGGGTCGGCGTCGAGTGACTTCGGATCGCGAGTCACGTGCACCGGCCCGGTCCAGTTGCAGAACATCGCGTAGCGGCCCGCCTTCTCGTTCAGCACGTAGACCTCGGCATCGCCGCCGTCGACGACCGAGTCCGCGTTGTCGATCTGCAGCGCCGCCGCGGCGGCGCCTTTGCCACGCGTGTCGATGATGCGCGCGCGACCCTCTTGCAGGGTCATCTTCACGTGGCCCGAGGCGTCGCGCTGCAGCAGCACCGCGGACTGCGGGTCGAGCTGCACGTAGATGTCGCTCGCGAGGATCCCGACCTTCGAGTCGGCGCCGGTGCGAATCACCGAGCCCGCGACGATCGGATCGCCGATGGCCAGGGTCGCGGCGTCCGCGGTCGCGTGGCCTTGCAGCGCGACGACCTGGGCGGCCGGCGCATCCGCGCGCGCGGCGCTCGCCAGCGCGACGGCTGCGATGAGTCCAAGAACTGCTCGAAGCGACATGGAACCCTCCTGGGTCATGGGAGTCGGAACGTGAGGTAGCCGCCGATGATGCTGCGGTCGTAGTCGAACACCGGGACGTTCGACGCGTTGTTCGTGTAGCGCCAGCGCGCCGAGGCGATCAGCCAGTCGTAGAAGATCGGCCGCTCGAGGCCGACCTCGGTGTCGAGCACGTGGTCGTGGCGCGTGTCGGCGGTCGACGGGGGCGAAGTCTCGAACGTCGTGCGGTTCAGGTAGCCGCGGTACGTGTAGCCGACGCCAAGCAGCAGCGAGAGCTTGAACGGCAGATCGGTGTCACTCTGCAGGTACGCGCCGGAGCCGCGGAAAGAGTACTCCGTGCCGTCCGCGTGGTAGCGCGTGAACAGCGCAGTGCCCGTGAGGTGGGTGTGGATCACGTCGATCCGGAGGCCCTGCTCGAGCCCGGCCTGCTCGGCACGGCCGTCGCGGTTGCGGTCCTCGATCAGCTGATCCGCCTCGAGCTGTGTCTCGACCGCCGGCGGACGAATGAACGGCGCGCTGCCGTCCGTCTCGAAATAGTAGTTCGTCCACGAGAAGCGCCCGAACAGGCGCGTGTACGTGTCGCGCGCCCAGGTGTAGAGGAGCGACGGCGTCGTGCTGACTTCACTCACGAACGGCTGCGCGTCGACCCAGCCGTAGGCGTAGTCGCCCTGCAGGGACGCGGTGAGATTGTCGGTGATGCGCCGACTCACCCAGGCGGTCGCGACCGGGTAGTGATAGTTGAAGTCCGAGAGGTCGAACTGAGCCGCTCCGGTGTAGGTCAGCATCGCGCCCGCACCCCAGTTCTGCGTGCGCAGGAACTGCCAGCCGGCGTTCGCGTGCCAAATCGCGCGGCCGTCCGACTTGTCGCTGATGTTGCTCGGCAGGTCGGTGCCGTCGCCGCGCAGCACCACGTTGCTGTCGCCCTCGATTCCGACGGTGAGCTCGGCCCAGTAGTCTTTCGGTCGCGTGCGCGACCACCGGTCGAGGCGATTGCGCGCGGCGCTGCCCCAGCGGCCGCTCGGGTCGTTCATGACGACCCGGTCCATCGCCGCTTGCGCCTCGCGGCGGTCGCCCTGGTTCTCGAGCGCGAGCCCTTCGAAGTAAGAGGCCGTCGGCTCGACGAGCTTCGGATCCAGCGTGCGCGCACGCTCGAGCGCGGCGATGCCCTCGTCGCGTTTGCCTTCCTGCAGCAGCACGAGGCCGTCGTAGAGCTGGAAGCGGGCGTCGCCGGACGAGCCCGCGCGCGCGGCCTCGAGCGCCTGGCGCGCGCCGGGGTAGTTCTCTTGGTGGTAGCGGGCGATCGCGACCTCGAGCGGGACGTCCGCGAGCTCCGGGTCGCGGCGCGTCGCTTCGGCGAGTGACTTCTCAGCCTCCGCGTACTGTTTCTCCGCGATCTGACAGCGACCCGCGAGCAGCGCGGCGCGCGCCTCTTTCGGGTCCGCGGCGATCGCGCGCTCGAAGAGCGGCATCGCCTCGTCGCACTTGCCCTGCGCGGCGAGCAGCGCGCCACGCGCGCGCAGCACGTCGCTCTCGTCCGAGGCGCGAGCGACGAGCGGACAAAGGACCAGCGTGAAGAGAGCGATCCATCGGCGCATGGGGTTCAGACCTTTCTGCGGCGGAGCGCAGCGACGAGCGCGAGGCCCATCGCGAGAAACACGATCGTGGAGGCCTCGGGAAGCGGAACGCCTTGTAGGAGGCCGACACTGTATTGTGGCAGCACGAACGTCGTCGGGCCCTGCTGAGTCAGCGCCTGACCGACGATGTGATTCATGAGGAACGTGACGGTCGCGTCCGCGTCGACGTCGCCGAGAAACACGGCCGGATAGAAGTAGTCGGTCTTGCCCACCTGGACGTCGACGAGCGCCCAGCTGCCGCCCGCCTGCAGATCGATGCCGACCTTGTTCTTCGTGTACGTGAGCGGCGTGAAGAACACGAGCCACGCGTCGTCGAGGTTGGTCTCGCCGCCGTTCGTCACGCTCCAGCGCGACTGTGCGGTGGTCGGGTTCGAGACCGACGGGTGAGACTCGATGTGGTGCGAGAGCACGTCCGGCGCGGGGATCACGAGACTGAAGTCGTTCGCCGGGTAGACCGTGGCGCCCTCGATGACCGGGAACCCTGCCCCGCTGACGGAGGTAGCCGTCGCGGCCGAGACACCGAAGCCGGAGGCTCCGTTGAAGACCACCGGGAAGGCGGCCGCGGAACTGGCCAGCAGCAGCAGCGCCGCGGCGACCGCCAGCGCTCGCGGCTCGATCCAAGTTCGCAGTCTCATCTCGTTCGCCCCTCCAGGTTCCCGCAAGACGCGGGACGCCCGCGCCCGATAGTGGCGCCGCGTCGGCCTTCGGTGGCGCGGCCGAAAGTCCCGTAAGTCCGCGCCATTGTTCACTTCAACGCACTTCGAACGCAACCGGACGGCGAAGCGGTTGAACGATCTCCCCGTTGGCCGAGGGCCGCGCTTTCGCCAACGCGCCAGCGCGGTCGAGCCAATCGAGGAAGGCCAGCATGTCCGAGTCCGAGAGCCGCACGCAGCCGAGCGACACGGGCTTGCCGACCAGGATCGGGCTCGCGCCGCCGTGCAGCGCGAAGCCGTCGCCCGAGAGCGGAATCTTCGCGACGCCCATCGGCGTGTGATCGGACGGCTCCATCGCTTCCGCGCCCCAAGCCCGCGCCTGCACGCCCGGCTGCCAGCCCGGATTGCGCACGACCACGTGCGGCGAGTAGTGCCCGACGGGGCTCGGATGACCCGGTGAGCCCGTGGCGATCGGCAGCACCAGTGGCGGAGCGGGACGGCGCGCATCGACGGCGACCAACTCGAAGCGCTCGAGGTCCAGGCGAACGCGCACACCCGGATCTCGCGCCGCGCCGACCAATGCAAGCGCAGCAACGACGAAAGTCATTCGGAAAATTGCCGTGGAGCCCCTCATCGCGGACCGCCGCAGTGTGATCCATCTCGCAGAATTTGTCTGTAGGGGAGCGGACTTGGGCCGTGTTGCACGCTACATGCGCGGCGCTGTCAGGCGGAAAAACAGCTGGCAGCCCCAGCCGGACCGGTGGCCGTAGAAGGGTTCGAGATCGCGGGCGAAGAGGTCGTAGTTGAACCCGCCACCGATCCCGGGCACGACCGACCACACCGGGTCGAAGTCGTACACGTACCCGAGGGTCGCGCTCCAGATCGCGAACTTCTGATTGTCGAGTGACTCGGGCAGGACGAGGTCGCGGCCCAGCTTCTGGACCCACTCGATGCGCGCGTAGGGCGTGTGGTGGCGGTCGAGCTCGAGGTTGGATTCGAGCAGGAAGGACGGCGTCGGCGGCTCGTGCTCGGGCCAGTTCTCGCCGTAAACAAACGTCGTCGCGAGGTTCCCCTCGGCGCCGATCGCGACGTCGTGAGTCACCGATGCCGTCACGCGGTTGATCCAGATGTCCGGCTCGAGCTTCTCCGGGCTCTTCAAGTGTCCGCCCGACACCTGCATCGAAAGCTCCGGGGTCGGATTCAGCGAGAAGCGCAGCGCGTACGAGTCCGGCGCGCGCAGGTCGAAGTCCCAGCGGTTCTCGTCGGGCTCGCGACCGTTGAACCACGACGCCTCGAGTTTGCCCATCCGCGTGAACAGGCCGCCGGTCAGCACGCCAAAGCTGACATGCGTCGCGTCCTGCCAGTGGTGGCCGAGCGGCGCGATCGGGTTCGACATCGCGGAGCGCCGGTGCGGGAAGCCGGGCGGGCCGAGCGCCGGCTCTCCCGACGGCGCGAGATACAGCTCGAAGCCGAGGTCGTCCGTGAGCGCGCGCCGGTAGAGCGCCGCGACCTCCATGAAGAAGTCGTGCGGGTGCTGCACGTCGTGCAGCGGCTTTCCGCCGAGTGACTCGCCGCTCTGCAGGAGCAGCGGGTAGCCGTCGCGCCCGACCGTCGCCGGCTCGAGCGACAGCATCGCGCGCAGGTCGAGCTCGCCGCCCGCGAGCTCGCGCTCCGCCATCAACATGCCCCAGTTCGGCGCGAAGAGCCGGTCGTCGCCGCGCTGCGTGCTCTGGTAGTCGTAGCCTGCGAACAACGACCCGTGGACCATGAACATCCAGTCGTCGGTCATGAAGTGCACGCCATTCATGGGCGTCTCGTCGGGCTGCCAAGCGGTACCGGACGCGTTGCGGGTGTCGGAGATACCGAGCGGGCCGGAGAACATGTCGGCGTCGGCCGCGGCCGTTCCCGAGGCGACGAGAGAGAGAGCGAGCGCGCCGGCCAGCGATCTCATGCGCTCGCTGCAATCTAGCGAAGCGCCAACGAGTCGAGCCGGCGGGCCGTAGGGAGGTTCAAGAGACTTCCCCGCGCGGCCGATCCCGGCAGATGTTCAGCCGACGCTATCTGCACATTGCTTTCCTGTTCCTGAGCCTCGCCGGCGCGCTTTCGAGCGGCTGCTCGCATACCCCGCCGAAGCAGCAAATCCGCGTACCCCCGCGCATGGACCTCTCGCGCCTGGGCACGCTCGGCCTGCTGAACTTCGCGTCGCCGGGCGATGACGGAATGGGAGCGCGTGGCGCGCGCGAGTTCCTCGCGGCCCTGCAGTCGGCGCAGCCTGGGACCCCGGTGCTCGAGCTCGGCGACGAGCGCCGACTGCTCGCGGAGCTCGGCCGTCCGACGCTCGACAGCGAAGCGGTTCGCGCGCTCGGCGAGAAGTACCGGATCGACGCGCTCATCGTCGGCACGCTCGACTCACAGCGCGTCTCGCCCAAGATCGCGTTCGACTCGACGCTGGCGTTTGCGACGGCCTCGGCCGTGCTCGACGGCGCGCTCGACGCGCGCATCCTCGACGCGCGCAGCGGCGCCACGGTGTGGAGCACCGCCTCGAAGGCGCGCGCCGAGATCGCGGGCGTCGAAGTC
>JBGQIB010000190.1:0-7061 GCA_041498295.1 bacterium | reverse complement strand
CTCGACGCGATCAACACGTCGCAGCCGAGCGCGAGCTCGAAGCCGCCGGTGATCGCGACGCCGTTGATCGCGCCGAGGATGGGCCCCTCGAACGCGCTCATCGCCTCCATCAAGTCGGGATCGCGCTGGCCGCGCCCGCCGCCGACGGGGCCCGCGCCGCGGCCCAGCTCTTTCAAGTCGAGCCCCGCGCAGAACGCGCGGCCCGCGCCCGTCAGGATGATCGCGCGCACGGCCACATCGCGCGCGAGCTCGGCGAACGAGTCGGCGAGCGCCGCGCGCAGCTCGCGCGACAGCGCGTTCATCGCCTGCGGTCGGTTCAAGGTCAGGGTCGCGATTCCGTCGGCGCGCTCGACGACGAGGACGGGCTCCGGCATGCACACTCCGATTCTGCGAGTGGGCGCATGATAGGCTCGGGCGTCCGCCGGCCACAAACCGCGCGCGGACACACCTCGCGCGGAGGAGCGATGCACCGGGAAGAGTCGTCGGGCACGGGCCTTCCGGCGCTCGCGCGCATCGCTCCCGGCGTGTTCTACGGCTGGTGGGTGGCGCTGGGCGCGTGTCTGATTTCGTTCGTGTGCGCCGGCGTCGGTTTCTACAGCCAGGGCGTGCTACTCGACGCGCTCTGTCACGAGCATGGCTGGTCGCGCGCCAGCGTCTCCGGTGCGACCAGCCTCTACTTCGTCGTCAGTGGCGTCGCAGGGCTCGGCGTCGGTCGCGGCGTCGACCGCTTCGGCTCGCGCACGTTCATCGCGGTCGGCGCGCCGGTGCTCGCGGCGGCGCTCGTCGGCATCGGGCGCGCCGAGTCAGAGCCGATGCTCTACGTGTGCGCGTTCGCGATGGCGCTCGGCGTGGCACTCGCAGGACCGGTCCCGACGTCGTCGATCGTCACGCGCTGGTTCGCCGAGCTGCGCGCGCGCGCCATGACAGTGTCACAGACCGGTGTATCCATCGGCGGGATCCTGCTCGTGCCGCTCGCGACCTGGCTGATCCGCGAGCGCGGCCTGGCGGTGGCGACCGAGACACTCGCCGCGCTCGTCGTCGGTGTCGCGCTGCCCGTGACCGCGTTCATTCTGCGCACCGACCCGGCGCACCACGGGCTCGAGGTCGACGGCCCGATCCGCGCGCGCGCACGCGCCGCGAGCGGGGTGCCGTCCGTCGAGCCCGAGTTTCGCACACGCGACGCGCTCGCGACGCGCGCGTTCTGGGGGCTCGCGCTCGCGTTCGGCCTCGGGCTGTTCGCGCAGGTCGGGTTTCTCGCGCATCAGCTCGCCGGCTTGCGCGAGCGCGTCGCGCCGGCCGACGCCGCGTTCGTCGTCAGTGCGACCGCGTTCGGCAGCGTCGTCGGCCGCTTCGCGATCGGCCCGCTCGGCGATCGGCTCGAGAAGCGGCGCATCGCCATCGCGCTGTTCCTCGTGCAGGCGTGCGCGACGCTCTTGTTCGCGCGCGCGTCGAGCGGCACCGCGCTCGGCATCGCTTCGTTCGTGTTCGGACTCACGATGGGCAACATCTTCATGCTGCAGCCGCTGCTCGTCAGCGAGTTCTTCGGCATCTCGTCGTTCGCGAGCGTGCTCGGCTCGCTACAGGTCGCGACCTCGCTCTCGAGCGGCCTCGGGCCGGTCGCGGTCGGGCTCGCCTTCGAGCGCGCCGGCGGGTACCGTGGGCCGCTAGAGCTGCTTGCGTGCGTCAGCGTCGCGGGCGCGCTCGTGCTCTCGCGCGTGCGCAAGCCCGAGTCACTCGTGACTCAGGGGCGCGGGCCGTAGCTGCGCGGCCCGCGCAGCTGCGCGAGGCCCGGCTGGACCCACTCGAGCCACGCGCAGAGCGCGGCGCGCGTGTGACGCGGATCGATCAGGTCCGCAACGCCGAAGGCCTCGGCGCGCGCGTACGGATCGCGGCGCGCAGCCAGCTGGTCCTCGAGCTCACGGCGCTTCGCATCGGGATCGGGCGCGGCTTCGATCTCGCGCCGGAACGCGACTGCGACGCCGCCTTCGAGCGGCAGCGCGCCTGACTCGGCCGAGGGCCAGGCGAGTACGTGCCCGCCGGGGCCGAAGTGCGCGGCGCCGGCGACGCCGAACACCTTGCGCACGATCACCGACACCCACGGCACGCTCGACTGCATGACCGCGAAGATCGCGGCCGTACCGTGGCGGATGGTCGCGTCGCGCTCCGCGTCGGGCCCGATCAGAAAGCCCGGCTCGTCGACGAAGCTCACGATCGGGAGATGGAACGTGTCACACAGCTCGACGAAGCGGCGCAGCTTCTGCGCGGCGTGCGCGGTCATCGCGCCCGCATAGAAGTTTGGGTCGTTCGCGACCACGCCGACGGGTTGGCCAAGCAGGCGCGCGAGCCCGGTGATCAGTGAGCGGCCGTATTCGGGGGCGAGCTCGAAGAAGCTGCTCGTATCGAGCACCGCCTCGAGCGCGCGGCGCATCTTGTAGCTCTTGCGCCGCTCGCGCGGGACGAGCTCGAGTAACTCCGGCGCCGCGCGGTCCGCGGGATCGTCGCAGCGAGTCACTGGCGCGGCCTCCCAGACGTTCGTCGGGAGATACGACAGGAAGCGGCGCACGAGCGCGAGCACGCCGCGTTCGTCGGGCGCCGCGTTGTCGACGACGCCGCTGCGCAGATGCACCGCCGCGCCGCCGAGCTCTTCCTTGCTCGCCTTGATCCCGCGGGCACGCTCTACCAGGAGCGGGCCGGCAATCAAGACCTGCGCCGTGTCGCGCGCCATGAGCGAGAGATGCGACGCCACCAAGCGCGCCGCGGGCAAGCCCGCGACCGCGCCGAGCGCGGCGGAGACGACGGGTGCCGTCGCCATCGCCTGCGCGAAAGACAGGAACCGAGGCGGCGCATTCCCCGAATCCACCACGATCGGCGCTGCCCCACCCGGCGGCGCGCGCGGCGCGACGCTGCCGCCGCCGCCCTCGAGCAGACGAATCAGCGGCAGCTTGTGGCGCACCGCGAGGTCCTCGGCCAACACCGATTTGCGTAGACCCGCGGGCGAGGGCGAGCCACCGGCCTGCGTGAAGTCCTCGCCGCCGACCACGCACGGCCGGCCGTCGATGCGCCCGAAGCCGAGCACGTAGTTCGCCGGCGCGAAGGCGACGAGCCGGCCCGTGGCGTCCTTCTCGGAGTGACCGGCGATCGGTCCCTGTTCCCGGAACGAGCCGGGGTCGAGCAGCGCAGTGACTCGCTCGCGCACGGTGAGTCGACCCTTCGCATGCTGCGCGGCGATGGCATCGGGCCCGCCGAGCGCCAGCGCCGCCCGGCGGCGCGCCTCGATGCCGTCGACCTCGTCCTTCCAGCTCACGCTCAGCTGGGCGCGGTGGCCGGCGGGCCGCCCGGCGGGTACGCGTCGTATCTGGGAAGGTCGTCGCTGATCTCGAACCATGGCGCCTTCGAGGCGACGAAGATGTGGAGCCCCGGGCGGACGCCCGGGTCGTCGTCGAGCGAGCCCGCGGGCACGACCACCCGAGTCAGTCCGACGTGCGGCACGGGCGAGCCACATTCCTTGCAGAACGCCTGTGTGAAGCGCTCCGCTTCGGGGACCTTGAACGTCACCACGCGGTCTTCGCCGCGCAGCCAGCGGAAACGCTCGAGGTCCACGAAGAGATTCGCGTTGTGTGCCGCGGCGCGCGCGCGGCGACAGCGCGTGCAGTGACAGAAGACGATCGGTCCCGCGACCGGACGCGGTATCTCGTACGCGACCGCACCGCACAGACACCCGCCGCGAATCGCTTCCGGCGTCGGCTCGGTCTTGCGCGGCGAGGGAACGGCCTCGCCAAAACCGGGTGGGTAAGCCTCGAACTGCGGCAGCGCGTCCGTGATCTCGTACCAAGGCGCCTTCGAGCCGACGAAGCCGTGCCGCATCGGGCCGAGCTTCGGGTCGCCCGTGATCAGGCCCAGGGGGACGAACACGCGATCCATGCTCTCGGGCGCCGCCGGCACCGATGAGCCGCAGCGCGAGCAGAAGGGTCGCCACGCGCTCGCCGATGAATCGTAGCGCTTGATGCGGTCGGTCCCGCGCAGCCAGCGAAACGCGCTGCGCGGCGCCGCGATCCAGGTCGCGAACGCGGCCCCGTTCATCTTGCGACACATCGAGCAGTGACAGTGAGAGAGCGGCTCGACCGGGCCCTCGATCTCGAACGCCACGTCGCCGCACAAGCAGCTTCCGGAGAGGGGCATGACGGCCACTATACTCCGCGAATACCGTGGATCACAGACCCGTGCTAGCCGCACTCGAGGCAAGCTTCGATGACACGATTGCTGACCTCTGTGCGCTGGCTCGCATTCCCGGCGTGTCTGCCTCGGGCTTCGCTGCGCGCGAGCTCGAGCGCTCCGCGACCGCGGTCGCGGAGCTTCTGCGCAAGAGCGGCCTCGAGCGAGTGGACGTGCTGCGTTTGCCGGGCGCGCATCCCTACGTCGTCGGCGAGTGGCTGCGCGCGGGCCCGAAGGCGCCGACGCTCCTGATCTACGCGCATCACGACGTGCAGCCGCCCGGGCGTCCCGAGAAGTGGAGCAGCCCGGCGTTCGAGCCGACGCTGCGCGCGGACGGCCGGCTCTACGGGCGCGGCGTCGTCGACGACAAGGCCGGGCTCATGGTGCACGTCGCCGCGCTGCGCGCGTGTCTCGCCGCGCAGCAGCGCCTGCCGTGCAACGTGAAACTGATCATCGAGGGCGAGGAAGAGATCGGCTCGCCGCACCTCGAGCCGTTCCTGCGTGCGCACCGCGAGCGCCTGCAAGCCGACGTGATCGTCTTGTCCGATACGGCGAATCTAGATGCGGGGCTGCCCTCGATCACGACCAGCTTGCGCGGGCTCGTGGTCGCGGACGTGCGCGTGCGCGCGCTCGACCACCCCCTACACAGCGGAATGTGGGGCGGGCCGGTGCCCGACGCCGCGACTGCCCTCGTGCGCCTGCTCGCGCGGCTGGTCGACGACCGCAGCGTGATTCAGATCCCCGGGATCTACGACGACGTGCGCCCGCTCGCGCGCGACGAGCGCGAGCGCCTGGCGCGCTTGCCGTTCGACGAGTCACGGTTCCGCGAGCAGGCGGGAGTGATTCACGGTGCGGCACTCGCGGGCGAGCGCGACTTCACTCCGTACGAGCGCCTCTGGCTCCGGCCGAGCCTCGCGGTGACCGCGCTCGACGCGACGCCGATCGCCGGCTCGGCGAACCGCTTGATGGAGGTGGCGGCGGCGCGCGTCGGGCTGCGGCTCGCGCCGAGTCAGGACGCGCAGCGCGCGGCGCGCCTGCTGGCCGACTTCCTCCGCCAAGCGCCACCGAACGGTGTAGAGGTCGAGGTCGCGATCGAGAGCGCGGCCAGCGGCTGGGAGACCTCGCCCATCGGCTCGGCCTTCGACGCCGCGCGCCGCGCGCTCGCGGTCGGCTTCGGCCGCGAGCCGGCGCTGATCGGCTGCGGTGGCTCGATCCCGTTCGTCGGCCCGTTCGCGCAAGTGCTCGGCGGCGCGCCGGCGCTGCTGCTCGGCCTCGAGGACCCCATCTGCAACGCCCACGGCGAGAACGAGAGCCTGAACCTCGACGACTTCCGCAAGGCGGCGCGCGCCGCGGTGCACCTCTTGTTCGAGCTCTCCTAGCTGCGCGCGCCCCAGCTGTTCCAGCTCGTGAGCTCGCGCGCCGGCAAGCGCTTCGCCTTCTGGAAGTCGCGGCCCTTGTAGTACGCGACCGGCAAGAGAGCGGTCTGAGTCACTCCGTCGGGGATGCTGAGCAGCTTCGCGACCTCGCGCTCGCGAATCAGGTGCAGCGTCGTCCACGCCATGCCGAGGCCGCGCGCGCGCGCCGCCAGCATGAACGACCACGCCGCGGGCAGGATCGAGCCGTAGATGCTCGCCTGCGCGACGACGCCCGCCGTCTCGACGCGGCCCTCGACGCACGGAATCACGTGCACGGGAACTTCGTGCAGATGATCGGCGAGGAAAATCGCCGACTCGCGCACGCGCGTCTCTTGGTCCTTGCGTGGGTCACCGGGCGCGGTGTATCTCGGCCCGGCTGCTTCCTGCATCTTCATGTAGCCGGAAAGCGCTTCCTTGTAGTAGCGCGCGATCTCGGCGCGCTTCACCGGATCAGTGACCACGACGAAGTGCCAGCCCTGGGCGTTCGAGCCGGTCGGCGCTTGCAGCGCGATCTCGATGCACTCCTCGATCAGCGCGCGCGGTACGGGCCGCGCGAGATCGAGGCGCTTGCGCACCGAGCGGGTGGTGGTGAGAAGCTCGTCGGCCGCGCGCAGATCCATGGTTCGTCCTCCCAAAGGTCGGAGGATTCTACTGGTAATCCTCGTTCAACGAGCGCAAGAACGCGGCCAGCGGGGCAACGTCGCCCGGCGAGAGCTCGATGCCCGCGAGCTCGGCCGCGCCGTTGCGCAGGATTCCGCCGCGCTGGGCGTTCGAGCTGTCGATGTAGAACTGAGCCACTTTCTCGAGCGTGTCGAACGCGCCGTTGTGCATGTACGGGTTCGAGTGACCCAGATCGCGCAGACCCGGCGTCTTGAAGCGCGCGATCGACGCGGCGAGCAGCTCGTCCCGGTTCGGGTGGCCGCCGAGCGAGCGTTTGAGCGCGCCGCGCAGCCGCCCCTGCGCATGCGCGAAGTCCTTGTTGAACAGCACGTTCCAAGCGCCGAGGTCGGTGAGCTCGGTGTTGCCGACGCTGGCCGCGGCGCGGAAGCGGCCGGTTGCGAACGGGTGCTTCGAGGTCGGCGGAAGGAATGCGTTCGGGTCGTCGCTGCGATCCTCGAGCGCCGGGATCGCGAGCGAGGCGAACGAGCCACCGCCGTGCACGTTGTCGTACTCACCTTGAGTCACTCCGGTGTCGTGGAACGAGAAGTCGCTGAAGAACGGCGCCGGGTGACATGCGACGCAGTTGCCGGTGCCCGACGGCGCGCCGCTCGGCTGCGGCGCGTTCGGATCCTCCGGCGGCCGGCGCAGGAAGATGCGCAGGCCCTCGAGCTCCCGGGCGTCGAACTGAAAAACCTGGGCGTGCAAGGCGAACGGCCCGTCGACGTCCGCCACGAACAGCGGTGACGTCAGCCCGTCGAGCGCCGCGGCGAGCCG
>JBGQIB010000189.1:0-7072 GCA_041498295.1 bacterium | reverse complement strand
CGGCGGTAGCGAGAGCCAGAGACCAGAGCTTCTTCATGGACGTCGTTGCCTCCGCACGTAGAACAGCATCCGCGCCTGGCGGTTGCGCCGGGGTGAGGGACGTCACAAGGGCGCGGTGTTAGGCTGCGCGCGTGCGTGTGCTTCGCGTGCTCTTCGTGCTCGTGCTCGCTCTGCTGGCGCTCGTGTACGCGGGCCTGCACGCGCGCTACGGCGGCGGTGAGAATTTTCCGGATCGCAGTGGGCCGCCGACGCTGCGCGCGGACGCGCTCGAGGTCGTCGCGAACCTCGACTTTCCACCGGGAAACGTCGCTGTCTCCGCGGGCGGTCGCGTGTTCGCGACGTTCCACCCGGAGGCGAGTCCGCCGATCGCGGTGTTCGAGCTGCGCGACGGCGTGCCCGTCGCGTATCCGCCCGGCGGACTCCCGGGCGGACTCACTTACCAATCGGTGCTCTCGCTGCGCGTCGACCGCAAGAACCGCCTCTGGCTGCTCGACTACGGGCGCCACGGTTTGGGCCAGCCGCGGCTGCTCGCATTCGATCTGGCGACGGACGCGCTCGTCTACCGCCACGACTTTCCGTCGAAGATCGCGCTCGTCGGGTCGATGCTGAACGACTTCCAGGTCGCCCCCGACGGGCGGCACGTGTACATCGCCGACGCGAGTCTCTTCGTGCAGGTGCCCGCGATTGTCGACTACGACGTGGCTCAGCAGCGCGCGCGCCGGCTGCTGCAGGGACACGAATCGGTGTTGCCCGAGAAGTTCATTCCGGTCGTGCACGGCGCGCGCATGCAGTTCTACGGCGTGTTCGCGATCCGGCCGGGGGTCGACTCGATCGCGCTCGACGACGCGGGCGAGTGGCTCTACTTCGCGCCGGTCACGAGCCGAACGCTGTGGCGCGTGCGCACCGCCGACCTCGACGACGAGTCACTCGCGCGCGAGGTGCTCGAGTCGCGCGCCGAGCGCTTCGCCGACAAGACCATGAGCGACGGAATCGCGATCGACTCGGAAGGTACGCTGTACCTGACGGACCCCGAACACTCCGCGATCGTCGCCCTTGGGCAGGACCGCGTGCTGCGCACGCTCGTGAAAGACGAGCGCCTGCGCTGGCCCGACGGACTGTCGTTCGGCCCCGACGGCTGGCTGTACGTGAGCTGCAGCGCGCTCGACCGCGTGATCCTGCGCAGCGCGGAGGAGATTCGCGCGCACGCGCCTTATCAGATCTTCCGCTTCAAGCCCGGCGCGAGCGGCGTGCCGGGACACTGACGCGCGCTAGGTCAGCGCGCCGGAAGCTTCGAGCGCGGCGATCTCCTGCGGCGTGAAGCCGAGCAGCTCGCCCAACACATGCCGGTTGTCGCAGCCGAAGGTGACCGCGCGCGCGGGCACGCGCGCCGGCGTGCGCGACAGCCGGAAGCGCGGCGCTTCGGTGGTGACACTTCCCAGTGTCGGATGTTGGAGCGCGACGTAGTGGCCGCGGTGCCGCAGCTGCGGATCCGCGTAGAGGCCGGGCATGTCCAACACCGCATGCGCCGGAACGCCGCGCGCCTGCAGCTCGCGCTCGGCGCGATCCGGGTCTCGCGCCGCGCTCCAGCTCGAGATCTCGGCGTCGATCTCCGCCCGCCGCGCCCGCCGCGTGTCGACGTCCGCGAGGCTCCGGTCCGCGCGCCAGTCGCCGCGGCCGAGCGCCTCGCACAGGGCGGCCCAGTCGCGCGCGTCGCGCACCGCGAGGGCGAGCCAGCGGTCTTCGCCCGCCGCGGGAAACACTCCGTGCGGGAACATCTCGACATCGTCGTTCGCCATCCGCTCGGGCGCGCGCCCATTCATCGTCCAGTCGAGCCAGGCGGGCGCGAGGAAGTGGAACGCCGACTCCGCCTGTGACTGGTCGATCCACTGTCCTTGTCCGGTGCGCTCGCGGTGCTCGAGCGCGGCGAGGATCGCGACCGCGTTGTAGCGCGCGGCGATGTAGTCGGTGTACGCGCCCGCCGGCCCGCAGGGTGGGCGATCGGGCCAGCCCGCGAGGTGCTGGAAGCCGGTGACCGCCGCGGCGAGATTTCCGAAGCCGGCGAAGTCGCGCAGCTCGCCGCTCTGGCCCATGAGCGCGCTCGAGATCAGGATCGCGTCCGGCCGCAGCTTACACAGAGATGCGTAGTCGAGTCCGGCGCGAGCCATGACTCCGGGCGCGAACGACTCGGTGACCACGTCCGCCCAGCGCACCAGCGCGTCGAGCACCGGCCGCGACGCCGGATTGGCGAGATCCACGGTGACGCAGAGCTTGCCCGCGTTCGCGCCCTGCATCGGCCCCGAGGCCTCGGGCGACGGCACGCCGCCGTACCAGGGCGGGATCGTGCGGATCGTGTCGACGCGCCGCGTGCACTCCACGTGCACCACGGTGGCGCCGAAGTCCGCGAGCGTGCGCGACGCCGCGGGCCCAGCGACGACCCAGAAGAAGTCGAGTAGCTTCACGCCGGCGAGCGGCAGGCTGCTCGGCGCGCCGTCCGGGAACGCGGGCACGGGCTCCGGCCGGCTCTCCGCGAGCACCTCGCGCGTGTGTTCGCCGAGCCGCGGCGGCGGCAGCGAGTAGCGGATCGGCGATGCGCCGAAGCGCGCGAACGGGCCCGGATAGCGCGCGCGTACGCCGCTCCCCGGGTGCTCGAGCTCGACGAAGCTCTCGCGCTCCTTGAAGTGCGCGAGTGAGTCGAGCTCGCCGAGCGCCAGGGTCGGCGCGACCAGCAGCTTGCGCGCGACCGCTTCGTGCAGCAGCTCGAGGTTCGTGCGCGCGCCGAAGAGTGTCTCGAGCGCGGCATCGAAGGGCGCGTAGAACTCCGGCTCGACTTGCCCTGTGAGCATGCGGATGCCGAAGCTACCCCAGTCTTCGCTCACGTAGCGCTCGTCGCACAGACCCTCGGCGTGCACCCAGCGCGCGAGCCGCGTTAGGAATGGGCCGGTCGACGGCAGAAACCCGGGGCCCAGGACGACCCAGCCGTCGCGCGACGGATAGCGCACGCGCATCGCGAGCTTGCCCAGCGGCTGCACGCCCGAGATGCGATGCGGCTGCGCCTGCTTCCAGGGCGCGTCGAGGCTGTGGAACAGGGTCGCGAGCGTCATCGCCTGCTGGGCCGACACATCGACGTGTTGGCCGAGTCCAGAGCGCTTGCGCTCGAAGTGCGCGATGAGAGCGCCGACCGCCGCGTCGGCCGCGGCGTGCGCGTGCACCTGCGCCAGCGAGACTCGCAGCGGCGCGCGATCCGCGTCGCCGCACAGGAACAGCGGGCCGCTGGCCGCCGCCACGATCAAGTCCGTCGCCGCGTAACTCGCCTTCGGCCCATCGCTGCCGAAGGCGCTGATCGAGACGTGGATCAGCGCCGGGTTCTCGCGCGCCCGCGCGTCTTCGTCGAGGTCGAGTGCGCGCATGCGGGCCGGACCGAGTGACTCGATCAGGAAGTCGGAGCCGCGCGCGAGGCGGCGGAGCTCGGCGCGTCCCGCCTCGGTCTCGAGATCGAGCACGACGCTGCGCTTGCCGCGCGCGTAGGCCCAGAAGGCGAGCGAGCGCTCGGGGCCAGCCTCGTTCTTCCAGAACGGGGCGCGGCTGCGCGCGCTCGAGCCAGCGGGCGGCTCGACCAGGATCACGTCCGCGCCGAGATCCGCGAGGATCTGGCCGCAGAGCGCTCCGAAGGAGTCCGCGAGGTCGAGGACGCGCAGGCCGTGCAACACGGCGCGAATCTTACGCTACGGGCGGGTCGCTTTTTTCTGCGCCTCGAAGCGCGCGCAGGCGTCGCGCAGCGCGGCCTCGGGGTCGATGCCGCGCGCGCTCGCGCGTGCCGCGAGCGCGAACATGAAGTCGCCGAAGCGCTCGGCGTCCGCGCCCGCGAGCTCCGCGTCTGCGCGCTCCGCGATCGGATCCGCCGCGCCGTCGGCGACACCGGCGCGCGTCGCTCGGCGCGCGAGCTTCGCCGCGCGCAAGAGCGCCGGCAGGGCGAGCGGCACGTCGCCGTGCACCTCGGCGCCCCGCGCGATTCGCTCGGCCTGCTAGTGCAGCTCCCACGCGCGCAGTACTTCGTCGGCGTCCGCGGCCGACGCAGCGCCGAACACGTGTGGGTGTCGGCGCACGAGCTTCTCGCACAGCGTTTCGACGACGTCGCCGAATGCGAACAGACCGGCCTCGCGCGCGAGCTCCGCGTGAAACACGACTTGCAGCAGCAGATCGCCGAGCTCGTCGCGGAGATCGGTCCAGTCCTCGCGGCGGATCGCGTCGTCGACCTCGTAGGCCTCTTCGATCGTATAAGGCGCGATCGTTCGGAAGCTCTGATCGAGGTCCCACGGGCAGCCGCCTTCCGGGGAACGCAGCCGCGCCATCAGCCCGAGCAGGTGGTCCAACCGCGCGTGTGTCACGCGGGCATTCTAAGATAAGATCGCGGCGCGACCGTAGGCAGCCGACACCGGGAGACGGAATGAGCAGCGCAGCGATGCAGTTTCCGCCGGCCCCACTCACGGTCCGGGATCAGATCCGCGTGCGCGCGGAGCACCCGGAGTCGGCCGAGAAGGTCTTCCTGCTGCACGACGAGCGCCGCTGGACCTACCGGCGCTTCCGCGACGAGGCCGCGCGCGTCGCGCACTTCGTGCTCGGCCGCACCGGCCAGAGCCCGGACGGCTCGCCGCCCCACGTGGCGATGCTGCTCGAGAATCACCTCGAGCTCCTGTCGCTCTACGGCGGCTGCGCGGTCGCGGGCGCGACGCTTTTCGGTGTCAATACGGGCTTGCGCGGCGAGACGTTGGCGGGGGTTTTGAATCAGTCGCGCGCGCGCCTGCTGGTCGTCGAGGAGAAGCTGCTTCCCGAGGTCGACCGCATCCGCCGCGAGCTGCGCCACCTCGCGCCGGAGAACTTGTTGACGGTGCCCGAGTTCGTCGCCGCGCTCGAGCGAGAGACCGGGCCCGCGTCCAAGTCCCTCCCCTTCCCCGACGTCAAAGTGACTCCGCAGACGAACCTGATGGTGATCTACACGTCGGGTACGACGGGATTGCCGAAGGGCATCAACAACAACCACTTCAAGCTCTGCGCCACCGGCATCGGCGTCTCGCAGAGCACCGGGCTCGGCCAGGACGACGTGGGCTACGCGTGCATGCCGCTGTTCCACTCGAACTCGATGTTCGTGTGTCTGATGCCGTGTTTCTGGGTCGGCGGATCGATCGGGCTGCGCGAGCGCTTCAGCGGCAGCCGCTTCGTACCCGACTGCTTCGAGTACGGCGCGACCGCCTGGAACTACGTCGGCGAGCCGGTGCACTACGTGCTCGCCGCGATCGAGCGCGAGTACGGTGGCGACGAAGCGCGCATCCGCCGCGAAGTCACCGAGCACCCGCGCAACAAGCTGCGCTTCGCCGTGGGCAACGGCGCGTCGCCGGTCGACATCGACCGGTTCGTGGAGTGGCTCGGCCTCGAGGACATGTTCGAGCTGTACGGCTCGACCGAAGCCGCGATCAGCACCATGCGCCGCAAGGGCGACCCGCGCGGCAGCGTCGGCGAGATCACGGACGCGTCGGTTCGCATCGTGCGCGAAGACGGCCGCGAGTGCGTGCCCGCGCAGCTCGGCGCCGACGGCAAGATCGCGAACTACGACGCCGCGGTCGGCGAGATCTGCCGCGTCGCGACCGACACCGGATTGTTTCAGGGCTACTTCGACAACCCCGACGCGAACACTTCGAAGTACCGCGACGGCACGTATCACTCCGGCGACCTCGGCCACGTGCTCGAGCGCGACGGCAAGCGCTTCCTGTTCTTCGACGGCCGCACCGACGACTGGATCCGCAAGGACGGCGAGAACTTCTCCGCGCTGCAGGTTGCGCGCCTTCTCTCGGAGCACCCGGACGTGCCGCTCGCCGCCGCGTACGGCGTGCCGTGCTCGGTCTCCGACGAGCTCGTCATGGCGGCGGTGAAGCTGCGCGACGGTGTGCAGTTCGACCCGAAGGGCTTCTTCGGCTTCTGCGAGCACCAAGTCACGGCCGGCGGCATGGATCGGAAGTGGTTCCCCGACTTCGTGCGCGTGGTGCGCGACTTCGAGTACACCGGCACGCAGAAAGTGCTGGTGCGCGAGCTGAAGCGCGTTCACTTCGATCCGCGCCGCGTCTCGGACCCGCTCTGGTTCCGCGAGCGCGGCGACGGCGCGTTCAAGCCGTTCACCGCCACGGACTGGGAGCGCGTGCGCCAAGTGTTCGGCGCCGCGGAGCGCCTGCACCTGCTCGACCGCTAGAGCTGCTTGAACCCGAGGAAGCGAGTCACCGTCTTCCCGATGATCGTCTCGGACCACGCGGTCACACGCCGCAGCACGTCGAGCAAGTCGCCGTGCCCCGGCCAGTGCGCCTTCACGAGGTCCGGGTGCACGTGGTTGATGACGCGCGACACGGCGGCGGCGACGACGATCAGGTCGTCGACGAAGCCGAGCGGGCCGAAGAAGATCTCGGGAATGAGGTCGATCGGCGAGAGCGCGTACCCTACACCAAAGAGCGCCACCGCCTTCGCGCCCGTCGGCACGCGCGGGTCCTGCACGAGCCGCACGAGCAGGACGATCAGGTCGGGGAGAAACAGCAGCAGATCGCGCACGCCCGCGCGCTGGCCCGGCTCGACCGTCGCGATCTTCGCGCGCAGCCGGTCGTAGATGCGCCTCTCGCGCGCGCGCAGGTCGATCTCGAGCCGCTCCGTCACTCGGGCAGGGTAGCGCGCGATCCGGGCGGAATCGGGCCACAGCTCCCGGCCGCCGATCCGCATGTCAGAGCCCGTTCAAGTTTGTCCCATTCTTCTAGCTGAGCCCTCAGGAGCACGTGCCTGCCGAGCCGGCTGCGCAGGTCAGCGGGCAGGTCGGGCATTTGTCGCTGTTCGCCGGCAGGTGCCCCCCCGCGGGGAGACCGAAGAGCGCGTTGAAGCGCCCCGTTGTCGCCAATCCCGATGTTGAGGGCGGTGCCCTCGTCGAGATCGAAGATCGCGCACGGCTTGGCCAACGTGGTTCTGCAAATGTCGAGGATTCGCGAGCTGCCGAACGACGCGTTGAACTACTGCGTATCCCCGAGTCCGACGTTCGCGCCTGTCG
>JBGQIB010000188.1:0-7226 GCA_041498295.1 bacterium | reverse complement strand
CTCCGGCGCCGTCGACGTGGTGGTGATCGACTCGGTCGCTGCCCTCGTTCCACGCGCCGAAATTGAAGGCGACATGGGCGACGCGAGCATGGGCATGCAGGCCCGCCTCATGTCGCAGGCGCTGCGCAAGCTCACGGGCAATCTCGCGCGCTCGAACGCGTGTCTGATCTTCATCAACCAGGTGCGCATGAAGATCGGCGTGATGTTCGGCAACCCCGAGACCACGTCCGGCGGGAACGCGCTGAAGTTCTACGCGTCGATCCGTCTCGACGTGCGCCGCATCGGCCAGATCAAGGACGGCGAGACGGCGATCGGCAGCCGCACGCGCGTGAAGGTCGTGAAGAACAAGTGCGCGCCGCCGTTCCGCCAAGCCGAGTTCGACCTGATGTTCAACCACGGTATCTCGCGCGAGGGCGACATCCTCGACCTGGCGAGCGAGCTCGGTCTGCTCGAGAAGAGCGGCACCTGGTACAGCTTCGAGGGCACGCGCATCGGCCAGGGGCGCGAGAACGCGAAGGCGTTCCTCACCGCCAACCCCGACGTGTACGACCGCGTGTGCGAGCTGGTCTACGCGAACGCCGGAATCAAGAAGAAGGTTCCGGTCGGCGAGGCGGTCGCAGTGGAGGCGGAGCCGAGCGAAGCCGAACCCGCCTAGCGCCAACGCGGCGCTCGGTTCCCTCAAGAACGCCGACGGCCGGGACGATCCACCCGCAAGTACCCCTCGCACATCCGCGCGAGGAAAGGGCTGGCGGGAATGGAACTCAACGACATCCTGACCATTGCGATCAAGGGCAACGCTTCAGACATTCACCTGAAGGCGGGGCTCCCACCGCTATTCCGCGTCGACGGGGCGCTCGTTCCGCTCAAGAACGGTGAGCGCCTCACGCCGGAGTACCTGCATGGGATCGCGACGGCGATCATGACGCCGGGCCAGAAAGTGCACTTCGACAAGTTCCACGAGGTCGATCTCGCGTACTCGATCGCCGGTCTCGGGCGCTTCCGCGTGAACACCTTCATGCAGCGCGGCACGGTCGGGATCGTCTTCCGCGTGATTCCCTTCGGCGTGAAGACGATCGAGCAGCTCGTGCTGCCGAAGGTCGTCGAGCGCGTCGCGATGGAGCCGCGCGGTCTGATCCTGGTCACCGGCACGACCGGCTCCGGCAAGTCGACCACGCTGGCCGCGATGATCGACTACATCAACACGAACCGGACCTGCCACATCATCACGATCGAGGACCCGATCGAGTTCCTGATCCGCGACAAGCGCTCGATCGTGAATCAGCGCGAGATCGGCGTCGACACGAACAGCTTCGCGACGGCCCTGCGCGCCGCGCTGCGCCAGGATCCGGACGTCATCCTCGTCGGTGAAATGCGCGACTTCGAGACCATCGAGACCGCGCTCACCGCGGCCGAGACGGGCCATCTCGTCATGTCGATCCTGCACACGATCGATGCGGCCGAGACCATCACTCGCATCGTCTCCGTCTTTCCGCCGCACCAGCAGCCACAGATCCGGCTGCAGCTCGCGAGCATCATCAAGGGCGTCATCAGCCAGCGGCTGGTGCCGCGCGCCGACGGCAAAGGCCGCGTGCCCGCGGTCGAAATTCTGGTCGCGTCGGCGCGCGTGCGCGAGTGTATCGCCGACGCCGAGATGACCAAGGAATTGAACGACGCCATCGCCAAGGGCTTCACCACCTACGGCATGCAGAGCTTCGATCAGTCTCTGATGCAGCACGTGAAGGCGGGCCTGGTCACGTACGAGGAGGCGCTGCTCCACGTGTCGAACCCGGACGACTTCGCGCTCCGCTTCAAGGGCATCTCGGGCACGTCGGACAGCTCCTGGGACGACTTCGACAAGGAAGCCAAGGGCGACGACGAGATCTCACTCACCGAAGAACACGACGAAGACCTCAAGATCGATCGTTTCTAGCGTTCGGCGCCCCTCTGCGCGCGGGCGGGCCGGCGCAGAGCCCTTCGGTCGCTGTCGCGAGTACGCTCAACGCTTCCTCCGGGCTCCGCGTCGCCCGCCCGCGCGAATCAGTGCTCTAGCCCCGCGCCTGTTGGCGCCGGCGGCGCCATCGAACGTGAGCAGCCCGGGGCGTCGACCCGGCTCCATCTTTGGTGTGAGGCGTCGGGGACAGGTTCGCGCGCGGCTCAGGCATGGAGCCCAGAGGGAGCGTTGAGCGTACCCGCGAACAGCGACCGCCGGGCTCCGTGCCGGCTGCAGCGCGCCTCTCCCTCCGCACGCGTTATTCTCGCGCCATGACTGGGAACGAGATCCGGAAGGCCTTCCTCGACTACTTCGCGGAGCGGGGCCACTCCGTTCAGCCGTCGGGGTCGCTGGTGCCCCAGGGCGACGCGACGCTCATGTTCGCCAATGCGGGCATGGTGCAGTTCAAACGCGTCTTCACCGGCGAGGAACGCCGACCGTACACGCGCGCGACGACCTCGCAGAAGTGCATGCGCGTCTCGGGCAAGCACAACGACCTCGAAGAGGTCGGCCGCTCGCCGAGTCATCACACGTTCTTCGAGATGCTCGGGAACTTCTCCTTCGGGGACTACTTCAAGAAGGACGCGATCGAGTTCGCGTGGCACCTGTTGACGCGCGTCTTCAAGCTCTCGCCCGACGACCTCGTGGTCTCGGTGCACACCGAGGACGCTGACGCGTTCGCGCTGTGGCGCGACGCCATCGGCCTCGACCCGAAGCGCATCTTCAAGCTCGGCGACGAGGCGAACTTCTGGCAGATGGGCGACACCGGACCGTGTGGCCCTTGCTCCGAGATCCACGTGATCACCGACCGCGCGCGCTTCGAGGCCGGCGGCGATCCCTCGGGCCCCGGCTTCGTCGAGATCTGGAACCTCGTCTTCATGCAGTTCGAGCAGCGCGCGGACGGCTCGCGCGTGCCGCTGCCCAAGCCGTCGATCGACACCGGCATGGGGCTCGAGCGCGTGACTCGCCTGCTGCAGGGCAAGGCGAGCAACTACGACACGGATTTGTTTCAGCCGCTGATCCACAAGGCCGCCGCGCTCGCGAAGATCGCGTACGGCGCCCGCCCGGACAGCGACGTCTCGCTGCGCGTCGTCGCCGATCACGCGCGCGCGTGCGCGTTCCTCGTCTGCGACGGCGTGCTGCCCTCGAACGAGGGCCGCGGCTACGTGCTGCGCCGCGTGCTGCGCCGCGCGGCGCGCCACGGCGTACTGCTCGGCGTCGAGGGGCCGTTCCTGCACCAGGTCGTCGACACCGTGATCGACGAGATGGGCGGCGCGTACCCGGACCTCGCGAAGCGGCGCGCGTTCGTCGTCGACGCGATCAAGAAGGAGGAGGAGCGCTTCGGCAAGACGTTGGGCCGCGGCCTCGCGCTGCTCGACGAGGAAGTGACTCGCGCGAAGCGCGCGCGAGAGACGCGGCTCTCGGGCGACGTCGTGTTCAAGCTCTACGACACCTTCGGTTTCCCGACCGACCTCACCGAGGACATCCTGCGCGGCCAGCAGCTCGACTACGACCGCGCCGCGTTCGACGCGGCGATGCGCGAGCAGGCCGAGCGCGCGCGCGCCGCCTGGAAGGGGTCCGGTCAGGAGGCGCCCGCGGAGGTCTACAACGCGCTCGCGTCTGGGGTGGCGGTTGTCTTCACCGGATACGAGTCACTCGAAGGGAAGTCGCGAATCTTCGCCCTGCTGCGCGACGGCACCAAGGTCGACGAGGTGGCGGAAGGCGACCGAGTCGAGGTGATCGTAGACGTGACTCCCTTCTACGCGGAGAGCGGCGGACAAGTCGGCGACATCGGCACCATCTCCGGACCCGAGGGCAAGATCGAAGTCGAGGACGTCCAGAAGCCCGTCGACGGACTCGTCGTGCACAAAGGCCGCGTCGCCCTCGGGCGCTTCGCCGTGGGCGACTCCGTTGCGCTGCGGGTCGACGCCGCCGCGCGCGCCGCCACGGTGCGCAATCACTCGGCGACTCACCTGATGCACTGGGCGCTGCGCGACGTGCTCGGGCCGCAAGTGACTCAGGCCGGCTCGCTGGTCGCGCCCGAGCGCCTGCGCTTCGACTTCACGCACGATGCGCCGCTCGGCGACGCGGAAGTGCGCGCCGTCGAGGACCGCGTGAACGCGCTCATCCTCGAGAACCACGGCGCGAGCGTCGCGGAGAAGTCGTACCGTGAGGCGCTCGACGCCGGCGCGATCGCGATGTTCACCGAGAAGTACGGCGATCGCGTTCGCGTCGTCCGCTTCGGGCCTTCGACCGAGCTGTGCGGCGGCACGCACGCGCACGCGACCGGCGACATCGGCTCGTTCCGGATCGTCGGCCAGTCGGCGATCGGCGCTGGCGTGAGGCGCATCGAGGCGCAGACCGGCTTCGGCGCGCTCGAGCACGCGCGCCGCGAGGCGCGCACCCTGCGCGAGACGGCGGATCTCCTGCGCAGCACGCCGGCCGAGCTGCCGGAGCGCGTCGCGCGGCTGCTCGAGCGCGAACGCGAGCTCGAGCGCGAGCTCGAGAAGACGCGCGCGCAGATGCGCCGCGGCGGCAGCTCCGACCCGATGCAGAGCGTGCGCGAGATCGGCGGCGTGAAGCTGCTCGCGAGCGAGCTCGAGGACGCCACGCCCAAGGAGCTGCGCGGGCTGGTCGACGAGCTGAAGCAGCGCATCGGCTCGGGAATCGTCCTGCTCGGCGTGAAGCACGAGGGCAAGGCCGCGCTCGCGCTCGGCGTGACCAAGGACCTGGTCGGCCGCTTCTCGGCGGGCGACCTGGTGCGCGAGCTGGCCAAGGAGCTCGGCGGTACGGGTGGCGGCCGCCCGGACTTCGCGCAGGCGGGCGGGCCGGATGTCGCGAAGCTCGCCGATGCGCTCGCGAAGCTCCCGTTCGTCGCCGGCCTCTCGAGCTAGCGCGCGCAGCTGCGCGCGAGCTGCGCACCTCTGTGCGCGACAGGCGCAAGCCTGCGAGCTGAAAGGCGTTTAATCGCCACCAAAGCTCGGGGAACGTCACTTCCAAGTAGCCGTGCACGCCGGCTGCGATCAGCGCCGGTTCGGTTTACAGTACGCGCGCCGGTTCCGAAGGCAGATTGAGGGGAGAGAGGATGCGCGTTCGCCTGCTGGGTCGCGCGACCTCCGCACTCGCGGTCGCGTGTCTCGCGGTCGCGTGTCTCGCAGCGGGCGTCGCCCGCGCGAGCTTCAGTCCGACCGACCCGCCCGCGGGCGAGCACACGCAGACCGACGGCCCGCGCTACTGGATCGGGCGCGTGCACCTCTCGTACGCGAACGAGCATCCGCTTCAGCCGCCGATCGAGCTGTTGGTCAACGCGAGTTACGCGCTCGGCCGAGCGTCGGACGGCTACGTCGGCGCGCGCCGTGGCGGCAAGAACGTCTGGTTCCATCTCGCCGAGCTCGGCGCGACGAATCCTTTGCCCGTGTACGCGACCGGTTTGCAGGACTTGTGCGAGCAGATCGTCACCGAGCTCGGCGCGCGCGGCATGATGGGCGTGTACGTCTCACCGTCACCCGCCGACATCGACGCGGAGACCGGCGGCGACGTGCGCGCGGAGGGCAGCACCGACCTTCATCTGGTCGTGCACACCGGCCGCGTCCAAGCGGTGCGCACGTTCCGGGCGCCCGAGATCGCGGCGGCGGGACCGTCCGTCGCGGCGGAGCCGACCCACGACCGCGAAGAGATCGCGCAGCGCTCGCCGCTGCAGCCCGTTGGCGCCGGCGATCCGCTCGACAAGGCGAAGCTCGACGCCTATCTCGCCGGTCTGAATCGCCACCCCGGCCGCATGGTCGACGTGGTCGTGACTCCGACCCTCACGCCGGGCGTCGTGAACCTCGACTATCTCGTCGAGGAAGATCGACCGTGGACGCTGTCGAGTGACTACTCGAACACCGGCACCTCCGCGACCGGCAAGGACCGCCAGCACTTCGGCTTCGCGGACTACCAGCTGACCGGCCAGGACGACGTGCTCCTGGTCGACTACATGACCTCGGGCTTCTCCTCGCAGATGAACGCGGTGAACGGCTCCTACGAGAGCCGCATCCCGATGCTCGAGGATACGCGCTGGCGCGTCGGCGGAAACTGGAGCACGTACAGCGCCGACGAGTTCGGCGGCACGGCCAAGTTCAGCGGCACGCAGTGGGAAATGAATGGCGCTCTGCTCCAGAGCCTGATCGCGGAGCCCGGCTTCTTCGTCGACGGCTACCTCGGCACGCGCTGGATGCAGGTCTCGGTCGTGAACATCGACAAGGCCTTCGGCGGCAACGACATGCCGTTCTTCGTGCCCTCGCTCGGAGTCACACTCGACCGCTCGTGGTCAACCGCGCACCTGCGCGGGCGGGTCGGCGTCGAGCAGAGCCTGCCGAGCATCGCCGGCACGAACTCGCAGGACATGCTGCAGTTCTCGGAGGCCGGGCGCGCCAACCTCGACCAGAACTGGCGCATCCTCTCCGGCGAGGCCAGCGGCTCGGTCTTTCTGCAGCCGTGGTTCCACGGCACGCGCTTCTACGACCCGCGGCCGCTGCACTCCTACGAGATGACTCACGAGGTCGCGTGGCGCTTCGGCGGGCAGACCTCCCTCGGCACGCGCGTGATTCCGCAGGTTGAAGGCGTGCTCGGCGGCATGGGAACGGTGCGCGGCTATCCGCAGTCGATCGTGTCGGGTGACTCGTTCGCAAACGGCAGCCTCGAGTACCGCTATCACGTTCCACTCGGCTTCGCGACGCTCGACCCGCTTCAGATTCCGTGGTTCGGCACGTTCCGGGTCGGGCCCGACACGTCCATGCGCCTGCCGGACTGGGACCTCGTGCTCGCGGTGTTCGGCGACTACGGGCAGGTGTTCAACGAACAAAAGGTGACGGGCGAGCACAACGACGCACTCGCGTCGCTCGGCGTCGGCTTCGAAGTGATCGTGCGCCGGAACTTCTCGCTGCGGCTCGACTACGGCGTCGCGCTCCTGGGCGTGGACACGGCGAACGTGAACAGCGGCGACGGCGAGCTGCACCTCTCGGCGCTCGTGCGGTATTAGCGGTGAGGAAGATGCAAAAGATCACGGTGGCCCTGCGACACATTCTGGTGTTGGCGCTCGCGGCGGCGCTCGCCGTCGGCCCGGCCGCGCCGCGCGCGTTCGCGGGGCCGGGACCGACTCAATGCACCGGGAAGACGTGCCACGGAGTCAGTGGTGGGAACGGGCTCGGCACCGTCACTCAAAACGACGACGTCTGGACCATTCAGGCCGCGAACG
>JBGQIB010000187.1:0-7237 GCA_041498295.1 bacterium | reverse complement strand
TCTGGTGGATGAGCAGGAGCCAGCGCGCGCCTTCGGGGGAGGTCGGGCGAGCGGTTTCGCGCGTCTCTAGCAGCTGCACCACGCCATGATACATCTGTTTCAGAGAACGCACGCAGCACGGCACCACAAGGCCCACCACTCACGCGTTGCCGAGCAGACCGACACAGCAACTACGGAAATCTCTTCTCACTCTGGGATCGGCTCTTTGGCACGTTCACGCCGTCTCGCGAGGGGACGAGGATCACGAGCGCACTGCTCGCGCTTCCGCATGGCCCTCGGCCTTCTGAACAGACCCGCCTCAAGCGATGCGAAGGCGCTGCCGTTCCGATCGCGATGCCCGGTGATCGCACTGCGCTCTTGTTTTGTCCGCCGCTGGCGCCGCTGCCGCTCACGTCCGCCGCGCGCGTCGCGATCGGGCGCGGGCGGGACTGCGAGCTCACGTTGATCACGGATTCGGCCTCGCGGCGACACGCGGAGGTGTACCCGGAAGGCGCGGAATTCTACGTGCGTGACTTGGGGAGCAAGAACGGCACCTTCGTGAACGGCCAGCCGGTGACTCGTCCACACGCGCTGAAGCCGGGCGACCGGATCGGCGTCGGCACGAGCACGGTCACGTTCTGCCGCGTGGAAGGCTCGCTCGAGGGATTCCTCTCGGACCCGTCCGGCACCGAGACGATCGTCTTCGTGAAAGGGGCGTCGGCTCGCGAGATGTTTCGCGGTGAGCTCTCCGAGATTCCGATCTTCGTCGTCCTGCAGATGCTCGAGCTCGGCCACAAGAGCGGTGTGCTCGACATCGCTTCTGACTCTGGACCCGTGCGCATCTGGCTCGGTGACGGCCAGCCGCTACACGCGGAGACCGAGAAGGCGCGCGGGATGGAGGCGGCGCTCGTCGCCATCGGCGCGACCCGCGGCTCGTTCCGCTTCGAGGCGAGCGCCGATCCGCGCGAGCGCACGCTCTTGATGTCGATGACGGAGCTGCTGCTCGAAGCCAGCCGCCAAATCGACGAGGCCGAGCTGCCTAGATGATTCGCCCCGCGCGGGCCTCGGTGTATCTCCCGCGCTCCACGGTCAACTCGCCGTTCACGATCACCGCCTCGATGCCCACCGCGTCGCGCACGTAGCGATTCGCGTCGCCCGGCACGTCGCGGACGAAGCGCTCCGGCCCGCGGGCGATCGTCTCGGGATCGAAGATGACGAGGTCCGCGAACTTCCCGACCGCGATCTCGCCGCGCTCCGCGATCCCCCAGTCGCGCGCGAGCTCGCCCGTGAGTCGGTGCACGGCCTGCTCCAGGCTCATGCGCTTGTGCTCGCGCACGAAGCGCTCGATCAGGTAGCAAGTATCGCCCGCGCCGCAGAACTGCGCGATGTGCGCGCCGGCGTCCGACGCACCGATGTGTACCAGCGGGTGCGACAGGATCTCGGCGACCGAGTCGACGTCGGCGTGAATCACGCCGCGGATGCAGAACTCGGTCTGTAGCTCGTCCGCGAGCGCCACGTCGAGCATCATGTCCGGCAGGCTCTTGCCCCGCTCGCCCGCGATCTGCAGCAGCGACCGCCCCGCGAGCGCGCCGTTCGCCTCCGAGAATACCTCCCCGACCGATGACGCCATGAGCAGCGGCGCGATGCGCATGCCTTCCTCGACGAGTGTCTTGCGATTCGCTGGGTCGCCGAACGCCGCGATTCGCTCGCCGATCGGTAGGCTCATGAAGCGGTTCCAGGTCGGCAGCCCATACAGGAGGAAGCTCGTCTCCGAGAGGCGCATGTTCAGGTCGAACGTGCGCGGCATCGACTGCGCGTACACTCGCCCGCCGAGCTCGCGCTCCGCTTCGAGCGCTTTCAACGAACGCCGCCACGCGTCGCCACTCACTGGGCTCGAGACGATCGGCGCGAGCGAGCACAGCACGCCGGAGGCGCGCGAGAGTCGGCCGAGCTCGGCGATGTTCTTCAGCTGCTCCTCGATGTCGATGAAGTAGGGGACGGTCTGCAGCACGCCGCGCCCGCTCTTTGACATCGCCTTACACAGCGCCGTCTTCTCGCGCTCGTCGGCCCAGCGGCTCGGCACCGGCACCATGTTCTCGTCGATGTCGACGTACGAGATCGAGAGACCGATCGCGCCCGCGGCCATCGCGGCCTCGAGCAGCGCGCACATCGTCTCGATCTCCGCATCGGTCGCGACGCGCTCCTGCGAAGCGGTACCCATCACGTAGTAGCGGAGCGCCGAGTGACCCACGAGCGCGCCGACGTTCGGGCCGAGGCCGTCACGGATGTGTGTCAGATAGTCGCCGAAGCTCTCCCACGTGAACGGCACACCGGCGTCGAAGGTCGGCGCCTTGATGTCCTCGATGCGCGAGAACATCGCGACCAGCTTCTTGGCGCCGCCCGGGCGCACGGGCGCGAGTGACAGCGAGCAGTTGCCCATCACCACGGTCGTGACGCCGTGCTCGAGCGACGGGGTCGCGAGCCGGTCCCAGCAGATCTGCGGATCGTAGTGCGTGTGGATGTCGATGAAGCCGGGCGCGACCACCCGCCCGCGCAGATCGAGCTCGCGCGCGCCCGGCGAAGTGACCTTGCCCAGCGCGGCGATGCGATCCCCTGAAATCGCGACGTCGCCGGCGAACTCAGCCGCACCGGTTCCATCCACGATGCGCGCATTGCGCAGAACGAGATCGAAGCCGCTCATCGATTTCCCTCCCCGATTGGCGGGGCGATCATATCCGATCCCATCGAGCGATTGCCGGAGAGGCACGCGGCGAGGGCCGTCCCGAGGCGCGCCGGCAAGCGGCGTCGCCGCGCGCAGTGAGGCTCAGCCGAACGAAGGAATGCAGGTGCGTGGCGAGGGCCGCCCCGAGGCGCGCCGGCAAGGGGCGTAGGCGCGCGCATTGAGACGCAGCCGAACGAAGGAATGCAGTTGCGCGACGAGGGCCGTCCCGAGCCGCGTCCGCAAGCGGCGTCGCCGCGCGCAGTGAGGCGCAGCCGAACGAAGTCAAATCTGACTCGGGTGCGTGGCGAGGGCCGTCCCGAGCCGCGTCCGCAAGCGGCGTCGCCGCGCGCAGTGAGGCGCAGCCGAACGAAGTTAAATCTGACTCGCGATGGGTTGCAATGCGGCCGCGACCTCTGCCGCGCTCTGGCAGCGCGCGTCCGGGGACTTCTGCATCAGCTTCATCACGAGCTCGGCGAACGCGGCGGGGATCGTCGCGACGCGCTCGCGCGGGTCGGGTGCGGGAGTGTTGCGGTGGTGGAAGGTCACGTCGCCCTTGCGGAACGGAACGCTCTTCGTCAGCAGCTCGAAGAGAGTGACTCCCAGCGCGTACAGGTCCGCGCGCTGATCGACGTTGTCACCCGCGGCCTGCTCGGGCGCCATGTAGAACGGCGTGCCGCCGATGACGGTCGCGCCCTTGCGCACCTCTTCGACCATCTTCGCGAGCCCGAAGTCCATGATCTTCACGGTCCGCTCGCGCGTGTAGAACAGGTTCGCCGTCTTGATGTCGCGGTGGATGATGCGCGCCCCGTGCGCGTACTGCAGCCCCGCGCAGACCTGCATGCCGAGCGCCGCGGCGACCGGCGCCGCCATCGCGCCGCGCGCGCGCAGGATCGTGTCGAGCGTCGTGCCCTGCAGAAACTCCATCGTGATGAAGTAGTGACCCGCCTCGTTTCCGGCGTCGTAGACGGTCACGATGTTCGAGTGATTGAGCGCGGCCGCGGCGCGCGCCTCGCGTTCGAAGAACGCGATGGCCGTCGGATGGCCGCGCAGGTTCTCGGTGAGTCGCTTCAGCGCGACGATGCGCCCGAGGTGCTTGTCGCGCGCCTTGTACACCACGCCCATCGCGCCGCGCCCGAGCTCCTCTTGGATCTCGTAGCGGCTCTCGACCGGATCCGCGGCCGGCGTCGCCGCCGCGGCTTCGGGGGCGGGCTGCTGCTTGGCGCGCAGCGCCGCCGCGCGCTCGGCCGCGTCGCGGAACTTCGGCGCGCGCGCCTCGATCGCCTCCCACGCCGCGAGGGCCTCATCGAAGCGGCCGAGCTTTTCGAGCAGCTCGGCCTTCACCGCTTGCAGCGGCAGAGCCGACTCCGAATCGCGCTGCGCATCGAGCAGCTCGTCGAGGCGCAGCAGCGCGTTCGGGAGGTGCCCGCGCTCGATGTGCAGCTCGACCAGGCGCCGACACGCGGCGGTGTAGCTCGAGTCCGAGACCTCGACCTGCGCCAGGTTGTGGATCGCGCGCGCGGCCTGCTTCAAGCTCGCGGCCAACTCACCGGCCTCGAAGTAGCTCGAGTTCTTCTCGTAGAGCGCGAGCAGGCGCTCGGCGTCGTCGGCCTGCCTGCAGCAGGCGATCGCGTCGTCGAGCTCGCCCGCGCGCTCGTAGGCGCGCGACGCCGACGCGAAATCTCCGGCCGCGCGATAGGCGTCGCCGGCCTTTTCGAATTCCTCGGCCGCCTCGAAGAGCGCGGCGGCGCCCGCGCGATCCTCCGTCGCGGCGCGCAGCTCGGCGGCGCCACGCAGATCGCCGGCGGTCTCGAGCGCACGCGACGCACCGGCGACGTCGCCGCGCGCACGCAGCAGGTCGGCGCGCAGCTTGCTCGCCGCCTGTGCCTGACCGGCGCGCTCGAGCTCATCGGCGGCTCGCGAGACGTCGCCCTCGAGATACGCGGTGACGGCCGCGGCCGAGCCGCTGAACACGGCGCCCGTCTCGCGCGAGAGGTCGAACAGCAGCTTCAGCGGGTCGAACGACTTCACCTCGACCACGCGCTCGAGCAGGCGATCTCCCGCGCCCACGAGCAGCACGTGCCGGCCCGGCTTGACGTACAAGAACACCGGCGCGTCGGCGACGTAGCGCAGCGAGCGCGGATTGCCGCGCAGGGCGATCGCGACGTGACTCGCGCCCTTGGCCGAACCGGTGACTTGAATCTCGAGCGGCGTCTCCTTCGGTCGCATGTCGAACTTCACGCTGATCCGCTCGCCGCGCCGCACGCGCACGAGCTGCTCTTCGAGGAAGTCGCCGATCAGCTCGCCGGAGTCCGCGTTCTGCAGCGGACCGCGCACCGTCACGTAGTACGAGCGGCGCCGCGCGGGGATCCAGTGGAACGAGGTCGGCGCGCCCTCGCGCAGCGGCCGCTCGAAGCGGTTCATGCGCCGCAGCCCATCCTCGATGCGCCACTTCGCCTTCTCGCGGCTCTTCAGTGACTTGGTCTGCGCCGTCTTTCGCTGGCGCCGCGAGACGCTGATGCTGAACAGCGCGCGCGTCTGCGGCGGCAGCTCGACCACGACGCTGATGCTGCCCCAGCCGCGAAGCACCGCGAGCAGCACGAGCAATGCGAAGGCTCCGTAGAGCGCCGCTGCACGCGGGTTCCAGACGAGATACTCCTCGGCCAGCGGCGACAGACAGACGGCGTTGCCCAGAATGCGCGCTCGCGGCGCGGAACGACCCGCGAGCTGGCGCAGCTCGAGCCGCCAAGGCGCGTCCGCGCCGCAGCTCACCGCGGTTCCCGCGCTCGGGCCGGGACGGCGCTGGAGCCGGGCGAGAAAGAGCGCGTCGCCGCCGAGCGCGAGGTTCAGCTCGATCGCCGCGTCCGCGTCGAGCGAGCGCTGGCTCTCGAAGCGATAGAGGCGATCGAGCGCGCCCGCGGTCGCGACGTTGTCGAGCGCCTTCGCGAGCTCGGCCGGGCTCGCGAGCGCGTACTGTGACTCGAAGACGCGCCGCAAGCCGCGCTCCAGTTTTCTGAGGTCGGGGACCCTGGGGCGCAGGAAGTCGAGCGCCTGCTCGCGCAGGGTCGCTGTCTCGCGCACGCCGACGAAAATCACGCGGCCAGTGTCCGTGGGAACGGCGCCGAAGCTCAGCGCCAGCTTGACCAGTGACTCGTCGATTCCCGCGAAGTCCGCGGCGGCATCGGGCGAGGCGGCCCGGGCAGCTTCGGCGGGCGACGCGTCCGCGAGTAGGGCCGCGCGCTCGCGTTCGAGGCGGGCGGTCGGCGCGTCGCCGAGCGCCTCGGCGCGCTCGGCCAGCGCGAGGCGCAGCTCGGGATCGATCGGGTCCAGGTCGACCGCGCGCTCCAGCGCCGCGCGTGCACCCGCTGCGTCACCGCTCGCGCCGAGTATCTGCGCGCGCAGCTCGAGCTGCGCGGGCGCAGTACCGCGCGCGAGCTCGACGGCTTGCAGCAGGACGAGTGCGGCGTCGTTCTCGCCGGCGCTCGCGTGCAGGCGCGCGAGCTCGAGCTTCGCGTCAGCGTCGGCCGCGTCCTGTGCGAGCGCGCGCTCGAGTAGCGGTCGGGCTTCGTCGCGCCGGCCTGCTTCGCGGTAGAGCGCGCCCAGGTCGCGAGCCGCGCCGGGCGCCGCGGGGTCGATCGCGAGCGCCTGCTGCAGCGCGGCTTCCGCGGCGTCGCCGTCGCCGAGCGCGCGGCTCGCGCGCGCGACCCCAAGCAAACGCGCCCGCGTCGCGCCGCCCGAGGTGATCGCGTCGCGCCAGCTCGCGCGCGCCTGCTCGGGATCCGCGAGCTCCGCGTGCAGGCGCCCGAGTCGGTCGCGCTCGAGCGCCGCCGAGTGCGCATCGAGCTGCGCGGCGCGCGCGAAGTCCGACAACGCCTGGTGTAGGTCCAGGCCGCGCGCCGCGTGCTCGCCCGCGCCCAGGAGGAGAGCCGAGGCGCGCACGGGCTCGTGTGCTTGCAGCTGCGCCAGCTCCTCGAGCGCGCGCCCGGACGCGGGCTCGAGCTCCGACGCGCGCTCGAACGCCTGCTGCGCGTGTGTGTCGTCGCCGAGTAGCGCCAAGCTGCGGCCGTAGGCGATCTGCGCGTCCGGGTTCTGCGGCGCGAGCGCGACCGCTTTTTCCAGATACGGGCGGGCTGCCTCCGCGTCTCCGCGGCCGAGCCGGATCTCGCCAGCGGCGAGCGCAAGGCGCGGGTCCATCGGGCGGTCGGGCGCGTCGAGCGCGCGCGCGGCGTCGGTCAGGAGCTTCTTGGTCGCGATGTCGCTCGAAGTCTCCTCGCCGCGCGCGCTGCGCAGCCGGACGCGCTCCGCGGCGGAGAAGTCGGCTGCGACGGCGCGCGTCTCGATGCGCGCGCGCAGGGCTTGCGCGAGGGGTGACTCGTCACCGTCCAGCGCGCGCCAAGCGCGCGCGAGCTCGTCGCTGGCGACCGCCGCGAGCGCGCGGCCTTCGTCGGCGAGCTGTTCGACGCTCATCGTGGGCGCGCTGCCGAGTGTGTCGGAGGCGCCGTCGAGCTCCGGCAGGATGCGGGCGAGCGCGGCGTCGAG
>JBGQIB010000186.1:0-7279 GCA_041498295.1 bacterium | reverse complement strand
TCGACGTCGTTCGGCGCCCCACGCAGATCCGTGTAGAGCGCGCCCGCGAAGCGACTGAGGCGCTCGGGATCGGCCGCGAGCTCGCCGGCGATGAGCACGCTCCTCGGCGCCAGAATTCGCGCGATCGAGCGCGCTTCCGCGTGGTGCTCGCGAAGCTCGTGCGCGAGCTCGGCGCGCGGCGTCTCGCCGACTGGGAAGCGCACGTGGACCACGCCGGCCTGCGCATCTCGCTCGAGCTCGAAGCCGGCATCGGCGAAGACGCGGAGCATCGCTCGGTTGCCGAAGAGCGTGTCGGCGACGAAGCGAGTCACTCCGCGCTCGCGGGCGAGCTCGGCGAGCTCCTCGAGGAGCAGCGTCCCCAATCCGCGTCCCTGGTGTTCGTCCGCGACGACGAACGCGACCTCTGCCGCGTCCGCGGAGCTAGCGCGGTGATAGCTGGCGAGCGCGATCACGTGTTCGCCGACCTCGGCGACGAGCACCATGTCGCGCGCGAAGTCGACCTGCGTGAAGCGCCGGACGATCGCCGGCGGAAGACGTACCAAGCCGGAGAAGTAGCGGAAGCGTACGGTCTCCAGCGAGAGCGCGCGGTGAAAGGCCTCGATACGTGGCGCGTCGAGCGGGGTCACTGGGCGCACGCACGCGCTGCCGCCGTCGGCGAGCACCACGTCGCGCGCCTCGGGCGCAGCGCTCGCCGTCAGACCAGCTCGCGGATCTTCGTGTACGCGTGCCGGATCTCCTTGGCGAGCGGGCGCGCGGCTTTCTGCACCTCTTCGAGCTCTTTCTTGGTCTCGCGCCCGACGAGGCGCAGGCGCGCCTCGAGCTTTTGCCAGCTCTTCTCCGCGGCCGCGAACAGGTCGCGCGCCTCTTTCCCAGCCAGGTTGAGCTGAACGCGCAGCTCGTCGCGCAGCGTCTTCAGCGCCTCGACCTCTCGGTTCAGTTTCTCGTCGACGTCGGCCATCGCGGTTCTCCTTCGAGGCACGAGGTAAAGCAGGTCTCGTGCCAGCGGCGCTCGACCGCGATCAGCGGCGCGGAAGTCGGCCGAGCTCGCCGAGCAGCTGCTCGAGGTGGCGCCGGAGACCCGACACTTCCTCGCGTAGGCGCACGATCACGGCGACCCCGGGCACGTTCACGTCCAAGTCGCGGACGAGAGTTTGCGCGACGCGTACGCGTTCGAGCATGAGGTCGGAGAAGTCGCCGGGCTGCCCGCTGGGCGCGTCGCGCACGACGACCTCCTCGCGCTCCAGGGTCACGAGGAAGCCCTCGTCGACCTCGAGCAGCTCGAGCACTTGCTCGCGCGTGTAGTAGGTCACGACGACTTCCGCAGGCGCGCGCGTACGTCGCGCCCTTCGTACAACGGCTCGAGCTCCTTCGCGATCGGCTCGAGCCGCGGATCGGCCGGATCCGGCAGCTCCGCGAGCAGCTTCACGTAGAGATCGCCCTTCTCCGAAGCGCCGAGCTTCGGCGCGCCCTTGCCGCGCAGGCGCAGCACGCGCGCGCTCTGCGAGTGCGGCGGGATCTTCATCGTGACCGAGCCGTCGGGGGTCGGCACTTCGACCGACGCGCCCTGCACGAGCTCGGGAACGGTCACGGGAAGATCGAGATGGAGATCGTTCCCCTCGCGCCGGAAGAACGCATGTGGGCGGACCTTCAAGGTGAGAAACAAGTCACCCGCGGGCGCGCCCGAATCGCCCGAGTCACCTTGGCCTGCGAGCCGGATCTTCGTGCCGCTCTCGGAGCCCGGCGGGATCTTGATGCGCAACGCGCCGCGCTCGGCGACTTGCACGCGCACTTCGCCGCCGCGCACCGCGTCGAGGAAGTCGACTTCGATCTCGCCGCTCGCATCGCGTCCGCGCGCCGGCCCGCGGGCGCGCCGGGCGCCGCCGCCGAAGAGCCCGCCGAGCAGATCCTCGAGGTCGACGTCCTCGCCCGAGGTGAACGTCTCGTACGACGGACTGCGGCGCGCGCCCTGCGACCAGCGCGTGTATTCGCGCGCCTGTGCGGGGTCGAAGCCCTCGGCCAAACCCTGCATGCCGAACTCGTCGTAACGCGCGCGCTTGTCCTTGTCGGACAGAACCTCGTAGGCGAATGAGATTTCTTTGAACTTCTCCTCCGACTTGCGGTCGTTCGGATTCACGTCCGGGTGAAACTTCCGCGCGAGCTTTCGGTAGGCCTTTCGGATCTCGTCTTCCGCGGCCGTGCGCGAGACGCCGAGCGTCGTGTAAAAGTCGGAGGGTTCGGCCATGGGCTCCAAAGTAGCCGGCGACCTATCATCGGCCTAGACGATGTCGAGCACGGGCCTCTCGCGCATCCTGGTCGCAATGGATTTCTCGCCGCACGCCGATCGCGCGCTCGAATGGGCGGCGGCGCTGGCGCGGCGTTTCTCGGCCGAGCTCGAGATCGCGACCTCCGTGTATGTGGTTCCGTTCGCCGCCGTTCCGGCGGGCTACGGCATGCCGCCGGACTATCTGCGCGGCGTGGGCGAGGTGGCGGATCGGAGGTTGGAGGAGCTCTCGGCGCGCCTCGCGGGGGAAGGTCTCCGCGTACACCACACGGTCTTGCACGAGGATCCGTCCAGCGGGATCTGCGCCCTGGCGCGCGAGAAGCGCGTGGACTTGGTTGCGCTCGGAACCCGCGGCCGCGCGGGCCTGGCGCATGTGTTGCTCGGCAGCGTCGCGGAGCGGGTGGCGCGCCTCGCTCCGTGTCCCGTGCTGACCGTGAGCTCCGAAGTGGTGCCCGCCCGAGCGCTGCGGAAACTGCTCGTGCCCACCGACTTCTCGGAGCCGGCGAACGCGGCGCTTCGGCTGGCGCGCGCGCTGCTGGAGACGGGCGGCACGCTCGTCCTGGCGCACGCGATCCCCCCGGTGCTCGCGTCCGGCGACCCGGCGGAGCCCCTTTCGGATCCGCGCAGCGAGGCCTGGGCGCGCGCGGAGTACGAGAAGCTCCGGCCTACACTCGCGGGTGTCAGCGTCGAGCTCGACCTGCGCTACGGGGCCGCCGACACGGCGGTGCTCGACGCCGCCGCGCGGCACAAGGCCGATGCGATCGTGATGGGGACGCTGGGGCGCACGGGGCTCGCGCACGTGTTGCTCGGCAGCGTCGCGGAGCGCGTGATCCGGCGCGCGTCGCTGCCGGTGTTCAGCGCCAAGCCGACGTAGCGCCGACCAGCGGTACGAACTGCACGTCGCAGAGCTCGCGCCGTTCGAAGCCGCCGCCGTCGAGGCGCGTGATGCGGACGAGTGACTGGCCGGCGGCGGATCCGATCGGGATGACCATGCGGCCGCGCGGCGCGAGCTGCGCTTCGAGCGCGGGTGGCACGCTCGCGGCCGCCGCCGATACGAGGATCGCGTCGAATGGCGCGCGCTCGGGCCAGCCGAGATTTCCGTCGCCGCTGCGCAGCTCGACGTTGGCGCAGCCTAGCGCGACGAGGCGAAGGCGTGCGAGCTCTGCGAGGTCGGGGTCGAGCTCGATCGCGAAGACTTCGCGCGCGAGCCGCGATAGGAGCGCCGCCGCGTAGCCCGAGCCCGCGCCGACTTCGAGCGCCCGCTCATTCGCGCCGGGCGCGAGCGCCTCGAGCATCAGCGCCACCACGTACGGCTGCGAGAGAGTCTGGCCGCGCGCGATCGGCAGCGCGCGATCCTCGTAGGCGAGCTCGACCTGGTCCAGCGCCACGAACGCGTGTCGCGGGACGTCGCGCATGGCGGCGAGCAGGCGCGGGTTGGCGATGCAGCGCCCCTCCACCTGTTGCGCGACCATCCGCGCTCGCCGCTCCGCCGCGAGTCCCTCGTCGTCCGCGCGAGTCACTGCTCGAACGATCGCGCTACAGCGCTCCGCGATCAAGCTCGATATCTTCGGATGATCGTGAGACTCGGCCTGGCGCTGCTGCTGTCGCTCATGTGCGCGTCCGGCTGTTTCATCGGGCGCTACGAGGAAGGCCTGCCGGTCGCCGCCGACAAGATCCCGCAAATCGTGCCGGGTGAGACGACCAAGGCCGAGATCCTGGACTGGTTTGGCGCGCCCTCCGGTCTCGCGGATGCGCACCTGCTCGAGAGCTTCCTCGTGGACCGCGAGCTCATGCCCGGGCCGGTCGTCGATCTTCCATTTGCCGACGTGCTCGTCTACCGGCTGACTCAGGGGCGTCTGACGGCCATGCTGTTCGTGCTCTACAACACGATCGACTTCCACGTCGCGAGCGATACGCTGATCGTGTTCTTCGACGCGAACGACCGCGTCTCGTACTTCGGCTACCGGAAGGGCACCGATGAGTTGCGCTAGAGCGCTGGCGTCGCTCGCCGCGTTGATGCTCGCCAGTGGCTGCATCATCGTGCGCACGTACGTCGGGAACGAGCTGCCCGCCATTTCCGACGGGCAACTCGTTCCGGGCGTGACCACCAAGGCCGATGTGTTGCAAGACCTCGGACCGCCCGATCGCCTCGTGCGCCAGTACGAAGGCGACGTGTTCGTGTACGCCTACATCCGCCGCAACGAGAGCACGTTCATGCTAGAAGAACCCGTCTTCACGCATCTGACGATCTTGTCGTACACGAAGGAACAGGAGAAGAGCGACCGCATGGTCGTCCTCTTCGACCGATCCGGAATCGTCTCCGGAGTCGGTTTCCGCCGCGGGACCGAGCAGCTCGATCCCTTCTAGAGTTCGGCGCTCAGTTCGCCGGGGGCTTGGGAGTCGTAGCGGGCGCCGCTGCCGGAGCCTTCGCGGCCGACTTGTGGTGAGCCGCGGTCGAGCAGTGGTGACTCGTGCACTCCTCGTTCCCCTTGCAGTACGCCGTGCGCTCCTTCGAAGTCTTCATCGCCTGCATTTTCTTCACGTGATCGGCGCACGCCGGATCCGCCGTGTGCTTCGTTGCCGCCGATGCGACACCGCTCGCCATGACGAGCAGCGCAATTGCGACACCAGATCGTAGAGACATTCCTTTCACCTCCTGGCATGAGACGTAACGATTCCGCCTTTCATGCGCCCGTGTTTAGTGAGATTCGTCTCACCAGACGCGGTTGGTGCGAAGACGCGCGCCACGGGGTACCGTTCGCGATCACGCGCGGCTCCGACAATGCACTGTGTAGCTTTCACAACGGAGCCGTGTACTAGGAGGGATCGATGAGCCGGAGCAGGGGGTTCTTTGTGGCGTTGTTGCTCGGACTGAGCGCGTGCGCGACGAGTGGAGACATCGACAAGCTGAACGCGAAGATCGACGATCTCGCGCGCCGTACCGATGAGCGCACCGCCGCCGCCGAGCAGCGCGCCGCCGCCGCGGAGCAGAAGGCGGAGATGGCCGCGAGTCAGGCGCAGGCCGCCGCCGGTCAGGCGGACGCCGCCGCGCGCAAGAGCGAGGCGATCTTCAACAAGTCGGTCTCGAAGGGCGGCCGCTAGCGCGCGCGCTCGAGGCGACCGACGCGTACCGGAATGCCGCGCGCCTCCGAGACGACGCGTCGGACTTCGGACTCCTTGATCGAGCCGCCGTCGACGAGTCCGAGCGCGTCCAGGGCGACGAGCCGCGCGAGCGTCGCGGGCAGTGGGTCGAAGTCCCGATCATAGAAGTCACCGTGCGCCTCGACGAAGACGTCGCCATCGCGCTGGCCGACCTTCACGCGCTGATACACGATGCGCACGCGAGTCCCGACCGGGATGCGGTCGAAGAGCGCGCGCATGTCGGCGTTGTAGAGGCGAACACAGCCGTGAGTCGCCTCGCGCCCGATCGACCAGAGATTGTTCGTGCCGTGGATCCCGTAGCTCGTCGTTCCCAAGGTGAGCCAGCGATCGCCGAGGGGATTGTCGGGTCCAGCTGGAACGACGGCGGGTAGGTCCGGTCGCTCCGCGCGAATCGACTCCGGCACGGTCCAGACCGGGTCGATGCGCTTCCGGCCGACCCTGAACTCACCGATCGGCGTAGGGTCCAGGATGTCGCCGACCGCGACCGCAAGCACGCTGGGCGCGTTCGGGTCGAGCGTGTAGTCGTAGAGGCGCATCTCCGGAATGTTGATCACGAGCCCCGTGTGCGGCGTGTCCGGCAGCACGTAGTCGCTCGGCAGACGCAGGCGGACGCCCTCTGGAGGCACCCAGACGTCGATGCCGGGATTCAGCGCCGAGAGCGGGATGAACCCGACGCCGGCGCGCGCAGCGACGTCGAGCAGCGTGTCTCTCTTGTGCGTGTACTCCCAGGTTTCGGCGCCCTGCGCGGGCGCGAGTACCGGGGCAGGCGGCTCGGCTTGCTTCGCGGCGGCGATGAAGGCCAGCGCCGCGAACACGATTCCCAGCCGATGCGGTCGGAGACTCAGTCGCACCGCGGGGAGTTTACGCAGCCAGAGCTTCCTCGGTCAGGCGTTGGATTCGACCGCTGCGCAGCATCGAGGCCAAGGTCGCCGCCGCTTCGTCATCGGTCTCGGCAACTTGCTGAATCACTTCCAGCAACTCGAACAAGGTGATCGGTCGAGACTTCTTGTCGTTCACGGTGGTTTCCTTCCTGCGCGCTCTCATGGCCCTTGGACGCCCGGGGCGACCTCGCCGTTACAGGTCGGCACGGAAGCGCCGCGGTCAAGTCGAGGCGGGTTTGCGCTGCTCGTTGCTCGCGCCGGCAGCGACTTCGGCCTCGCCGAGGCCATTCGCGGGCGCTTCGGGGTCGAGTCGGCGCGTGAAATCGGCGACTCGCTGGAGAACGCGGGACAGGTCTTCGTCGAAATAGTAGAAGCCATCTCCGGCGGCGCAGTAGCCCTTGCCGAGGCGGCGGATCAAGGTCGTCATCTCTCGCTGAATCGGTGCGCGACCCGCGCACCTCAACTGGCATCGCGGCGAGCCTGCGGCGCCAGCTGACTCGTCCGCCAGGAGGCGACGCTTGTGTGCGGCTACGACCGCTCCGGCGTCGAGTCGTCGTCGAGCGCCGCGCGCGCCGCCGGCGCCTCGAGGTCGTCGAATCCGCCGCCGTGCACCTCGAGCAGCACCCAGGCGAGTAGGCTCGCCGCGAGAACGAGCGTCGCTGGGATGGTGATCCAGAGAAAGCTCATGCGCGCCTCCCGAAGCGCAGCATCCGCAGCGCGTTTCCCGTCACGACCAGCGACGAAGCGCTCATCGCGAGCGCGGCCGAGAACGGCCCGATCACGCCGGCGATCGCGAGCGGAATCGCCACGGCGTTGTAGAGGATCGCGATGCCCAGATTCTCGCGGATGCGGCGCATCGCGGTCCGCCCGAGCTCGAGCGCCTGCGGAAGAGATTCGAGCCGGGGGACGTGACTCACGACGTCTGCGGCCAAGAGAGTCACGTCCGAGCCGTGCG
>JBGQIB010000185.1:0-7442 GCA_041498295.1 bacterium | reverse complement strand
GCTGCCCGACGACGTCGAGACACGGGTCGAAGAGCAGCTCGCGCTTCAGCACGTAGCGCCGCCGCAGCCCGTGTCGGCCTGCGAGCACGACCTCGGGCAGCAGCGTGTCGGCGAGGCTCGCGTGCCGCACCAGCACGACCACCGGCCCCGGCTCGGCCGCGTCGTCGCCCGCGACTTCGAGCTCGAGCGCGAAGACGCGCGCGGCCGCGCGAAAGAGTCCGCAAGCCCACCAGCGCCGGAGCGCCGCGTGAGCGGCCTGATCGTTCGCGCGCAGCGTAATCCAGAGCCACAGGGCCGCCGCGAGCCCCACCATTTCGTACGAGAGAAACACGGCCCCGAAGAGTGCGAGCCGTGCGGCGACGCCAGCGCCCAGCGCCAGCTCCACGGCCGCGAACGGAGCCAACAGCAGAGCGACCGCCCAGCCCACGGCGTACAGCGGGATAGTCAGCGAGCGGCGCAAACCCCGCCGCAGCCACGCTTCATCGAGCCCGACGGACGTCGCCAAAACCGCGTGTCTCCCGCCTTCTCGTCGATCCTAGTCGATGCGCCGCGACGCGGTACACTCCCAGCCCCCTGAAGAGAAAGGGCCCTGCAATGAGCGACACGCGGCGCGTCGTCGGCGACCTCTCAGTCGACGCCAACAATCTCTACCGCGAAGAGAGCTACACCGACCTCAAGGTGGCCTCGCTGCGGCGCCTCATTCCGATTCTCCCGACCGGCGAGCCCGACCCGGCGCGGGAGCCGCGCTGGATCGCGCAGACGCAGCTCATGTCGCAAGTGGGTCCGGTGCCCGTGTCAGCGCTGATCGAGGCGAAGACGCTGCAAGAAGCGATCGCGAAATTCCCCGAGGCCGTCGGCCGCGCCGTCGAGGAGATGATCGAGGAAGCGCGCGAGATCCAGCGCTCCGAGGCGTCGCGCATCGTCGTGCCGGACACCGCTTCGCTGCGGAAGATCATCACCTGAGTCCGATGGCGCGTCCGCTTCGGTTCGCCTTCGTCGCGCTCTGCCTCGGCCTCTGCGCCTGCCCGGCCGCCCGCCGATCTCGCATTCCCGAAGGCGCCGCGCTGCTCTACGACGTCGACTTCTCGGCGCCGGAGCAGACGCTGAACGAGGCAGTGAAGGTCGTCCCCGAGCAGACGCCGCAGACGTTCCCGAGCAAGATTCCGTCGCAGATCTTCCTCGGCCGTCCGGTCGTCCGCGCGAAGCTGTGCGGCTTGGATCAGCAGCCGGTGTTCCTCTCGGTTGCGAGCGGAACGCAGGGCATCGAGGGACTCGAGTTTCTCCTCGATCAGCGCTACGGCCGGTATCACGTCGAGCTCGACCTGTGCGTTCAGGAGATCGATCCGCCGCCGCTGCCAGCGCAGGCCCTGCAGGTCGCGGTGTTCCTCGACATCGCCGAGGCCTATGCGCTCGGCTTCATGTCGGGCGGAGTGATCGCGATCATCGACCCGAATCTGCATCCCGAAACGCTCACGACCCCGCAGCCGATCGGAACGTTCGAGCTGCGCAAGCCCGTGCACCTCGCCTTCGACGTCGACCTCGAGAAGCAGACCTGGCGCATCGCGGTCGACGGAAAGACCGCCTACGACGCCCCGCTGCACGCGACCATTCCGCGCGCGGTGCGCGTGGTGGTGCGCGGCAACCCGACGACTGCCGTCGCTTTCGACAACCTGTTGATCTGGGCTGAGCACGACCTAACGCCCGGGGGCACGACACTCACTCCGCCGCTCGCCGGCCCCGAGCTGCCACCGCCCGAAGCGGGTCCCCAGAAGTGAGGAGCCGTATGTGTCTGATTGACTTCGTCCGCCTGCGACTCACTGGGCGCGGCTACGCCGCTTGCGTGCGCGACTCGGGACGGCCCTCGTCGCGCAGTGCATCGCGCGCGCGAGTCACTGCCAGCGTGCTGATCGCGCTTGCGCTCGCCGCGTGTCTCACGGTCGGCCGAGAGTTCCCCGTCGACAAGGTCAGCGGAATCGCGATCGGCAACACGACGCGCGACGAGATTCACCGCATGTTCGGCGAACCCTGGCGCACCGGGCTCGAAGACGGCCGCCGCACCTGGACCTACGGGCACTACCGTTACAAGCTGTTCGGCACGACCGAGACACTCGACCTGGTGGTGCGCTTCGACCCGAACGGCGTCGTAGCGTCCTATACCTTCAACGCTGCGCCGCCGCTCCCCGGTACTCTCTAGTCTTACTGACTTCGTTCGCCTGCGGCTCACTGCGCGCGGCTGCGCCGCTTGCGCGCGCGACTCGGGGCGGCCCTCGTCGCGCGTGCCTGGTCGCGATGTGAGCGGCAGGCGAACGTAGCTCACTGTGACTTGAGTGATTCGAGCGCTTTTTCCACGGAGCCGCCCGCGCGCTCGAGCGCGCGGGTCGCCTCGGCGCGGTCGACGTGTGCGAGCTCGCACAAGATGCGCACGCCGCGCTCCTGCAGCTTCGAGTTCACCGCGCGCAACCCGGTCATCAGGTTCCCGTGCACGCGGCCGAGCCGCACCATCACTGCCGTCGAGAGCGTGTGCAGGATCATCTTCTGGGCGAGCCCGCCCTTCATGCGCGTGGAGCCCGCGATCACTTCGGGTCCGACGACGGCGACGATCGCGACGTCCGCCTGCTTCGCGAGCGGTGAGTCGGGCGCGCAGGTGATCGCGATCGCGCGCGCGCCGCGGCGGCGCGCGTGCTCGAGCGCGGCGATCGCGAACGGAGTGCGACCGCTCGCCGAGAGCGCGACCACCGCGTCGTTCGGGCCCAGACCCAGCCGGTCGAGCTCGCGGACCGCGGCCGGCCCATCGTCCTCCGCGCCTTCGACCGGACCGATCAGCGCGGCCGGGCCGCCCGCCACCAGCGCCTGCACGCGCTCGGGCTCGAGCCCGAACGTCGGCGGAATCTCCGCGGCGTCGAGCGCGCCGATGCGGCCGCTGGTTCCCGCCCCGACGTTGAACCAACGACCGCCGGCGTCGAGCGCTTCGACCAGCGCGAGGCACGCCAGCTCGATCGCCGGCCGCGCGGCACGCACGGCGGCGCTGACCCCCGCGTCCTCGTCGAGGATCCGCTGCACGAGCTCGCCGACCGGCAAGCGATCGAGGTCCGTGGTGCGCGGGTTCTGCGCCTCGGTGACTGCGCGCCGCAAGCTCGGGGTCTCGTCGGCCATCTACAATCCCGGTCCGTGACGTTCAGAGCCAGCGCCGAGAGCCTCGCTCGCCTCGAGTGGCCGCGCCTGCTCGAGCTGCTCGCCGCGCAAGCCGCGACCGAGCGCGGGGCGGAGTCGCTGCGTGCGCTCGCCTTTCCAGCGACACACGCCGGTGTACTGGAGCAGCTCGCGCTCACCACGGAGGCGCGACGGCTCGTCGACGCGGGCAGCGAGCCGCCGTTCGGAGGCGTCGCGGATCTGCGCGCTCCGCTCGTCGAGCTCGCGCGCGGCCGCACGCTCCAGGCGCGCGAGCTGGGCCTCTTGCTCACGACTCTGGACGCGGCGCGACGCATTCGTGTGTCGCTCGCCGGAAAAGCCGCGCTCGCGCCGCGCCTGGCCGCGCTCGCCCAGACCTTGCCGGAGCTGCGCGCGCTCGAGCGCGCGCTGGCGGCGGTTGTGACTCCCGCGGGCGAGATCCGCGACGACGCGAGTCCCGAGCTGCGCCAGAAGCGACGGCGCGTGCGCGAGCTCGAGGCGGAGATCGAGCGCCGGATGGCGCGACACCTCCGCGATCCCGACGTGCAGACCCATCTCCAAGACTCCTACGCCACATTTCGCGAGAACCGCCCGGTTCTGCCCATTCGCGCCGACGCGCAAAAGCGCGTCCGAGGCATCGTGCACGACGTCTCATCGAGCGGGACGACCGTATTCATTGAGCCCGAGGACGTGGTCGAAGCGGGCAACCGCCTGCGCATCGCGCAGACCGAGGTTACGCGCGAGATCGAGCGACTGCTATCGGAGCTGTGCGGAGAGGCGCGCGAGCAGGCGCCCGAGCTCGAGGCGCAGGGGGCGACCCTGGAGGCGCTCGACGTCGCGTTCGCGCGCGGGCGACTCTCGCGCCGCGCTGGCGCGCTCGAGCCGCGCGTCTCGAGCGACGGCGCTCTCGATCTGCGCGGGCTGCGCCATCCGCTGCTGCTGCTCGAGGCGGGGCTCGCGCCCGAGGACGTCGTGCCCAACGACCTCGCGCTCACCGACGGCGCGCGCTGCCTCGTCATCTCGGGCCCGAACGCCGGCGGGAAGACGGTCGCGGCGAAGGCGGTCGGTCTCGCGGCGCTGTCGCTGCGCGCGGGTCTGCACGTCGCATGTGACGAGGGCAGCGCGCTCCCGCTCGTCGACGCCGTGTTCGCGGAGATCGGCGACGAGCAGGATCTGCGCGCCGGCCTCTCGACCTTCTCGGCACGCATGGCGAACCTGGCCGCGGTCGTCGCGCAGGCGGATCCGCGCTCACTCGTGATCGCGGACGAGATCGGCGAGGGGACGGAGCCGGGCGAAGGCGCGGCGCTCGCCCAGGCGATCCTCGAGGCGCTGGTGCAGCGCGGCGCGCTCGTGCTCGCGACGACTCACTTCAATCGCCTGAAGGAGATCGCGGGCTCCGATCCGCGCTTCGCGAACGCGAGCGCGGAGTTCGATCCCGACACGCTCCTGCCGACGTTCCGTATTCACGTCGGGCAGCCGGGCTCGAGCGGGGCGATGTGGGCCGCGCAGCGCATGGGGCTCGACGAGGCGGTGGTCGAGCGCGCGCGCGAGCTCATGGACCGCGAGGACTCGCGCCTCGAGGCACTCACTCGCGGCTTGTCGGAGCTGCGCCAGGAGCTCGAGGCCGAGCGCCGGCTCGCGCTGCGCATGCGCGAGGAGTCGGAGACGTCGCGTGCGGCCTACGAGACGCGGCTCGCGGCGCTGCGCGGCGCGCGCGAGCAGGCGCTCGCGGCGATGAAGGCGGACCTCGAGTCCGCGTTCACGCGCGCGCGCGCCGAGATCGCGCACGTCGTGCGCGGCCTGCAGCGTGGCGACGCACCGCCCGGACCCGCGGCGAATCGGGCGCAGGCCGAGCTGTCACGCATCCGCGAGCGCACCGAGTCCGTGGAGCGCGTGCATGCCGAGCCCGAGGCGAGCGCGCCGCGCGCGGCGGTTTCCGACGCTGCGCTCAGCGCCGGTGCGCGCGTCGAGCTGGCGGGCGTGCGCCCGATCGCGATCGTGCTCGAGCCTCCGGACAAGCGCGGACGGATCGCAGTGCGCGTCGGCGCGGTGCGCACGGTCGTCGCGCGCGAGCGCGTGTTGCGCGTGTTCGCGCCAGAGGCCCCGAAGGCGCGCCCGGCCGCGCACGTGTCGCTGCAGCGCGAGAGCCCGGACGAGCGGGAGCGGCTCGACTGCGACCTGCGCGGGCTGCGCGTCGACGAAGCGCTGGAGCGCGCCGACGCCACCTTGCAGCGCATGCTCGGGCGCGGCGGCGGGCGAGTCACTTTCATTCACGGCCATGGAACCGGCGCGCTGCGCGACGCGATTCGCGCCTGGCTGCGCGCGATTCCTGGCGTCGAGAAGTTCGAGCCCGGCGGCCCGCGCGAGGGTGGCAACGGCGTGACGGTGGCGACGCTCGCGGACTAGCTCGGGGCGCGCAGCCGCGCGGCGACGCCGCGCGCGGCGCCGAGTCCCGACGCCAGCTCGCCCTCGACGTGCGGCGCGACGCACCAATCGCCGGCGCAGGCGACGTCGAGCTTCGCGCGCGCGCGGTAGTGACCGACGGCGAACGCGGGGCGACCGTGCGGGAAGCGGTGCAGGCGAGTTGCGCCGAGCTCGCGGGCTAGGCCGGGCAGCGCGCGTTCCGCGGATTCGAGCAGGAAGCGCGCGAGCTCCGCGTCGGGTCGCTGGCCGTGGCGCTGCGCCAGGTCGGGGCGTGCGACCAGCTGCAAGAGGCGCGGGTAGCGCACGGAGATACCCGCGAGCTCGCCGCCTTCGCGCGCCGGGAACCAGAGCTCGCGCTCGCGCAGGGCGACGTCTTTCTGTGTCACTGCCGCCAGTACGAGCCCCGATTCGGCGCGCAGCGCGTCGAAGGCAGCGTCGGAGCGCGGCCCGAGTGAGCCGAGCAGGCGCCCGGCCTCGTGCGCTGCGACGGCCAAAAGCACCGCGTCCGCGCGCAGCGTGTTCCCGTCCGCGAGTCGCACGCCGCGGCCGTCCGTGTCGACGGCCGTGACCCGCTGCAGCGTGCGCAGATCGCTGAGTCGCGACGCGAGCGCCTCCGCCAGCAACCCCGCGCCCGCGAGCGCGTCGAGCGCGGTGTTACCCGCGCCGTCGAGCAGCGCGAACAAGAGCTGGCGACTCGCGTCGCGCGCATGAATGCCGAAGCAGCTCGCGAAGAGCGGAGTGACCAGCTCGTCGCGCGCGCGCTGGCCCAGATAGACCTGGCAGAAGTCCGCGGCGCTGCGGTCGTCCAGGCGCGCGTCGCGCCAGGGCGCGTCGGGATCGAGCGCGCTGCCGAGCCAGCTCGCCAGGAGTGTGAAGCGGCGCATGCGGAACGGCGCCAGCGGCGAGCCGTGCAGCGCTGCGCGCGTCGTGAGTGACACCGAACGCAGTCGGCCAGCGCGCAGGCTCGCGACCTCGAGGATCGGCTCGCGCCGGACTTCCGCGCCGAGCCCGAGCTCCGCGACGCACTCGACGAACGCGGGCGCGCTGCGTGGCAGCCAGCCGGGCCACGGCTCGTACTCCAGCCCGGCGAGTGACTCGCGCGCGTGCTTGCCGCCCGCGCGCGCGCGTGCCTCGAGCACCGTCACGCCGAAGCCCAGCGACGCGAGACGCTGCGCGGCGGCGAGCCCGGCCAGGCCCGCGCCGACGACGATCACCTGGCCGGCCGTCGCCTGCGACACGCGAGTTCGAGCGCCCGCTCAGGCCGGCGCGAGAGTGACTTCGAGCCCGAGCTCGGCGCCGCGCTCCTCGAGCGCCTTCTCGAGCACGCGCGGGTCGACGTTGTCCGGAACTTCGGCGAGCACGCTCATGCGGTACACGGCCGAGCCCGACGGCGAAGGCAGCGAGCGCGACTGCAGGTCGGCGATGTTCACGTGGTGGTCTGCGAGCGTGCGACAGATGCGCGCCACGATGCCGGCGCGATCCATGCCCTGTGTCTCGACGCGAAAGAGGCGAGTCCCCGGCGCCGGAATCGCCGGGCGCGGCTCACCCTCGAGCGGCCGGATGAACACCGTGAGCCGATTCTCCCACTCGAGTCTGCGCGCGCCCGCCGAGAGACGCTGCTCCAGCTCCGGCACGCCGCCCGAGCACAACAGGATCGCCGCGAACTCGTTGCCGAGCAGCGTCATGCGCGAGTCTTCGAGGTTGGCTTCGCAGTCGTACACGAGCTGCGCGAGATCGGCGACGATGCCAGGCCGATCGCGACCGACCGCCGAGACGATGAACCACTTGCGCATGCTCTCCTCCGGTGACGCGGGGTACTTGTGAACGGCGCGGGTCTCGCGCCTTGGGTG
>JBGQIB010000184.1:0-7883 GCA_041498295.1 bacterium | reverse complement strand
TCGCCCGGTCCGTTCACGCGGCAGCCCATGACGGCGATGGTCACGTCGTGATTCGCGGCGTAGCTGGTCATCTCGCGTACCTTCTCCGCCAGGTCGACGAAGGCTTCGTTCTCGACGCGCGAGCACGACGGGCACGAGATGATGTTCAGCCCCGCGAGCACCGGTACGGAGCGGAAGCGACCTTCGCGGATGTCGGCCAGGATCTTGTGACCGATCACGACTTCCTCGTGCTTCCGGTCGTTCGGCAGGGTGAGTGACACGCGGATCGTGTCGCCGATGCCGCGCGCAATCAGTTGCTCGAAGGCGATGCGCGTCTTGATCTCGCCGCCGGGCAAGAGCCCCGCCTCCGTCACACCCAAGTGTATGGGCACGTCGGGCCGCTCGCGCGCGAAGCGCTCGTTGGCGGCGATGACGTTCGCGGGGTCGGAGTCCTTGATCGAGACCACGAAGTTGTGGAAGCCGAGCTCGTCGAGCATCGCGCAGTGGTCGACCGCGCACGCGACGATCGCGTCGATCGAGTCGTCCGGGAAGCGCTCGGCGTACTCGGGCGCGATCGAGCCGCAGTTTACGCCGACGCGCAGCGCGCAGCCGGCGGAGCCCGCGACGTCCGCGATCCACTTCACCTTGTCGCGCATCGTCTTGCCGCGCTCGTGGTGGTGTAGGTGGCCTGGGTTGTAGCGGAGCTTCGCGACGTGCGGAGCGACCAACGGCGCCAACCGGTAGTGCTCTTGCAGGTCGACCACGAACGGAACGGCGCTGCGCTTGTGGATTTCGGCCAGGCCTTCCGCGTCGGCCTTGCTGTCGACCGCGACGCGCACGAGCGCCGCGCCCGCCTTCGCCAGGCGCTCGGCCTGCTCGACCGTCGCCGCGACGTTCTGGGTGTGGGTCGCACACATGCTCTGCACGGAAATCGCAGCGCCACCGCCGATTTGCACGGCGCCGGCGCGAACCGCGCGCGTGTCGTTTCGAGAGCTGGTGGGGTTCACCCCAGAAACCGTAGCACGGCCCCGAGGCCTCGCGCCGTTCGTCGGCTTTGACGCTCGACGTCGGAATCAAGACGCCAGAAGGCGGGCCTGTCGCGCGCCGTGCACGTGTGTCGCGAGGCGTCGCAAGGCACGCGGTTTGCTCAGTGGGGGCGCGGGAGCGGTCATGGGTCGCAACGGACCGAGAATCCTCTTGATCGGTGGAACTTATCGCGCGCTCTGCGTGCTCGAGCGCCTGCTCGAGCGCGGCGAGCGCGTCGTCGCGTTCATCGGCGTCGAGGGCGGCAGCGAGCGGGACTTCTGCCCCGAGATACTCGAGCTCTGCGACCGCGCCGGAATTCCGGCGCGCAGCGGACACAAGCTCGGCGAGGAAGTCGTACGCTGGCTCGAGGACCGCATTCGGCCCGATTTGGCGATCGCGCTGGGCGTGCACGCCGAGATTCCGCTGTCGATCGGCGGCAACTGTCGGCTCGGGCTCGTGGAGCTCGCGGACTCGTTCGGCTCCGCCGCGAATCCGGCGATCGTCTTGCGCCAGCGCGGCCAGGAGCTGATGCGCCGCGAACCAGCCGCCGCGCCCGCCGCCGACATGGGCGACGCATATCTGCGTATGCTCGAGGAGCTCTGCGCCTGTCTCGAGGACTTCCTCGACCGGCACGCCCCGCCGCGCCCGGAGCACGCGTTCGCGGTGCCGTTCGAGCTCGGAATCGCACCCGGCGACGAGCTCGCGGCGCTCGTCGCGCGGCCGGACGCGGGACTCGTGACGCTCGAGCTCGAGCGCCGCGCCGCCGCGTATCTCGGCGCGGAGCGCGTGCTCGCGCTGCGCTCGCCCAAGGACGCATTCGGCGCGCTGCTGCGTGCGCTCGGCCTCTCGAAGGGCGACGAGGTGGTCGTGCCCGGCGTCGTCTCGGCGAGCGCCGTGGCTGCGCTACGCGCGGCCGAGCTGCGCCCAGTCTTCGCCGACGTTCACCCCGAGCGACTCACTCTCGCTCCGAGCGCTGCCGCGGCGGCGATCGGCGCACGGACGCGCGCGCTGCTCGTCGCGCACCCGCTCGGCCAGCCGGCTGAGCTCGACCTTCTCTACGCGCTCGCCGAGGAGCGCGGGCTCGAAGTCATCGAGGACGGCTGCGAGAGCTTCGGCGCGCGCTTCGCTGACTCGCGCATCGGACGCGCGCCCTGCGCGAGCGTGTTTCGGCTGCCGCTCGGCTGTCGGGCGCCCGGCTTCGAGGCGGCGCTCCTCGCGCTGCCCGAGGCGCTGGCGAAGGATCTCGAACCGGCGCTCGCGACAGAACGCGCGGGCGACGGGCTGGCGAGCGCCGCGCTCACCGCGCTCGAGCGCTGGGAGGATCGGCTCGCCGCGCGGCGCCGCATCGCTAGCGCGTACTCGGCCGAGTTCTCGCGCTACGACGCGTTCCGGGTGCCGCCGACGCCGGAGAACGCGTTGTCCGCGTACTCGGGTTACCTACTGCGTCTCACGCGCTTTGCGCGCGCTGCCGCCGACGACCTCGCCAAGCTGCTCGCCGAGGCTGGCGTCGAGGCGCGCCGCCTGCGCCTGCCACTCGCGGAGCGCGACCTCGCCGGCCTTCCCGCCGCCGAACACGCGCGCGTCACCGGCCTGCTCCTGCCCATCGACGAGTCACTCACCGACTCACAGCGCGACAGAGTCATGGACGAGATCTTCGGCTACGCCATCGGTTGACTACGTTCGCCTGCGGCTCACTGCGCGCGCCTGCGGCGCTTGCGGGCGCGGCTCGGGACGGCCCTCACCGCGCCGTCTCGTCGCGATCACGGGACCGGAATCAGACCGGAGTGAGCCAGCTTTCGTACTTGCGATCGCGGCCTTTGACGGCGTCGAAGAACGTGGACTGGATGGTCTTGGTGAGGGGGCCGCGCGCGCCGGCGCCGATCTTGCGATCGTCGACCTCGCGCACGGGCGTGATCTCGGCGGCCGTACCGGTGAGGAACATCTCCTCGGCGCAGTAGACCTCGTCGCGCGTAATGCTCTGCTCGACGACCTCGATGCCCTTGTCGCGCGCGATGCGGATGACCGAGTCGCGCGTGATGCCCTCGAGCACGGACACGAGCGGCGGCGTCTTCAACACGCCGCGGCGCACGATGAAGATGTTCTCGCCGCTGCACTCGGCGACCAGCCCGTTCGTGTCGAGCATGATCGCCTCGTCGTAGCCGAGCCGCGTGACCTCGCGCTTGGCGAGGATCGAGTTCACGTAGTCGCCGCAGGTCTTCGACTTCGTCAGCGACACGTTCGGGTGGTGGCGTGCGTACGACGACACTTTCGCGCGTATGCCGCGCTCGAGACCTTCCTCGCCGAGATACGCGCCCCAGGGCCAGACGATGATCGCGACCTGAGTCGGGTTGTCCTTGGGCAAGAGGCCCATCGCGCCGGCGCCCAGGTACACGAGCGGCCGGATGTAACCCTCGCTCATGTGGTTCGCCCGCAGGGTGTCGAGGATCGCGGTCTCGATCGCGTCGAGCTCGTACGGCATGGCGATCTCGACGATGCGCGCCGAGTCGAACAGCCGCGTGACGTGCTCCTTCAGCCGAAACACGTTGCCTGCGCCGTCGTCGCTTCGGTAACAGCGGATGCCCTCGAAGACGCCGAGGCCGTAGTGCAGCGTGTGCGTGAGGATGTGCACGTTCGCGTCTTCCCACGCGATGAGCCGTCCGTTGTGCCAGACGTGCTCAGTCTTCTCGACGCTCACTACTTCTTCTTTCTTCCGAACAGCCGGCCGCTCACAGTCTCGTCGCCCTTCGCGCGCCGCATCTGGATCAGCCGGAGTTCGCGGTTCGCCTCGACGTGGTCGGGGCGAAGCTCGATCGTCTTGCGGAACATTTTCTCCGCTTCGGCGTGATCTCCGCAAGCCTTCCGGATCTGACCCAGGTAGTAGTAGCTGGTCGCAGACTGCGGCGAGAGCGCGATCGCCTTCCTGATCTGATCGAGCGCGGGCTCCGGGTTCCGCGCGCCCTGGTCCTGCTGCTGGAGGAAGAGCACCCAGCCGCGCAGCGCGAAGAACTCGCCCTCGTTCGGATCGAGATCCAGCGCCCACTTCAGGGCGTCGAGCGACGCGGTCCAATCGCGGCGGCGCATCGCTTCCTCGGCGCGCTGGAATTGCTGCTCGGCGGTCAGGATGCGCGAGACCTCTTGGCGAAGATCGCCCTGTGTCCCGCGACTGCGCTTCAGCTGCGAGACATACAGCTGGCGCTTCTCGGGCGACGCGAGCACGTCGTGCGCCTCCGAGATGCGCGCGAAGACCTTGCCCGCGAGCTCGACGAGCTCCGGGGAGCGCCGCCCGACCTTGTCGGGATGGAAAATCTTCGCGAGCGCCATGAACGCCTTGCGCACTTCATCGCTCGGAGCGTCATCCGCGATGCCGAGCGCCTCGAAGTGGGTCTGGCTCTTCTGCTTCGCAAGTGCCTCGCGCAGCTTGCCCTCGAGCGCGAGTATGGCCCCCGTCGAGCCTACACCGGGCAGCGTGCGCGGCGTGGCGGCCTCGTCGACGCGCACGGCGAGCGCGCCGATCAGCCACAGCCCGTAGAGGGTGCTGCCGTGCTCCCGGAGCAGCGAGCCGAGGGAGTGCGCCTCCGCGACTGACTCGTAGAGGACCTTCACGGCATCCGCGTTCTCGCCCTCTTCCAGCGAGATCGCCTCGGTCGAGACCTCGCAGCCCTGATACGGCTCGAGCCGCTTCGCGACGATCGACGGGCTCACGCGGTGCACCCCGCGCAGCACGGTCAGCCGCGGAGTCCAGCCGAGCAGCTCCGAGGAGAGACTCACGGCGCGGACGCCGGTCTGCGTCCACGTGCGGCCCTCGGTCCAGGAGAAGATCTCGGTGAGCTTGTCCGCGGACTGATCCGCGAGCGTGTCGCGCAGCACCAGCTCGGTGATCGCGCCCATTTGGACCAGCAGCTCGCCCTGGCGCTTGCCGGTCACTTTCGAGCGCCGGACCGATTCGTTGAAGGTGAGCTCGTCGATGCGTCCCGCGTCGAGAAGTCTACGGCCGAGTGACTCGCGCGCGAGGTTCGAGCGCACGGCCAGCGGCATGCCGTTCTCGAGCACGACCACCTTCTTCCGCTTCCCGGTTTCGAAGTGGACCGCGCCCGTGGTCTTGGCGCGCATCGCGCTCCACAGCACCTCGATCGCCGGCTCCTTCGCCAGGTCGACGGTGTCGGTCGGGGTCGCGAGGTCGGGCGGCGTGGGCTTCCCGATCAGCTTGGAGATCTGATCGATGAGCGTGTGTGACTCGATCGGCTTCTCGAGGAACGCCTTGCCCCCGGCCGCGAGGATGCTGCGCAAGGCGTCGGCGCCGCGAAACACGCCACTCATGGCGATGATCGGGATCGCGCGCGTCGCCTCCGCCGCCTGCAGCGTGCTGATCACCGACTGCCCGTCCTTCTTGGGAAGGAGCAGGTCGATCAACATCAGGTCGGGGACGGCCTTCGCCACCTCGCTGAGCGCGGCGTTTCCGTCGTGCGCTTGGCGACAGCTGTAGCCGGCCTGTTCGAGCGCGCGCGCGAGAGTGCGAGCGAGCGCCCGATCATCCTCGACGATCAGGACTTCCAAAGACGCCATACCCCGCGGACACGGTTGTATCCAGTGGAGTCATCGGCCGCTGCGTCCATCCCGTTGAGCCGCAAGACCCGGCGCAAACGGCGGTCGGATCACGCCTCGTTCGGTGATGATCGCCGTCACAAAGTCCGCGGGAGTCACGTCGAACGCCGGGTGCAGGGCCACGACCCCCTCGGGCGCGATGCGCCGCCCGCCGATCGTGGTCACTTCGGCCGAGCTGCGCTGCTCGATCGGAATCTCGCGGCCGCTCGCCAGCGACAGATCGACGCTGGAGAACGGGGCCGCCACGTAGAACGGAATGCCGTGCGCGCGCGCCAGCAGAGCCGCGCTGTAGGTCCCGATTTTGTTCGCGACGTCCCCGTTCGCGGCGATGCGGTCTGCGCCGACGATGACGACGTCGATGGCCTTCTGCGCCATGAGCGCCCCGCCCATCGAGTCCGTGATGAGCCGCACGTCGATGCCGTCGCGCATCAGTTCCCAAGCGGTGAGACGCGCGCCCTGGAGGAACGGGCGCGTCTCCTGCGCCACGACGTGCGCGAGGCGGCCGTCGCGGGCGGCGCTGCGCACGATGCCGAGGGCGGTGCCGTAGCCGGCGGTCGCGAGCGCGCCGGCGTTGCAGTGAGTCAGCACGCGCGCGCCGAGCGGCAGCAGCGCCGAGCCCGCGTCGCCGATCGCGCGACAGCTCGCGACGTCCTCGTCGGCGATCCGCTGCGCCGCCGCGCGCGCCTCGCCGCGCAGCGCGCTCGCATCCGCGCCGCGTGCCAGCGCAGGCGCGAGCTCGGCGCGCATGCGCGCGAGCGCCCAGCGCAGGTTCACGGCGGTCGGGCGCGTGCGGCCGAGGCGCGCGATGACACGCTCCAGTGTCGTCTCCAGCTCCGCGTCGGGCGCGCGCTCGAGCTCGATCGCGACGCCCATCGCGGCGGTCACGCCGATCGCCGGCGCGCCCCGCACCGCCATGTCCTCGATGGCTCGCGCGACGTCTTCGCCGTTGGACAGGCGCAGATAGACCTCTTCCTCGGGGAGGCGCCGTTGGTCGAGCAGGACGACGGCGTCCGCCTCGAGCCGCACCGTGAAGAAGCTCATCGGCCCTACTTCTTGTTTCCGCCGTTGAGCAGGCCGTCGAGCACGCCTTGCACGGCCTCGCCCGCGCCGGGGCCGAGCGCTTTGTCGAGCTTCCTCTTGACCCGTTCGTCGCTGGTGTACGCGGATGCGAGCGCGGCGAGCGCCTTCTGGTCGAGCTCCAGGCGCGGAGCGTCGTAGGTTCCAGTGACTCGACTGATCGGGATCACGCGCTCGCGCGCACTCTTCGCACCGGCGAGCTGCGCGTCGACCTTCTTCGCGAGCACGACCTTGCCGCTGAGATCGAGCGCCCGGTCGAAGATCCCGATCGAGCCATGCAGGTATGCCGTCGCGTCCTGATACGCGAGCTCGAGGTTCTCGGTGTGCACGCGCCCGTCGACGATCGTGTAGTCGGCGGTCAGGTGATCGAACTCCTCCGATTCGTACTTCGAGACGTCCTTGCCCTTCGCCGCGAGCGCCAGCCCGGGCAGCGCTGCGAGCGAGCCCATGACCTGCTTCGCGAGCGAGAAGCCCTGGATGCGCCCGGGTTGGATCGCGATCTTGCCGTGCCCGCCGAGTGTCTCGAGGCCCGCGCTCCGCGTTTCCACGTGGCCGGCCGTGTCGAGCGTTCCGTCGAGCTCCTTGCGGCCCGAGAGCGCCTCGACGAGCGAGACGAGCTGCGCTCTCGCGATCCCGTAGTCTGCGGAGATCGCGCCGTTCGCGAGCATGTAGCTGGCCGTGACGTCGATCTTCTGGCCGCCGACGAGCGCGGTCGCGTGCTCCAGCTCGATGCTCTCGCCCTTGCCGCGCACCGGGCCCGAGATCGTGACCGGTCCATGCTCGAGCTTCGTCTCTACACCGTCGAGTGTCGCGTTGCCGACGACGCGCAGCGGCGTGAGCTGCACGTCGAAGCCTTGCACGACGAGCCGGCCGGAGAGCGCGGGTTTGTCGGGTGGCAAGAGCTCGCGCAGCTTGGCGAGGTCGAGCGTGGTCTTCCCGAGGTGGACCTTCAGCGGCTGCTTGGCGAGCTCGAGCGTGAGCGGCAGCTCGTTCTGTCCGATCTTCACGAGCGCCTCGCGCAGCGCCGCGAGCGACGCCTCCTTGCCGAGCTTCCCCGTCACGGACAAGGTCGTGCGCTTGGGCTTCGCGAACAGGTCCTTCTGCTCGACGCGCGTGTCAGACAGATCGAGTGAGTAACTCTCCCCGAGCACCGCGTGACCGCGCACCGGCCACGAGACGACCAGCGCGCCGGAGCGCAG
>JBGQIB010000183.1:0-8118 GCA_041498295.1 bacterium | reverse complement strand
CGCGCCGTTCGCGCCGACCAGTGACCCGATCGACCGCTTCACGCTCGAAGAAGACATCCTGTTCCGCAAGACGTTCGACTCGGCCGCGGGCATGAGCGCGCCGCTCGACATCACGCTCTTCCTGCAGCAGATCGTCGACCACGGCGAGTATTTCGAGCTGCAGCCGGCGCGGGCGCGCAACATGATCACCGCGTTCGGCCGCATCGGCGGTCACGTGGTCGGCTTCGTCGCGAACAACTCCGCGGTCGCGAGCGGCCAGATCGACGTCGACGCCGCGCGCAAGGCTACGCGCTTCATCCGCTTCTGCAACCTCTACAACGTCCCGATGATCTTCCTCGAGGACGTCGCGGGCTTCACCCCGGGAACGGAGCAGGAGACGCGCGGCATCATCCTCGAAGGCCGGCGTCTGCTCGATGCGATCATCGATCTGCGCGTGCCTTCGATGACCTTGATCATCCGCAACGCCTTCGGCGGCGCGTACGCCGCGTACAACTCGCACTTCGTCGGTGCCGACGCGGTCTTCGCGATGCCGATGGCGCGCATCGCGGTCATGGACGCGGGCGGCGGCTCGCAGTTCGTGTTCAAGGACGAGCTGCGCGCGCTCGACGTCGAGATGCAGAAGGCGGTCGCAGCCGGCGCAGCGGAGGTCGATGCGCGGCGCGCGCGCGACGCCGGCCTGAAGCTCTTGCGCGAGCGCTACGAGCGCGAGCTCATGAACCCGAACGAAGCGCTGTCACTCGGCAGTGTCTCGCGCATCGTCATGCCCGGCACGAGCCGGCGCGTGCTCGGCGAACACCTGAGCTTCCTGATGCGAACCTACGCCCCGTCCGCCATGGGCGGCCCACAGCGGGAGTTCGAGTAGTGCTCGATCGCGATCTCGTGCCGCGCCGCTTCGACGACACGTCGAGCCCGTGGCTGCGCTCGTTCTCGCTCGCCGACCTGAAGGTGCTGGTCGTCTGCCGCGGCCCCGTGCGGCTCGAGGCGTTCCAGGTGTTCGACGAGATCGGCGTGCGCGAGTACGGGATGCTGCTCTCCGAGAAGGACTCGGTCGTCTACCCGCGCTGTCTCGCGCCGGAGCTGCGCTCGTTCCGCTTCCCGCAGAACGTGCACCGCGTTCCGGACTACACCGGAGCGGGTCAGGAGCAGAAGCAGAAGCGCATCGCCGAGATCGTTCGCATCGCCGTAGATGGCGGCTACACGCACGTGTTCGCGGGCTACGGCTTCATGGCCGAGGATGCGGACCTCGTCGGCGCGATCGAGCGCGCGGGCGTCGGGTTCATGGGGCCGTCCTCGTCGGTGCTGCGCCGCGCGGGCGCGAAGGACGAGGCGAAGAAGCTGGCGCGCAGCCTCGGCAACGCCGTGATTCCCGGCGTCGACGACGTCTCGTCGCGCGCGCTGCTCGTCAAGGCGAAGGACCGCGCCGCGCTCGAGAAGTTGGCGAAGAAATCGGGCCTCGTGTTCGCCTTCGATCACAAAGTGAGCCTCTCGGAGAACGCCGAGTCACTCCTGCAGGCCGGCTACGCGAAGACCGTCGAGCTGGTCACGATCGCCGATCTGCAAGGAGAGGCGGAGCGCATCTGCAAGGCGATCTGGACCGAGTATCCGACGCACCGCATCCGCTTCAAGTACATCGGCGGCGGCGGCGGGAAGGGCCAGCGCGTGGTCTCGAAGACCGAGGACATTCCCGCCGCGGTCATGGACGTGTGCGCGGAGTCCAAAGTCGTCGAGCCGGGCTCGAACCGGAACTTCCTCGTCGAGCTCAACATCGAGCGCACGCGGCACAACGAGATACAGCTGATCGGCAACGGCTCGTGGTGCATCTCGCTCGGCGGGCGCGACTGCTCGGTGCAGATGCACGAGCAGAAGCTCGTCGAGGTCTCGCTCACCAAGGAGCTGCTCGACGCGGAGCTCTCGAAGGCGACCGGGAAGACGCGCGAGATTTTGCGTGGCGACCGCGAGTATCTCGCGCGCATGGAGGCCGAGAGCGAGAAGTTCGGCGCCGCGACCGGGCTGGACTCCGTCTCCACGTTCGAATGCATCGTCGAGGGCTTCCGCCACTTCTTCATGGAGATGAACACGCGCATCCAGGTCGAGCACGCGGTCACCGAGCTCGCCTATCGCCTGCGCTTCCAGAATCCCGACGACCCGAACGAGTTTTTCTGCGTCGAGCGCCTGATCGAGGCGATGGCGCTGCTCGCCGCGCACGGCCCGCGCGTGCCCAAGCCGGAGCGCGTGGCGCGGCACGCGTCGGGGCTCGAAGTGCGCATCAACGCGACCAACGCCGCGCTGCAGCCGCACGCGGGCGGCCTGATCAAGAGCTGGTCCGCGCCGCGCCCCGACGAGATTCGTTTCGACCAGGGCATCGGCATCCGCAACCCGGACACGCGCTCGTTCGTCTACTACAACGTCGCCGGCGCGTACGACTCGAACGTGGCGCTGATCCTGACTCACGGTGACTCGCGCCGTGAGAACTACGAGCGCATGGCCGAGATCCTGCGGCGCATGGAGCTGCGCGGCGACGATCTGCACACGAACCTCGAGGTGCACTACGGCCTGATTCAGTGGTTCCTCGGCCGCGGCGTCATGGCCGAGCCGAACACGCGTTTCATGGGCGCCTATCTCGGCGCCGTCGGCGCGCTCGCGCAGATCGCGAACGACCTCGACCTGGAGCTCGCGTTCCAGGAGCTGCTGCGCGCGCAGAAGAACGCCGGCGCGCGCGGCGCGCTCGAAGCGAAGGAGACGCTGCTGCTGCGCCCGCTCTCGCGCCTGTTCGCGAATGCGCACCTCCTGGGCGGCTTCCTCGGCCGCTACGACGGCGAGCTCTGGAAGGTCGACGGGTCGAGCGTGAAGTTCGCCGCGAACCCGGTTCGTTTCCTCGAGCGCCTGTATCACTTCCTCGATCTCGAGCCGCGCGCCGACAAGCCGCCCGCCGAGCAGATCTGGGACCACGACGCCGAGATTCTCGAGGCGGCGCGCGCGTTCTACCCGGACGTCGAGACACTCACCGGCGCGAGCGAGCCGGCGGCGCTAACGGCGCTGTTCGCTGGCAAGCCGAACGCGGCGCTCGCGCGAGGCGACACCAAACTGTGGCAGCAGTGCGTCGCCGCGCACCGGGGCTTCCAGCTCGGCCTAGAGCTCTTGCTCTTGATTCCGCGCGTGGGCGCGCGCTCCGGCTTTCTCGACGTGCGCGTCGACGAAGAGCTCGCGATCCACTTCCCCGAGCGCTTCGCCGACGCCAAGAGCGCGAGTGAGCTGGCACGCGCGCTCGCGCCCGCCCCGGCCGCGGCTTCGGACGAGATCGTCACGCCGATGGCCGGCACGTTCTACGGCCGCGAGGCGCCGCATCTGCCGCCGCTCGTCGAGGAGGGCCAGCACTTCGACACAGGCCAGCCGCTGTTCGTGATCGAGGTCATGAAGATGTTCAACAAGGTGCTGGCGCCGTTCGCCGGCACCGTCGTGAAGTGTCTGATGGCCGAGCGCGACGGCAGCGTCGTGAAGAAGGGCGAGCGCATCTTCGTCATCGAGCCCGACGAGCGCCGCGGGCCCGAATCCGCGGAGCAAATCGCGCGCCGCCGGCGTGAAGCCACGCTGGCGCTTCTCACCTAGGCGCGCAGAGCGAGGACACCCCCGTGATCACCAAACAGCAAGCGCTCGACTACCACCAGAAAGGCAAGCCCGGAAAGATCGAGGTCGTCGCCACCAAGAGCGTGCTCACCGCGCGCGACCTCTCGATGGCCTACACGCCCGGGGTCGCGGAGCCGTGTCTCGAGATCCAGAAGCACCCCGACGACGCGTTCAAATACACCGCGCGCGCGAATCTCGTCGCGGTGGTCACGAACGGCACGGCGGTGCTCGGGCTGGGCAACATCGGGGCGCTCGCGGGGAAGCCCGTGATGGAGGGCAAGGGCGTCCTGTTCAAGCGCTTCGCGGGCATCGACGTGTTCGACATCGAGCTCTGCACGGAAGATCCCGAGGAAGTGATTCGCACGGTGCAGCTGCTCGAGCCCACCTTCGGTGGGATCAACCTCGAGGACATCCGCGCACCGGAGTGTTTCGAGATCGAGGAGCGGCTCGTCGCCACGATGGACATCCCCGTCTTCCACGACGACCAGCACGGCACCGCGATCATCTCCGCCGCCGCGTTCCTGAACGCGCTCGAGCTGACGAAGCGCAAGATCGGCGATGTGAAGCTGGTGTTCGCGGGCGCGGGCGCCGCGGGCATCGCCTGCGCGGATCTCTACGTGAAGCTCGGCGTGCGCCCCGAGAACGTGCTCATGACCGACTCGAAGGGCGTCCTCTACGAGGGCCGCAGCGAGGGCATGAACAGGTACAAGGCGCGCTACGCGCGCAACACCAAAGCGCGTAGCCTCGCCGATGCCATGCGCGGCGCCGACGTGTTCGTCGGTGTGTCTTCCGGCGGTACCGTGACCAAGGACATGGTCCGCAGCATGGCTGCGAACCCGATCATCTTCGCGATGGCGAACCCGGATCCCGAAATCACTCCCGCCGAAGTCGCGGCGGTGCGCGACGACGCGATCGTGGCGACGGGTCGCTCCGACTACCCGAATCAGGTCAACAACGTATTAGGCTTCCCGTTCATCTTCCGCGGCGCGCTCGACGTGCGCGCGCGCAAGATCAACATCGAGATGAAGCTGGCGGCCGTGAAGGCGCTCGCCGAGCTCGCGCGCGAGGGCGAGCAGGGCCTGCCCGAGGAAGTGCGCCACGCGTATCCCGGCGAGCGCTTCGAGTTCGGGCCGAAATACATCATCCCGAAGCCGTTCGATCCGCGCGTGCTGATCTACGAGTCCACCGCGGTGGCGCGCGCGGCGATGGAGACGGGCGTCGCGCGCGTGCAGCTCGATCTCGACGAGTACCGCGAGCGCCTCGAGCGCCACCTCGGCCGCTCGCGCGAGTTCATGCGCGGCGTGATCAACAGCGCGAAAAACGCGCCGAAGCGCATCGTGTTTCCCGAAGGGAACGAAGAGCGCGTGCTGCGCGCGGTCCAGATACTCCGCCAGGAGGAGATCTGCGAGCCGATTCTGATCGGCAACGACCGCGAGATCCGCGCGCAGGCCGCGGCGCTCGGCATCGACCTCGACGGTGTGCCGATCGTCGATCCGCGCAGCTCCGAGAAGCTCGTCTACTACCGCAAGGAGCTCGTGAGTCTGCGCAAGCGCAAGGGAGTCACGGACCGCGACGCCGAGCGCCTGCTCGGCCGGCGCGGCTACTTCGGCGTGATGATGGTGCGCATGGGCGACGCGCACGGCCTGGTCGCGGGACTCACGAAGTCGTACTCGGAGTCCGTGCGGCCGTCGCTCGAGATCGTCGGGCTCGCCGAGGGTCACGCGTGCGCCGCCGGCGTGTACGTGATCATCCAGAAGGACCGAGTCGTGTTCTTCGCCGACGGCTCCGTGAACGTCGAGCCGAGCGCCGAGGAGTTGGCCGAGATCGCCGGTCTGGGCGCCGAGACCGCGCGCTGGTTCGGCTTCGATCCGACGGTGGCGCTGGTCTCGTTCTCCAATTACGGCAGCGTGCGCAGCGCGCACACCGAGAAGCTCGCGCGCGCCGTAGACCTCGCGCGCGAGCGCTGGAAGGACTTGAAGATCGACGGCGAGATGCACGCCGACATCGCGCTCGACCCCGAGCGCCGCGCCTCGCGCTTCGGCTTCGCCGAGCTCAAGGGCGAAGCCAACGTGCTGATTTTCCCCGGCCTCGACGCGGCGCACATCAGCACGCGGCTCATGGGCACGATCGGCGGCGCCACCGTCGTCGGGCCGATCCTGATGGGCATGCGCAGCCCCGTGAACTCACTGCAGCCGACCGCGACCGTCGACGACATCGTGAATCTCACGGCGATCACAGTGCTTCAGGCGCAGAAGGAGTACTGACTCTGTCCGGCGCCACGCGGCGCGAACCGCCGTTCGGGAAGATCCTGATCGCGAACCGCGGCGAGATCGCGGTGCGCATCGCGCGCGCGTGCCGCGAGCTCGGCGTGCGCTCGGTCGCGATTTTCTCAGACGTCGACCGCAACGCCCTGCACGTGCGCCACGCCGACGAGGCGTACAACTGTGGACCGGCGCAGGCCGCGAAGAGCTATCTCGACATCGCGCGTATCGTCGACATCGCCAAGCGCTGCGGCGCCGACGCGGTGCACCCGGGCTACGGCTTTCTGTCCGAGAACGCTGACTTCGCGCAGGCGTGCGCGGACGCGAAGCTCGTGTTCATCGGGCCCAAGCCCGAGACGATCCGCGCGATGGGTGACAAGGTGATCTCGCGCAAGCGCATGCAGGCGGCGCGCGTACCGATCGTGCCCGGCACGACCGAGAGACTCAGCGACGACGAGGCGATCGCGTTCGCCCGGCAGATCGGCTTGCCGGTGGTCGTGAAGGCGAGCGCCGGCGGCGGCGGCAGGGGCATGCGTCTCGTGCACAAGGAAGAGGACTTGGCCGCGGCGCTGAAGCGCGCGCGCTCCGAGGCGAAGTCCGCGTTCGGCGACGATGGGATCTACGTCGAGCAATTCGTCGAGGGGCCGCGCCACATCGAGATCCAGATCCTCGGCGACTCACACGGCGACGTGATCCACCTGTGCGAGCGCGAGTGCTCGATCCAGCGGCGACACCAGAAAGTGATCGAGGAAGCGCCCGCGAACGGCATGCTGCCGAAGCTGCGCGAGGACATGGGCCGCGCGGCGGTCGCGGCGGCGAAGGCGGTCGGCTACGAGGGCGCGGGCACGGTCGAGTTTCTCGTCGACCGCAAGCTCGCGTTCTACTTCCTCGAGATGAACACGCGCGTGCAGGTCGAGCACGCCGTCACCGAGATGGTGACGGGCATCGACATCGTGAAGGCCGGCATCCGCATCGCGGCCGGCGAGCCGATGGGCCTGCGCCAGGGCGACGTCGGCATCCACGGCTGGGCGATCGAGCACCGCATCTACGCCGAGGATCCCGACAAGAACTTTCTGCCGTCGCCGGGGACGATCACGGCGTACCGCGCGCCCGAGGGGCCCGGGGTGCGGAATGACTCGGGCGTGTATCTCGGCGCCGAAGTCAGCGTCTACTACGACCCGCTGATCGCGAAGCTGATCTGCTGGGGCCGCGATCGCGAGGAAGCGCTCGCGCGTTCGCGGCGCGCGCTCGCCGAGTACGTCGTGAAGGGCGTGAAGACCTCGATCCCGTTCCACCGCCGCGTGCTCGAGAACGCGAAGTTCCTCTCGGGTCACTTCGACACGAGCTTCATCGAGGTCGAGATGCGCGCGCCGCAGCTCACTGATTCCGACGCGCCGCGCGTGGCGCTGATGCTGGCGGCGCTGGCGGCCGGCGCGGGCGCGCGCCAGGCGACGCTCCTGGGAGTGACTCATGCGCTCGAAGTCGTCGAGCTCGGCGGCGGGCTCTGGGACGTGCGCATCGACGGGAGCGCGGCCGTGCGGCTCGACGCCGCGCGCACGGCGCGCGCGGGAGACTCGATCCTGATCGGCGCACGCCAGTACGAAGCCGGGGTCGAGGCGCGCGCGGACGGCAGCTTCGACGTGCACGTCGGCGCGAGCGTGTTCAACGTCGCCGTGCGCGCGCCGGCGGCGCCGGGCTGATGGCGCGGCCGCTCGTCCTCGACACCGACATGGGATCGGACGCCGACGACGCGCTGTGTCTCGCACTCGCGCTGGCGGCGCCCGAGCTCGACGTCGTCGCCGTGACCTGCGTTGGGCGCGAGTCGCGGATGCGCGCGCGCATCGCGCGGCGGCTGCTCGAGCTCGCGGGTCGCCCACACATTCCGGTGTACGCCGGCTGCCGCGTGCCGCTGCTGGCCGGCGCGGGCTACAACTGGTTCGGGCACGAGGGCCACGGGATCCTCGAGCCCGGCGTCGAGCCCGAGATCGAGCGCGCGCACGCGGTCGACGCGCTGCTCGAGCTCTCGCAGCGGCACGCGGGCCTCGAGATCGCGGCGGTCGGCCCGCTCACGAACCTCGCGCTCGCGCTCGCCAAGGACCCCGACTTCGCCGCGCGCGTCGGGCGACTCACCGTGATGGGCGGTCACTTGCGCGAAGTCTCGTACCGCGGCCGCGTGTTTCCGTTCGGCGTGGATTACAACCTGTGCTCGGATCCGCACGCCTCGCTCCTGGTG
>JBGQIB010000182.1:0-8399 GCA_041498295.1 bacterium | reverse complement strand
GTCTTAGTGGGGCCCGGCGGCCACCCGCGGGACATCGGCCCGCGGGCCGATGTCGGTCCGCCGCCACCCACGCTTCGCTCGGCTGCGCCTCGCTGCGCGCTCCGCTTGCAGCCCGGAGATCGCGCCGACCCGCTAAGATGGGCGACCCATGTCGAACCGATGCGTCGCTGCCTTGGTGCTCTTCATGCTCGCTGCGTTCGACGCTTCGGCTCAGACCGCGGATTCCTCCATCGCCATCGTGCGTGATTGCCTGAAGCGCAACGTGCCCAAGAAGTCGAGCGTACAGACGGTGCATTTCACATCGTTCGATCGCATCGGCGGCACGCGCGAATTTCGCGGCAAGATCCTCGGCAAGACGATGGAGGACGGCACGCGTCGCGCGAAGCTCTGCATCAGCCAGCCGACCGAGATGCGCGGCTCGGAAGTGCTGACGATGGAGGTGAAGGACGGCGCGCCGCAGAACTTTCTCTACACGACGGAGTTCCGAAAGGCGAAGCGCGTCTCGGGCGACGGCGCGGGTGGCAGTCTCTTCGGGACCGACTTCACCTACGAGGACCTGCAGCGCTTCATGCAGCTGAATCGCCCAGAGTCGAGCGAGCGCCTGCCGGACGCGGATCTCGAGGGCCGCGCGGTCTACGTGGTGGTCTCGAAAGCGAGCGAGGCCAACGCGTCGGCCTACACCAAAGTGTTGAGCTACGTCGACAAAAGGACCTGCGTCGTGCTGAAGAGTGAGTCGTACGAGGCGGGCGACCGCCTGCGCAAGGTACTTACCGCGAAGACCGAGCCAATGTATTCGGAGAACGGCGTGAACGCGCCCGCGGAGGTCGAGATGAACGACGTGCGCGATCAGACGCGCACCCTCGTCGCGATCGAAGACCTCGAGGTCGACAGCGCGGTCGACAGTCGCAGCTTCGAGATCAGCGAGCTCGGCCGCCACTGCCGCTGACCACCGTGCTCGCTCTTCTGCGCGCGCTCGTGTGGCTCGGTGTCTCCGCGGGTCTCTTGCTCGTTGGCTTCGCTCTGTCCGCGGTCGTGCTGCTTGCGCCCAGCGTGATCGCGCGCGGCGAGCTGCCTGGCCAGGTAGAGCGCGAGGCGCTGGGCGCGGTGTACACCGCGCTCACGCTGCAGGCGCTCCTGCCCGAGCTCGCGCTCACGCTCGCGACTTGGCTCGTGGTCGCGCGGCTCGCGCCCCGATTCGACCGCTCGCGGCGCGCGCTCGCGCTCGGACTCGTTGCGGTCGGTGCGCTCTGGTTCCCCGCGGTGGGTCACTACTCGTTCACGGCGTGGTCGCCAACCGGGCCGCGCGACTACGTGCTCACGCAGTTGCTGGTGGCGGGCGGCGCGTCGCTCGCGCTCTGGGTTCCGCGCCTCGTGTCATCCGTGCTCGCGCCGGGCTGTTTCACCGCGGCCCCGAAGCGCAGTATCGTGGACGCGCGATGAACGATCCCGCCGCACCGAACAAGCGCCACCGTGGCCGCCCGCCGCTGCCCCGCGCGGACCAGCGGCAGCGTCTGGTCGACGCGGCGACCCGCGCGTTCGACCGCATGAGCGGCGAGAAGCTCACCGTTTCCGACATCGTGCGGGAGGCAGGTATGTCCTCGCGCACGTTCTACGACTACTTCGAATCCAAAGACGAACTCGTCGCCGAGATCTTTCTTTCGCAAGCGAGACGCTTCGTGGCCGAGCTCATGGAGATCGCGCAGCGAACGCGCGGACCGGTGGCTCGCTGCGACGAGGCGCTCGAGGCGTACTTCGAGTTGTTCCCGGCCGCGAGCACGATCGACTTCGAGCGGCTGGGCGGAGCGGCGGGCGAGCGCGTGCGCGCCGAGCGGCGCCGCTGCGTCAACCTGATCACCGATGGAATCGTGAGCGAGCTCGAACGCTTGCGCGCCAATGGCGCGCTCGCGCAGGCGCCCGACCGGGCGCGCATCGAGCTCATCCTGACGGGCATCGAGGGCCTCTCGATCCGCTACTACAGTGAGGGACGCCACGCCGAGTTTGCCGCCCTGCGACCCATGATGCGCGAGCTCCTGCTGCGCGCGACCGGGTTCTGAACGGATATTGAAAATTCCGTCTTCCTTTTGTCTTCCCTTTCAATATTGCGTCGTGTAGAAGACCCGGCAGGAGGGACTTCGCATGAAGATCCGTATGCGAGTGCTGGGCGCCGTCGTCTGCGCATCTGCGCTGGTGGCGACCGGGTGCGGAAATCTCACGATTCGAAGTTGGGTCAAGGTCATCACGGCACAGAGCTCGGGATCTCTCGAAGTTGCAGCGTTGGGCGCGCCCATCCCGATCGGCCGTCTCTCGGGTGGCTTCCTCGGCGCGATCGTCCTCAATACGACGACGATTCCGGCGCCGATCAACGGCACGGTCTCGGTCGAAGACGTGCGCATCGCCGGTGACACCGGTGCGCTCGTCGGCGCGATCTGCGTCTGGGGGAATCCGGCGTTGCCGTCATCCGGCACGATCCATCTAGACATTCTCGGCGGCAGCGGTTCGACGACGATCACCTTGAACCTCAGGGCGACGGCGGCCCTCTCGGACAACTTTGGAATCCCGCCTGTCGAGCTGTCGCAGGCTGCGACGTTCCCACTCGACGGAATCGGCATCACGCAGCTTCTGAATGCGGCCACGACCGGCTCCGGCGACGGGCTGTTCGCGACGGGCGCCGCGCTCGTCGGCGACACGGTCCTGCTCGGCTTGCCAGCGACGTTCAACCTGAACCTGCAGGTCACGAACGACTCGATGCCGCCGCTGTTCGACACCGATCTTTTGACCACCTGCGGGCCGCACTTCGACGAGCAGGGCCGCGACGTCTTCTACGGCGTCAACTCGAAAGCCAGCTATCTGCTCGCGAGCGGCTCCGACCAACCGGCAGCGCCGACGATCATCAAGCTGTCCGACCTCGGCGTACACGCGGGCGACCAGCTCAAGGTCGCGCGCGTCGGCACCTACGACGACATCACGGAGCTCAGGGATGGCAACCTCACCAAGGTGGGCGCGGTGTTCAGCTCCTCGAACGTGGTCAAGGCCGACAACCTGAAGGCGCGAATTCCGGGCGCGATCGATGCGGGCACGGACGTGACGACCGGCTCGCATGTCAAGTGCATCATCTGGCCGTTCTGCACCACCACCTCGACGGACATCGCACAGGACTTCGCGGTGACGAGCGGCGCGACGCTGACGGTCCCGACCGGTGCGCAGTATCTGATCGTCGCGCCGATTCCGGATTCGCTGAAGTGGGGCGACGACTCGGGCTTTGGCCTGGGCGTCTCGCTCACCCGCAATCCGTAACGGAGGCGAATCCGAGTAACCTCGGACGACTCTCACTTCCCGTATAGTGGGCGCTCGAAAGAGCGCCCACTACGACGGGGGGATGAGCGCTTGCAACGAGTCTTCCGGCTGATCTCGCACCACCCCTGGCTGGTGCTGTCCGCGCTTCTCGCGCTGACGATCCTGGCGGCTACGCCGATGGTGGACCTGGAGCACCGGCGGCTGCGCCTCGACATCGACATGTCGACAAACCGGCTGCTGCCGGAGAACCAGCCGGGCCGCACGTTCTACGACTACGTGCGCAAGGCCTTCGGCAGCGACGAGACCATGGTCGTCGCGCTCTCGGCCGACGACATCTTCACGCACGACGTCCTGTCCCGCATCGCGAACCTCGCGGAGCGCTTGGCGCGCGTCGACGGCGTACACCACGTGGTGGCGATCACGAACGTCGCCAACGTCCGCGGCACCGAAGACGGCATCGACGTCCGCCCGTTCGTGAAGGAGATCCCGACCGATCCCGAAGCGCTCGCGGCGCTGAAGCGCGAGGCGCTCGAGAACCCGATCTACGCGGGGAACTTGATCTCGAAGGACGCGAAGACCGCTGCCATCGTCGTCGAGTTTCTGGACTTCTCGGATCGCGACTTCATCGAGAGGGGCATCGACGACCAGATCGACCGCATCGCGCGCGAAGAGGCGGGTCCGGTCGAGGTCTACGTCACGGGCGGACCGCACCTGAAGGTGGCCCAGGTCCGCTACACCCTTGGTGACCTGCGCGACAGCATCCCGCTGGTCGTCGGCGCACTCGCGCTCGTGCTCGCGCTCTCGTTCCGAACCGTGCGCGGTGTCGTGCTGCCTCTGCTCGCGGTCAGCGTGGCGCTGATCTGGACGCTCGGCATCGAGGCGTGGCTCGGCAAAGAGCTCACGATCACGACGGTGCTCGTGCCGCCGATGCTGATCATCATCGGCGTCGCGTACTCGGTGCACGTGGTCTCCGAGTACTACGACGTCATGCGCCACGACCGCGGAGTGAGCTCCGCGGACGGTGTGAATCACGTACTGAAGGGCGTGACCCTCGCGACCGCGCTCACCGGCGGGACGACCGCGGCGGGCTTTCTCTCCGAGGTGATCACGCCGATCGAGGCGATCCAAGAGTTCGGGTACATGTCGGTGATCGGCGTGCTCGCGACCCTGATCGTCTCGCTCACGCTGACTCCCGCGCTGCTCTCGGTGCTCGGCCGGCCGCGCCGCCTCGCGCGTTCCGACGAGTTGGAGGAGGAGAGCTTCTTCGGGCGCCAGATGCTGCGCCTCGCGGAGTTCGACCTGCGCAACAAGCGCGCGATCTTCTGGGTTTGGGGCGCGATCTCCGTCGCCTCGTGCCTCGCCGCCACGCAGCTCGTCGTCGGAAACGACAGCATCCGCTTTCTGCCGGAGCGCGCGCAGCAGCGGCTCGACTTCGACGCGGTGAACGAGAAACTCAACGGCGCGAACGCCTTCCAGGTCGTCGTCCAGGCCGACTCACCCGCGACGTTCAAGGATCCGGAGAACCTGCGCGCGCTCGAGTCACTCCAGAAGTGGCTCGACGATCAGCCGGAGATCGGCGGCAGCACCGGGCTCGTCGATTTCGTGAAGCTCCTGAACCGCGCCTTTCACGAGAACGATCCGACGTTCCTCGCCGTGCCCGACACGGAGCGTCTCACGGGCCAGCTCCTGTTCCTGGGCGCGAGCGACGAGCTCGAGGACTACGTCGACGCTCGCTACCAGCTCACCAACATCCAGGTGCACTCGACCGTCTTCGACACGGAGCTCGTCATCGCCCTGGTGAACCGCATCGAAGCGCGCATGAAGCAGCTGCCGCCGCAGCTACACGGACAAGTGACGGGCAACTCGATCCTCATGACGCAAGTGGTCGACAACCTGATCTGGAACCAAGTGCAGAGCATCATCGGCGCGGTCGTCATGATCTACGTGCTGCTCTGTGTGCTGTTCCTTTCCTTCCGGATCGGCGTCGTGGCGCTGATCCCGAACGTGATCCCCATCGCGGTGTATTTCGGCGCGCTCGGGCTCACCGGCATCACCTTGAACTTCGCGACCAGCATCATCGCGCCGATGGCGCTCGGCGTCGCGATCGACGACACGATCCACTACTTCGTGCGCTTCAACACCGAGGCGAAGCGCCTGGCCGACGAGCGGCGCGCGACCATCGAAGTGCTGCGCGGCGTGGGCCGGCCGGTGCTCTACTCGACACTCTCACTTTGCGTCGGCTTCCTGATGCTGTCGTGGAGTGACTTGCTGTCGTGGCGACAGGTGGGCGGGATGGGCGCGTTCACGCTCGGTTTCTCGCTGTTCGTCGAGATGACGCTCACCCCCGCGCTCTGCGCCGGCCTGCGCATCGTCACGCTCTGGGACACACTCACGCTCGACCTCGGCGCCAATCCGCAGGACGCGATCCCGTTGTTTCGGGGCTTGCGCAAGGCGGAGTGCCGGATCGTCGCGCTGATGGCGAGTCTGCGTTCCATCCCCGCCGGCGATCCGTTGATGCGCGTCGGCGAGACCGACCGCGAGATGTACGTGATCGTCGACGGTGCGCTGCGCGTCTGGAAGGAAGCGCCGACGGGACCGATTGAGCTGCGCACCTCCGAGCGCGGCGACGTGATTGGCGACGTGGGTCTGTTCACGGGCGAGCGCAGCGCCAACGTGGACGTTGCAAAGGACGCGCGCCTCCTGCGCTTCACGCCGAGCAACCTGCAGCGCCTGCAGCGCCGCTGGCCGCGCATCGCATCGACGGTGATGCGGAACTTGAACGAGATCCTGGCGCGCCGGCTGTCGGATCTGACGGACCGACTCCGTTAGCGCCGCGCCTGCTCGTACGTGCCGACGAGCCCGGCCTGCGCGAGCACATGACCGGCCATCGCCTTCTCGAGATCGGCCTTCGTGAGCGCGCCGCGCTCGCCGAGCGCGACGTCGAGTGCGTACAGCTTGAAGAAGTAGCGGTGGCGGCCGACCGGCGGGCACGGTCCGCGCCAGTGGCTCGCGCCGAAGTCGCTGCTACCGGCGCGCGCGCCGCCGGGCAGGGGAGCTCCCGCCGCTAGCTCGCCCGCGCCCGCCGGCAGGTCGTACACCACCCAGTGTACCCACGTGCGTTTGGGCGCCGCGGGATCCGGCGCGTCCGGGTCGTCGACGACGAGCGCGAGCGAGCGAGTGCCGGACGGCGGCGCGCTCCACGCGAGCGGTGGCGACACGTCGTCGCCTTCGCACGTGAAGCGCTCGGGAATCGCGCCGTGATCCGCGAATGCCGCGGACCGGAGCGCGAACTCCAGGGCGAGCGCCAAGGCGATGCCCGCGGAGCTCACGCCGCCAGCCTATCACGGTGATTTCTACAAAGGCCTCTTCTCGCCGCGCCGCCCCGTGCTCGCGGGCGAGATTCACGAGGCGCGAGTGACATCGAGTCCGAATCCCGCCTGGCACGAATGCTGCTCACCGCGACCGCGAGCTTCTGAGAGGTTGCGCGTGGAAGTCCGACTGATCGACGTGATCCGAGAGGTCCAAGACGCCAGCGAGGACGATCGCGAAGGCGTCGCCGCGTTGGAGCACCTACTGAACGTACCGCCCGACGGACTACGCTGGTTTCGAAACCTCTTGGCCGCGGTCTCGCTCGGGCTCGCGCTCTTCGCGAGCGCGAGCCCGAGTCGCGCGGACGAAGAGACTCTGCCGCCTGCGCCGGCTGTGTGTCCGGCGCCGCCCGCAGCCGGCACGCCGACGATCGTCGAGGTGCCGCCGAGCGCCGAGACGCCGACGAGCGCGGAAGAGGAGGAGACCGGCGTCACGCTGCTGCCCACGCGCGCGCTCTACGAGCCGCTGCTCGCCGACGTCCGCTGGCCGCGCTTCTCGGCGGAGTATCAGGGCTATCGCAATCCGACACCGGACAGTGTCGGCGCGGCGAATTTCGGCGGCATGCTCCCGGTGATTCAGGGTCCGTTCTTCGCAGGCGGCCGCTGGGAAGTGGGAGCGCAAGCCGGCGTCTTCTCGATCTTCGATCTCCGGGCCGAGTCGCACGACCTGATCAACGCGGACTACTGGTTCGGGATTCCGTTCAGCGCGCGCTGGGACTGGTTCTCGACGATCTTCCGCGTCTACCACCAGAGCTCGCACTTGGGCGACGAGTTTCTGCTGCGCACGGGCACCGACCGCGTGAACCTGTCGTACGATGCCGTCGATCTGATTCCGTCGATCGACCTGTGGAATTGGGGCCGCGTGTATGGTGGCTACGGCTATCTGTTCAGCCGCGACCCGAGCGACCTGAAGCCCGCGTACGTGCAGCTCGGCGGCGAGCTCAAGAGTCCCGTCGCGATTTGGGGCTGGCTGAGACCGATCGCTGCGCTCGACATGAAGCGCAGCCAGGAGGAGAACTGGAGCACCGACTACTCGGTGCGCGCGGGCTTCCAGTTCGAGAACGAGAAGATCTTCAAGGCCCGCCGCCTGCTCCTGCTCGGAGAGTACTACAAGGGTCACTCACCGAACGGCCAGTTCTTCGACAACACCATCGAGTTCTGGGGCGTGGGCCTGCACTTCTTCTTCTGAGTCACCTCGATTCGTGCTAGTGGTCTCGCCGTGTCCATGGGGGGCGCTGGCTTCGAGTCTCGCTGCTCGGGCGGGTCGCATCCGGCTGCGCGGCGCAGAATCTCGTCGGCCTCGCGATCCTGCCGGTCGATCGGCTGCGCTCCCCGATCGACTTTCTCGGGCAGCGTGGCTGGGTCACGACTAGCTCGGACCCGGGCTATGTGGAGGCTTCGCTCTTGCGCGGGGCGGCGCGACTCGGCTTGCACGAGCTCGTCGCCGACACGCGCAATCCGGAGGACGATCCGAAGCGCTGGGCACGTGACTGCGACGCTGGAGTCAGCGAGAGCTGCGAGCGCGTCGCGCAGCTGTTCGTGTTCTGGCTGCGCGAGGGCGCTTGGCTCGGTTCTGGGAGGACCGCCGCCGCCAGGGCAACGGGCGACCGGCTTCCTCGGAAAGAAGAGCGAGGTTGTCGCCGGTGATTTCTACGCCAGGCATGTCTCGCGCGGCGGCCGTTCGCGAGCAGCTGCGCCCTCGTACTCCGCGACCACCACGAGCCCAACGGCCGGCGC
>JBGQIB010000181.1:0-8527 GCA_041498295.1 bacterium | reverse complement strand
TCGGCGCGGCCGGGCGCTTTCCCGAGTCGCTGCCTCACTTCGCGCGCGCGGTCGAGCTCAACCCGCGCTGGTCGCGCGCTCAGGCGAACTACGGCTTCGCGCTGTATTTGACGGACGATGCGAGCGCGGCGACGGAGCGCTTTGCGCGCGCGTTCGAGATCGAGCCGAACCCGAACGCGGCGAGTGAGTGGCACCTCTACTACGCACGCGCGCTTGCCGCGGCCGATCGCCCGGACGAGGCGATGGCGCACTACCAGAGTCAGCTCGCCCTGGACCCGAACGATCGCGGCGCGCTCCTCGGTCTCGCGGAGCTGCGCGCGACGCAGCCGGAGGGGCCGATCCGCGACGGAGCCCAGGCGCTCGCGCTCGCCCTGGCTGCGTGTCGGATCGCGCAATGCGTGCCGCCGGAGGAGATCGACATCTTTGCGCTGTCTGTCGCGGCTGCCGGCGATCCGGTGTCTGCCGCGAAGCTCGAAGAGGAGGCGCTGCGGCGCGCACACGCGCCGGACGCGACCGAGACGCGCGCGCGCATCGAGGCACACCTCGCGCTGTTCCGAGCGGGTCGGGCAGTCACTCGGCCGCGCTAGGAACGATCGGCAAGTCACTCGGCTCGGGCGGCCGCTCGAGCGGGCTGTCGGGGCGATCGGCGAGCAGCGGCTGGTCGATCGATCCGTCAGACGGGCGCGCGGCGAGGATCTCGGTGGCGGGTACCGCGGGCGCGACGTGCGCGTCGGGCATCCAGGCCAAGAGCGGCACGGTCGCGGCGCGCCCACCCGCGCTGACCCAGAACAGGATCGCGTAGCTCGAGAAGTCGACGCCCTGCTCGCGCAACAGGACCGCGCCGAACGACGCGCCGATCACCATCGCCAGGGCGCTCGCCAGGTTGTACCAGGTCAGCACCCGCGTGCGTTCCTCGGGGCGGATCGCATCGAAGAACAGCAGGAACGTCGCGAGCTCGTGCGCGCCCCAGGCGATGCCGGACGCGAGTTGGATCGCGACCAGGAACGAGTAGTCGTTCGAGATCGTCCACAGCGCCGGCAGCGGTACGACGGACAGGCCGGCGAAGCGGAGCACGCGCCGCGCTCCGTAGCGCGCCGCGAGATGGCCGAGCCATGGCAGCGCGAGAATCTTCGAGACGAACGACGCCGCGATCAGCGCCATGTACGCGGCGTACGAGAGATGCAACGCCGACGCGCCCAGCATGTAGGGCGTGAAGTAGGGCGCCGCGATCTGCACGCCGACCTGCAGCGCGAGCAGGTAGCCGATCAGCCGGCGGTTCCCGGGCACGCGCGCGGGCGCTACACCGTCCGGTGTCACGATGCGGCGCTCCACCAGCGGATCGGGCTCGCTCTGGTGCGCCAGCAGCCACGCCGACCAGGCGCGCGCGAGCCCGGCCACCGCGAACAGCGCGGCGAACGCGAGCAGGGGGCTCGAGCTCTTCTTGCCGACGTGGAGCAGCGCGCCGCCCGCGAGGAGCCCGAACAGCACCGCGATCTGACCGACCCGGCTGCGTCGCGCGAAGAAGCGCGAGCGCACGCTGCGCGGGATGAGCGTGCCGACCCACGTGCTCCACGCGGGCCCGGTCATCATGCCCGTCCCCCAGTAGAACGCCGCGATCGCGAGCAGGCCGAACGCGGAGAGTGAGCCGACCAGCGCCGCGATCGTGAGCGGCACGAAGCTCGCTGCCTGCAGCCGTGCGCAGAACACCACCCAGCGGCGATGCGAGCCGAAGCGGCGCACGCCCAAGGGCGAAACGAGCTGCAGAACCGCGCCCGCGAGCAGCGGAACCGACGCGACGTAGCCGGCCACGATGTCGCCGAGCCCGAGCGCGAGCGCGAACGCCGCGATGTACGTCTCGCCCGCGCCGACCATGATGCTGGCGGCAATCGCGTCGGTGTGGACGAGCGCGAGGTCGCGGCGCAGGACCGCCGCCTGTGAGCCGAGCGGTGCGCGCCGACCGCGCGCGCCGATCCCACCGAAGAGAGGTTCGTCGTCGGAGTCGCGGGCCATGCGCGCGCGCGGAAGGAACGACACGCGCCTCTCGCTGTCAACCGGCGCGCGCTATCGTCGGGCCATCCAGGGTCGGGGGAGCGGATGGAAGCGGCGGAAGTGACGTCGGTGAAGGCGCTGCTGGCACGCGGCAAGGCGGGCGAAGCCGCGCGCGTGCGCGGCTGGCTGCGTACGGCGCGGCACTCCAAGGGTGTCTCGTTTCTCGACGTCAGCGATGGCTCTTGTCTCGCCGGCGTGCAGGTGGTGTGCGAGCCGAGCCTCTCGAACTTCGAGAGCGAGGTGCGCAGGCTCGACACGGGCTGCGCGGTCGAGGTCGAGGGGACGCTGCAGAGATCGCAGGGCAAGGAGCAGTCACTCGAGCTGCGCGCCGCGCGGCTCGCGGTCGTCGGCTGGGCGGATGCGGATTACCCACTGCAGAAGAAGCGCCACGGCTTCGAGTTCCTGCGCACGATCGCGCATCTACGGCCGCGCACGAATACGCTCGGCGCGGTGCTGCGCGTGCGCAACGTCGCGGCGCGCGCGGTGCACCGCTTCTTCCAAGAGAAGGGCTTCGCGTGGCTGCATACGCCGATCATCACGGCGAGCGACGCGGAGGGCGCGGGGGCGATGTTCCGAGTCACCGTCCCCGGTCACGAGGGCGAGTTCTTCGGCAAGCCGGCGTTTCTCACGGTGTCGGGTCAGCTCGAGGCCGAGATCGGCGCGCTCGCGCTCAGCAACGTCTACAGCTTCGGCCCGACGTTCCGCGCGGAGAACTCGAATACGAGCCGTCACCTCGCCGAGTTCTGGATGATCGAGCCGGAGATGGCGTTCTGCGATCTGCGCGGCGACATGGCTTTGGCAGAGGAGTTCCTGCGCTACGTGCTGCGCGCGGTGCTCGACGAGAGCGCGGAAGACATGGCGTTCTTCGACGAGCGCATCCAGCCCGGCGTGCGCGCCACGCTCGAGCACGTGGCGAGCACGGAGTTCGCGCACCTCAGCTACACCGAGGCGGTCGCGGCGCTCGAGAATTCGGGGGAGTCGTTCGAATTCCCCGTGAAGTGGGGCGCGGATCTGCAGAGCGAGCACGAGCGCTGGCTCACCGAGCGCCACGTCGGTCGACCGATCGTCGTCACCGACTACCCGAAAGAGATCAAAGCCTTCTACATGTATCTGAACCCCGACGAGAAGACGGTGCGAGCGATGGACGTGCTCGTGCCGAAGGTCGGCGAGATCATCGGCGGCTCACAGCGCGAGGATCGGCTCGACGTACTGCGCGCGCGCCTGCGCGAGTGCGGTCTCCCCGAGGACCACTACGGCTGGTATCTCGACCTGCGTCGCTTCGGCTCGGTTCCACACGCCGGCTTCGGCCTCGGCTTCGAGCGACTCATGCTGTATCTCACCGGCATGGCGAACATCCGCGACGTGATCCCGTTCCCGCGCGTGCCAGGTTACGCGGAGTTCTGACGCAGCCGGGACGGAGGCTAGCGGCTGAAGCGCGAGAGGTTCTTCATCACGGCGACGAGCTCGCTCCGCTGGCTGGCGAGAAGCTCCGCCTGCGCGGCGCCCTCGAGCTCGGAGTCATCGGGACCGAGTGCCTCGCTGCGGCCGAAAGTCTTGTAGTTTACCGGCAGGATCACCTTGCCGGCGCGCGAGACACAGGCCAGTCGGTCCCAGTCGGCGATGACACATCGCTCGGGGCGCTCGGCGCCAAACAGGTCGTGGCCGAGGCTGTAGTCCGCCGCGGGATTGGTCACGCCCAGTAGCGTCATCAGCGTGGGCACGATGTCGAGGTGACTGCTCATGCGTGTCTCGCGCCGGGGCGCCACGCCCGGTGCCCAGATCACGAGCGGCACGCGTATTTCCTCGTCCACGAACGTGGCATGGTGACCCCAGTGCCCCTTCTCCATGAACTGCTCTCCGTGGTCGCCGGTGATGACCACGATCGTCGAGTCGAGTAGTCCCCGCTGCTGCAGGTTCTCGAATACGCGCGCGAACTGGCTGTCGAGGTGATGGCAGGCGTTGATGTAGCGGTTCTTGATCAGACCGATGTTCGCGGCGATGTCCGTCGTCGCGTAGTTGAAGTTTTCCAGGTAGGGCCGCCGGATCACGGATTCAGGCGGGAAGTAGTACTGAGCGTGCGGTGACTCGAAGAACATGAAGGCGAAGAACGGCCGAGCGGCGTCGCGGCCGTCGATGTCGGCGAGCATGCGAGTCACGTTGCGCCGGTCGTTCTCCCAGCCCGGGATCCCGTCTTCGCCCTCATGGAGCTGCGCGCTGGCGATGCGGCGGAAGATCGTCTTGTCGAACTCGGGGTAGCTGAAGCGGGCGCTGGTGTAGACATAGGTCTGGTATCCCTGGTCGAGCAGCAGGTCGAGCAGCGCCGGGCCGCGCGTCTCGTTGAGAAACGAGAACCAGTAGCTCCCGTAGAGGCCGTAAAACATGGAGAACATGCCCATGCGCGTGCCGTTTCCGCCGCTGTAGTGACTGCGGAAATCCGCCGCGCGCGCCGCGAACGCGGACGTGGCCGGCATGATCTCCGGATCGAGCATGTCCGCGCGCAATGACTCCGAGACGAGCCAGACCACGTTCCAGTCGCGGTGGCCCGGCGCGCGCGCGATCGGCTGGAGCGGATAGTGGACGTGGACAGTGTCCACCTTGAGGTCGAGGCCGCGCGTGCGGTCTACGGCGAAGCCCAGCTTCTTGCCGAGTCGGGGCATGCGCACTGGTACATACAGCGGGAAGGTGTTCGCCGCGGTCAACACGGGGCCGTAGCTGGCGGAGTCGGCGAGGCCGTAGGTCACGCGCTCGGCTACGCTGACCAAGGGCAGCACAACCACGAGCGAGGCCACCACCGCGGCGCGCGGCAGCAGGCTGCGGCGCAGTCGGTCGAAGCGCTGGCTGCGCTGCGCGATGCGCAGTAACACGGCCTCCGCCAGAAGCCAGCCGAGCGCGATCAACGCGAAGCTGATCTGCGTGGAGCCGCTCGCGCCCATCGACTCGATGCCGCCGCGCGTCGTCACCAGATTCCACACGAAGCCGTTGAAGTGGAAGTTGAACATGCGGAACACGATCGCGTCGGCGAAGATCACCATCTGCGCGAGGCTGGCTCCAAGAAGTGCGGCGCCGAGCAGCGCGCCCGAAGCGCGCACCAGGGACGGCAGCTTGCGCGCGACCCACGCCGAGCTGAGCACGCGGTTGAGCAGCAGCAGCGGAGCGAAGACCGGCAGCAGGTAGAAGAAGGAGTATGTGAGCCATACGACGATCACCCAGCCGGTGGCCAGCGCACTGAGAAATCGCACGTGCAGGAGGTAGCTACCGGTGTTGGCGAGCATCAAGAGCCAGCTCAGCAACAGGAACTTCCAGAGCACGCCGGCGCGCGCGCGGCGTGCGGCCACGGCCTCGTCTCGTTCGTTGCTGCTCGGCGGGCTCGTCATGGGATGCGCAGAGTACGCAATGTCGGGCCGATTCCTTGTTTTTCGTTAGACCGCTCTAACCCTGCGCCTCTCGCAAGGCCTCCAGCGCTTCCCAACGGGCGTACGCCGCTGCCAGCTCCGTCGCGAGCGCGGCGAGGCGTGCGTGCACGCGGGCCTGCTCGGCCGGTCCGCCCTTGTAGAACGCGGGCTGACTCACTCGCTGCGTCAGCTCGGCTTGCTCGGTCTCGAGTGACTCGATCCTTGCGGGCGCTTGCCCGAGCTCGCGCTCGTCCTTGTAGCTGAGCTTCGCGGCCTTCGGCCTCCGTGCGGGCGTGGACTCGGCGCTCTTTCCGGGAGCGCCGCGCGGCGCCGGCTTCGCGCTCGAGCCGGCCTGCCGCAGTCTCAGCCAGTCGGCGTAGCCGCCCACATACTCCTGCACACGGCCCTGGCCTTCGAACACCAATGTCGAGGTCACGACGTTGTCGAGAAATGCGCGGTCGTGGGAGACGAGCAGGATCGTGCCGGCGTAGTCGACCAAGATCTCCTCGAGCAGCTCGAGTGTCTCGATGTCGAGGTCGTTGGTCGGCTCGTCGAGCACGAGCAGATTCGCGGGCTGCGCGAACAGGCGCGCGAGGACCAGGCGGTTGCGCTCGCCACCGGAGAGCACCTTGGCGGGCGTGCGCGCGCGGTCGGGGCTGAACAGGAAGTCCTGGAGATAGCTGATCACGTGGCGGCGCTGGCCCTGCACCTCGACGTACTCGCGGCCCTCGGCGATGTTCTCCATCACCGTCTTCTCGAGCTCGAGCACGGCGCGAAGCTGGTCGTAGTACGCGACCTCGAGCTTCGTGCCGAGGCGCACGCTGCCCTTGGCCGGAGTGAGTTGGCCGAGCAGCAGCCGCAGCAGGGTCGTCTTGCCGGCGCCGTTCGGCCCGACGAGACCGATGCGATCGCCGCGCATGATGCGCAGCGAGAAATCGCGAACGATCGGGAAGTCGGCGAAGGCGAACGAGACGTGCCGCGCGTCGATGACGAGCTTGCCCGAGGCCTGGCCCTCGTCGAGCGCGAGCCGTGACTTGCCCTCCAATTCGCGCCGCCGCGCGCGCTCTTCGCGGAGCGCGACGAGCGCGCGCACCCGACCCTCGTTGCGCGTGCGCCGCGCCTTGATCCCCTGGCGGATCCAGACTTCCTCCTGCGCGAGCTTCTTGTCGAAGAGCGCACGGTGGCGCTCCTCCTCTTCGAGCGCGGCCGCCTTCTTGGCGAGGAACTGCGGGTAGTCCCCCGTCCACGAGGTGAGCACGCCGCGGTCGAGCTCCACGATGCGCGTCGCGAGGCGCGTGAGCAGCGCGCGATCGTGAGTCACGAAGAGGACCGCGCCGCGGAACTCGAGCAGCTCCGCCTCGAGCCACTCGATCACCTCGATGTCTAGATGATTCGTCGGCTCGTCGAGCAACAGGAGGTCGGGCTTGCAGACGAGCGCCTGCGCCAACGCGACCCGCCGCCGCCAGCCGCCCGAGAGCTTGCCCAGGCGCGCGTCGGCGTCCAGGTCGAGGCGCGCGAGGATCTGGTCGACGCGCTGGCTGAGGCTCCAAGCGCCACGGGCTTCGATCTCGTGCTGTAAGTCGTCCATGCGCGCGAGCAGCGAGGCGTCGAGCGATGTGGCGTGCGAGATGCGGTGAAATTCGGCGAGCAGTCGACCGTCCTCTGCGAGCCCGCTCGCCACGACGTCGAAGACGGTCGATTCGTCGTCGAACGGCAGCTCTTGAGACAAGCTCGAGATCGAGAGAGCGGGCGTTCGCCAAATCTCGCCGGCGTCCGGCGTGACTTCGCCGCTCGCGATCTTGAGCAGAGTCGACTTGCCCGCGCCGTTTCGGCCGATCAGGCAGACGCGCTCGCCGGCGTCGATCTGGAAGCTCGCGTGCTCGAGCAACGGCTGGCGGCCGAAGGAGACGGACACGCGCTCGAAGCTGAGGAGCGGCATCGGGCTCAGGCCTCGGCCGCGAACACGCGAAGCTGTGCGAGCAGCGCCTCGGCGTCCGGCTCGCGCAGAAAGCGCGTCCGCGTCGCCGCGTCCGGGACCAGCCCGCCGGCGGTCCAGTAGCGCAGGAGCTGCTTGATGCGCGCCCCGATGCCGCGCGTGGGCCACTGTCTGCGCTTCTGCATCGTGTCCGCGTAGTCGACGAGAAAGCTCGCGGCTTCGCCGCGAGTCACTCGGCGACCGCTGAAGATCCACGGATCAGCGAGCGCGCCGCGCCCCACCATCGCGAAGCGCGCGCCGGTCTCGCGGCGCATGCGCTCGAGGTCTTCGTGACTCGAGATGCCGCCGTTGCCGCACACGGGGATCGAGACCGCGCCCACGGCGCGAGCGATGCGCGTCCAGTCGACCGCCTCGCAGTACGCTTCGGCGCGTGTGCGGCAGTGAACGGTGAGCATGCGCGCGCCGCCGTTCTCCGCGGCGCGCGCGAGATCCTCGACGCGGGAGGCGTCGTGCCAGCCCGCACGGATTTTCGCGGTCACGGGCACCGGCACCGCGTCCACGACCGCGCGCACCACGCGCTCGAGCGCGGGCGGATCGCGGAGCAGGGCGGAACCCGCGCAGCCCGCGATCGCCCCCTTCGCCGGGCAGCCGAAGTTCAGGTCGACGAACGTCGCTCCAGCAGTGACTGCATTCTGCGCGGTGCGTGCGAGATGCGCGAGATCGTTGCCCATCAGCTGGACGCCGACCGGCTGCGCGAAACGCGATGGCCCGAGGTGGCGGCGCACGACGCCGCCCGGAATCGGCGCGACGCTGACGCGCACGAACTCCGTGAACGCTCCGCCGAGTGACTCCGCATCGTTTCGCGCGAGCACCAGGTCGCGGAAACACGGCTCGGTGACGCCTTCCATCGGCGCGAGCAGGGAGGTCGCGGTGAAGGGCAGCATCGCGCCGAGAGTCACTCGCCGCCGATTTGCAGCACGGGGCTCGGCTTGCGCTCGAGCAGCCCCGAGTAGAAATCGTTCCCCTTGTCGTCGGTCACGATGAACGCGGGGAAGTCCTCGACCTCGATCTTCCAGATCGCTTCCATGCCGAGCTCGGGGTACTCCTGCACGTCGACCTTGCGGATCGAGTGGTCGGCGAGGCGCGCGGC
>JBGQIB010000180.1:0-8563 GCA_041498295.1 bacterium | reverse complement strand
CTACGAGATTGAGACAACCACTCTTATCGAGGCCGACGCGGAGGGGCGACGCCGGCGGTCCGAAGCGTTCGGCGCCGGCCGGCTGGGCGACGCCATCGCGCGGCTGTACGAGCGGTACGCCGAGTTACTCCCCGACGGCGACCCGCGCACCCGTGCCGCGGCGACGGCTCGCTCAGTAGCGGCGGCGCTGGGTCCGTACGACACCGATCGCTACGCCAAGTCGCACGCGCCGGCCATCGAATACGTCGACCACCGGACGCAGGATATCGGGTCACTTTTCGGAGTCGAGGCGGTCCGGCAGTGGTTCCATGGCTTGCTCGAGGTTGCCGAGGGTGTCGCCAACCGCTTCGACGACGTCCTCGGCCTGCGTTCCGACGCGCTCCTCCTCCGCTGGACGCAATTGGGCAGCGATCGCGCCACTGGCGGTGCCTTCGAGCGACCTTTCCTTTGGCTCGGGGTCCTCGGAACCGACGGCCTCCTGACGCGCATTGAGCTGTTCGAGGGCGACCGCGGCGTCGAAGCGCTCGCGCGCTTCGACGAGCTCACGGCCGAGTCACCCTCGGCGCGGTTCTCGAACGCGGCGTCGCGCGCGATGGAGAGATTCGAGCGCTGCTGGCGCGAGCGCGACTGGGACGGTGTGGTCGCGACGTTCGTCCCGACGCACCAGATGGACGACCGCCGGCGCCTCATGCGCGTACAGGTCTCCGGCGAGGATTTCCTCGCCAACGAGCGCATGCTCTTCGAGGAGACCGCGAGTCACTGGCGCGGTGAGCTGCTCGCCACTCGCGGGGAGCGGCTTGCGCTGCTGCGGATGCGCTTCACGGCCGAGGTCGACGGCAGCGGCCCGATGGCGGTCGAGATGTTCGACCTGGTCGAGGTCGACTCCGCCGCCCGGCGCAGCGCGCTCGTGGTGTTCGACCTCGAGGACCTCGAGGCCGCCTACGCCGAGCTCGATCTGCGCTACGCCGCCGGCGAAGGGGCGCCGTGGGCGGAGCTCATCACTCAGCAGCGAGCGCTCGGGCGTGCATTCGGCGCCGGCGACCGGGCCGCCCTCACACGCTTGCTTCCGGGTGACTTCACCTTGGTCAACCGGCAGCGCTTCGGCGGTACGGGAGAGCGCAGGGGCCGAGATGCCATCATCGCGAACGCTCACTCTCTGGCCGATCTGAACGTACGCGGAGACGTCCGACTGGATCACGTTCCGCGCATCTCTGCGACTGCGGCCGTCGCCGCGACGACCTGGTACGGCACTCGCGACGGCGGGGAGTTCGAGACCTCGCAGAGCGTCGTGTGCACTCACGACGGGCGGCGGTTTCATTCATGGGAGATCTTCGACCTCGATCAGCTGGACCTTGCGCTCGCGCGCTACGAGCAGCTGACACAAAAGCGAGTGACTCCGCGCATCGAGAACCTCGCGACGCGGACTTCGGACCGCGTTGTCGAGCTCAACGAAGCCCAGGATTGGGATCGCTGGGCCGCGCTCTTCCGACCGGACTTCCGGAACAGCGACCGCCGGCGAATGTTCCTGCTCGAGCTCGATCGGGATCAGTATCTCGAGTCACTCCGCAGGCTCTTCGCGATGACTCGACAGACGAATGAGGTGCTCGCTACGCGCGGGAACCACCTCGCGATGCTCCGTGTGCGCTGGATCGCCAGCGACGCCGTGATCGGACCGAGCGAGGGAGAGTTCACCCTGGTCGTCGAAGTTGACGGCACGGGCAGCATCGCGGGACTGGTCCAGTTCGACACCGACTCACTCGACGCCGCCTACGCCGAGCTCGACCTACGCTACGCCGCGGGCGAGGCCGCGCCCCATCGGGAGATCTGGGAAGCGCTGCGCCTCCACATGCAGGCTTATACGTTACAGGACTGGGAGCAGGTGGCTTCGCTGCTGGCCGCCGACCTCGTCACCGAAGATCATCGCCCGGTACGCTGGGGCACGTTGCGCTCGCGCGACGAGTACCTGGCGATGACCCGCGCGCTGGTCGATCTGGCGCCCGACGCCGAGCTGCGCCTCGAGCACGCGCTCGGCCTCGACGAGTGCAGGGCTCTCTCCATCGCGCGCTGGACGGGCAGCAGGGCCGGCGGAGCATTCGAGATCCCCGTCGTCAACGTGACCGTGCTCGGCCCGGGCGGGCGGATCCAGCTCTTGCACGTCTACGAGCTCGAACAGCTCGACGAGGCACGCGCGTGCTACGGCGCGCTGCGGAGTGAGTCATCTGCGCCGCACATCGAGAACGCGGCGACCCGCTCGCTGGATCGGTTCAAGGAGGCCGCCGAGGCCCGCGACCTGGAACGCCTCGCCGCGTTGCACGCGGCGAGCTTCCAGCACTACGACCGGCGGGCACTCGTGCGTCTCGACAGTGATCATGCTCAGGTTCTTTCGTCACTGAAGACACTCTCCGAGCACCCCTCGGTCCGATATACCTGGCAGTTGCTCGCGACTCGGTGCGATCGCCTCGCGCTCGCGCGGGCGCTCATCGAGATCGGCGGCCCTTCCGCCGGGCCGAGCGAATTCGAGTGGCTCACGATCGTCGAGGTCGACGAAGCGGGCCGCCGCGTGGCCACAGTACTATTCGACCCCGACGCCCTCGATGCCGCCCACGACGAGCTCGACGATCGCTTCGCCGCGGGCGAGGCCGCGCCGTACGCAGACTCTTGGGAGTCACTCCGGCGTCGCACGCGAGCGCTCGCCTCGCGGGACTGGGAACGGTTCGCTGTGCTCTTGCCCGCCCGCTTCATCACCGAAGACCACCGTCTGATTCGCTGGGGAACATTGCACACGCGCGAGGAGTATCTCACGATGTTCCGCACGCTGGCCGACCTCGCACCGGACGTCACCGCGCGCGTCGAGCACGTGCTCGGCCTCGACCAACGCGGATCCCTGCACATCGTTCGCCGCTGGGGCAGCCGAGACGGTGGGCTCTTCGAGATGCCCGTCGTCGTCGTGAACGAGCTCGGCCCCGACGGGCAGGTGCAGCGCCTTCACCTCTTTGACCTCGAGCAGCTCGACGAGGCGCGCGTGTGCTTCGCCGCGCCGCGCCGCAAGCCGCCGGCGCCGCGCATCGAGAACGCGGCGACGCGCACGATGGAGCAGTTCGAGCAGGCGTGGGCAGCGCGTGACTGGGGAGGAGTCGGCGCGACCCTGGCGCCCCGGTTCAGGCAGATCGACCGCCGGACGCTGATGCATCTCGAGCTTGATCGGGGCCAGTTTCTCGCGTTCACGCGCGAGATCTACGACATGAGCTCGTCTCGGCTCGAGTCGGCGATTCTCGCGACCCGAGGCGAACGACTGGCGCTGACCCGGATGCGCTTCAGCGGAGCCAGTCACTCGATCGGACCGACCGAGATCGAGTCACTCGCGGTGATCGAGGCCGACGAATACGGCAAGCGCTTGGCGATGGTTCGGTTCGATGCCGATGCCCTCGACGCCGCCTACGCCGAGCTCGACGAGCGCTACGCGGCGGGCGATCCGGAGCACGCGCGAATGAAGAAATTCGCGGTGGGCATCGCCGAGCAAGACTGGGACGCCGTCGCGGCGTTGCTGACCCCGGACTTCGCCATGCACGACCACCGGCCGCTGGGCTGGGACACCCTGCACGGCCCACAGGCGTGGATCGACTCGCTGCGAGCGCTGGTCGAGCTCGCGCCCGACGTGTCCCTGCGCATCGACCACCTCACCCGCGCGGGCCGCGGGTCACTCATGGTCTCGACCTGGCTGGGGACGCGCGAGGGCGGTGCCTTCGAGGATCAGAAGATCCTGGTCTCCGAGCTCGACCCGCATGGCCGTTTCCGCTGCATGGACCAGTACGATCTCGGTCAGCTCGACCTTGCGCGCACGCGCTACGACGCGCTGCGCAGTGAGCCGCCCGCGCTTCGCTTCGAGAACGCGGCGACACGGACGGTGGCGCACGCTCAGGATCTGTGGGAAGCCCGCGATTGGGAAGGGTTTGCCGCACTCTTCGCGCCGGAGTTCCTGCATTTCGACCGGCGTGCGCTCGTGCAGCTCGAGCTCAGTCGGGACCCGTATCTCGACTCCATGCGCCCATTCTTCGAGATGGCCACGTCCGCACCGACGATGACGGTGCTCGCGACGCGGGGCGATTCACTGGTGCTGCTGAGCGCGATGGTCCGGTTGGGTCGGCAAGACGCCGCTGAGCTGGTGGGTCCGAGCGAATTCGAGTTCATCGGCGTCATCGAGGTGGACCCGGGCGGCAACCAAATTGCGATGGTCCAATTCGACCCGGATGCCCTCTACGCCGCCCACACCGAGCTCGATCAGCGCTACGCGGCCGGGGAAGCTGCAGCCTTTGGTCGCGTGTCGGTCGTGATGCGCGCGTACACCGAAGCCTTGGCCCGCCGAGACTGGGATGCGCTCGTCGCGCTGCTCTCGCCCGACTTCGTGATGGACGATCGCGGGCCGCTCGGTCGCGAGACACTCGGCGTTCCCGAGTTCGTCGCGTCGCTGCGCGTCGTCGTCGAGCTCGCGCCGGACGCCCGCCTCCGCATCGATCACGCCTGGATGTCGGGGCGAGGCTTGCTCGCAGTCGCCTCATGGGTGGGGACGCGAGACGGCGGCACCTTCTTCGCGCCGCGCGTCGCCGTTGGGGAGGTCGACCCGCGCGGGCTGATCCGCCGCTTCACCTTCTACGAGATCGACCATCTCGACGAGGCCCGTGCGGGCTTCGACGCTCTGACCGCCGATGGCGCCGGTACGTCACCCGATCCCCTCGCTGCGCTCGCCAAGCCGAACCTCGCGACGGCGGCAATCGATCGCGCATATGCGGCATTCGCGGCACGCGACTGGGCCGCGCTGCGGAGCGAGTGGGCGGCGAACGCGACGATCGAGGATCGACGCCGCCACATGCTGTTGTCGATCGAGGTCGACCGTTGGATCGAGGACGTGCGGGATCTCGTTCGCACGTCGCCCGATGTGCGGATCGAGCGGCGACTCACTTGTACCGCGGGCGATCGCGTCGCCATCGAGCATCGGATCTCGCGCGCCGGCTCCGTCGATGGTGGACAAGGCGCGTACGAGGTCGAGAGTCTCTGGCTGTTCGAGGTCGACGACGACGGGCTCATCGTATCCGTCGTGCTGTTCGACTCGAGTGACTGGCGCGCCGCCGGGCGAGAGGCGTGGACTCGATGGCTCGCGCGTAGTACGGATGCGGCCGCCGTCATGCGACCGGTCTTCGAGCTGGTCGATGGGTTCAACGACCACGACCACGTGCGCTTGCGCGCCGTGCTCGCGGACGACGTCGTCACGCACGATCATCGACTGACTGGGTTGGGCCGGGTCGAAGGTGCCGCCCGGTTTCTCGACTCACTGGCAACCGAGTGGATGCTCACGCCGGACGTTCAGCAGAGCGCGCAGTTTCAGATCGCAACCGAGCGCCACGGATGCGTCGGCCTCTCGCGTGTCATCGGGACTGCGCCCGAGGGAGGTCCCTTCGAGTACCTGCTTTCGACCGTGGCGATCGTGGCGAGCGGCCGCATCACGCGGCTCGAGTTCTTCGAGCCCGAGGACCTCGACACCGCTCTCGCCCGCTTCGCGGAGCTGCGTCCCGATCCGCTGCGCATCCCGGAGACCGAGGCGACACGAGTGAGTGATCGCATTCCGCAGGCAATCGAGGCGGCCGAGTGGGACGCACTCGCACGGATGTGCGCCCCGACGATGGTGTGGGAGGACCGCCGCCGCCGCTCTCTCCTGACCGGCGATCGGGACATGTTCATCGCCAACATTCGCGTCGTGCTCTCGCACGGGGCGCGTCTGGTGAAGACGTTGCTCGCGACTGCGGGCGATCGGCTCGCGCTCCAGCGCCTGCGCTGGACCGGGGCGACAGCGGACGTCGGAGGCTTCGAGACCGAGAATCTCTCGATCACGGAGGTCGACGCGGAGGGTCGGATCGCCGCCATCACTGCCTTCGACCTGGACGACCGGCGCGCCGCGAGCACGGAGATGCAGGAGCGCTTCGCGCGCAGTGACTCCGCACCGAGGATGTTCGCGGCGACGGAGTTCCTGCGCGCGCTCCGAGACCACGATCTCGAGGCCTGCCGCGCCGCGCTGCCCGACGACTTCACCTTCCACGACCATCGGCGCGCCGGCGCTGGCTTCCTCGACGGCGCCGACGAGTACGTCGCCTTTCTCGGCGCGCTCTTCCTGCAGTCACAGGACGCATTCATCGAGCCGCTGTACTACGTCGCGGCGGAGAAGCACGGCTACCTCACGGTCGCCCACAGTTTCGGCACGCTCGCCGACGGCGGCGAGTTCGAATCACTCTTCGTCCAGCTCGTGACGCCCTCCGGCGGCGAGCTCTTCGAGCTCGAGGACCTCGAGCTCGCGCGCGCGCGCTTCGAGGAGCTGCGGCCATCGCAAGCAAAGGAGATCGAGCAGTGACTGGCCGAAGTCTCGCGGACGGAGTGAGACAGGAGAAGCAACTGCTGGTCGAATTCCTCTGCTCGAGCGCGGGCGGCCCGCTCTTCTACACCGGCCGCGACATGAAGACTTCACATCGCGGCATGCGGATCAGGGCAGACGATTGGTCGGCGTTCCTCGGGCACCTGAACGCTACGCTCGACGCCTTTCGAGTCCCGGGGACGGAACGCGCTCAGGTCGTCAGCTTCATACAGAGCACGAAATCTGACATCGTCGAGGCGTGAGTCACTTGGAGGAGCAGCTCACGGAACGGGTCGTGAACATCGAGACGACCAGGGGCAGCGTCGCAGTCGACCTCGCGCGAGCCGCGCTGCTCGTCGTCGACATGCAGAACGACTTCGGCTCGAAGGGTGGCATGTTCGATCGCGCGGGGTTCGACACCTCGTCCATCCGCGGCGCGGTCGAGCCGACGGCCAGAGTCCTGGTCTCGGCACGGAGAGCCGCAGTCCCGGTCGTCTACTTGAAGATGGCCTTCCAGCCGGACCTCTCGGACCTGGGTGCGCCCGGCTCGCCCAGTCGGGAGCGCCATCTCGGCTGGTCCGTCGGCGAGCGAGTCACTGACCCGAGCGGACGACCGAGCCGGATCCTGATTCGCGACACCTGGAACACCGATGTGCTCGACGAGTTGAAGCCGCAGCCGGGCGATCTGGTCGTGTACAAGAACCGGTTCAGTGGGTTCTATGGGACGGACTTGGACTCCATCCTCGCGAGCCGCGGCGTGAAGTGGCTGATCGTGACGGGCTGTACGACGAGTGTCTGCGTCGAATCGACGATCCGCGACGCGATGTTCCGGGACTACGCGTGCGTGCTGCTCGCCGATTGCAGTGCGGAGCCGATCGGCTCCGATCTTCCGCGCACGAATCACGAGGCCTCGCTGCTTCTCGTCGAGGCTGCGTTCGGCTCTGTCTCCAGCTCCGCGCAATTCCTGCGCGCGCTCGAGACGGGCGGGATCTAGACGGCTGGAGGTCGACATCATGTGCCGCAACATCAAGACACTGTTCAACTTCGAGCCCCCGGTGACGGACGACGAGATCCGCGCCGCCTCGCTGCAGTTCGTGCGCAAGCTCTCGGGCTTCAACCGCCCGTCGAAAGTGAATGAAGCCGCGTTCCAGCGCGCGGTGGACCGCACGACTGAGGTCGCCCGCGAGCTGCTGCACGCGCTTGTGACGACGGCGCCTGCCCGCGATCGCGAAATCGAGGCGGAGCGCGCGCGGAGGCGGGCGGCCACGAGGTTCGGCCGCGGGTGACTCCGCTCGGGCAGCTGAGCCCGTTCGATCCCAAGGTGCTCATCGATCCGTGGGACTACTACCGGCGCGTGTGCGAGGCCGCGCCCGTCTATCGCCACCCGCAGCTCGGGATCTTTCTGATCTCGAGTCACCGAGCGGTCAGTGAGGCCGTCAAGAATTGGGAAGGGTTCTCGAATCGCTTCGGACAGCGAGCCGGGTCAACGCGCGCCCAGGGCGCGCACTCGGGTCGCCCGCCGTGCTCTACTGTGAAGCGGAATGGCGAAGCACGAGCAACGAGCCTTCGTTCCCGCGGCCGGCGCCGATTGGCTGTTGCCGTTCTACGATCCGTTCACGCGTCTGCTCGGCACCGCGACCGCCCTCCAGCGACTCATCGAGCAGGCGCAGCTCTCCGCGGGTCAGCACGTCCTAGACCTGGGCTGCGGGACCGGAGCGCTCAGCCTGCTCGCCAAACGGGCGCAGCCGGGGATCGAGATGGTCGGGCTCGATCCCGACGCGAAGGCGCTTGCCCGCGCGCGCCGCAAGGCCGAGCGCGGCGGACTCGCACTCACTTTCGAGCAAGGCTTCGGCGACTCACTGCCTTACGCCGGCGCGAGCTTCGACCGCGTGCTCTCCTCGTTCATGTTCCACCACCTCGACTCCGCGCAGAAGCCTGCGGTCTTGCGCGAGGTGCGGCGTGTGCTGCGGCCCGGCGGGTCACTGAACCTCGTCGACTTCGGCGGCGCGGGGCACGGCCTGGGCGCCTTCCTCGCGCGTCTGGTGCATCGCGAAGAGAGCTTGCGCGCGAACACCGACGACGCGCTCACCACGCTGATGCGCGAGGCGGGCTTCGCGGACGCCGCCGAGACCGAGCAGCGCGGCTCCCGCTTCGGCGGCTTGATCT
>JBGQIB010000179.1:0-8646 GCA_041498295.1 bacterium | reverse complement strand
GTGGAGCTGCGCCGCGACCTCTGGGGCGGCTTCGACATCGGCGCGCGCACGGGCCTGCGCCACTCGTACTCCGACGGAACGACGGACCAGCTCTACAGCGCGTCGCTCGGCTACGTGGTGATGAAGAACCTCTGGGTCACCGCCGGCTACAACTGGGGCGGCTACCGCGACAACGACTTCTCGAAGAAGGACTGGACCAGCCAGGGTCCGTTCGTCTCATTCCGCTACAAGTTCGACCAGCAGACCGTCAAAGAGCTGCTCGAATGGAGCGAGTGAGTCGGAGTCAGTCCTCGGAGCCCCGATCCACGTCCGGCTCGAGGAAGATCAAGCGCGCGGCGGGGGCGACGGCGCGCACGCGGCGCTCGGTCTCGTCGATGGCTTTCGCCAGTGAGGCGAAGTCGAGGCGCGGATCGAAGGCGAGCTTGCTCGCGACGAGTAAATCATCCGGGCCGAGGTGCATGGTGCGCAGGTGAATGATCCGCGCGACGTGCGGCGCGCTCTCCATCGCGAGGCGAATCCGCGCGACGTCCGCGGGCGTCGCGGCCTCGCCGATCAAGAGACTCTTCATCTCGATCGCGAGCAACACGGCGACCACGCCGAGCAAGACACCGATCGCGATCGAGCCCGCGGCGTCGAAGCGCGGATCGCCGGTCCAGACCGCCAGACCGATACCGACGGACGCGATCGCCAGGCCCGTGAGCGCGGCCAGGTCCTCGAGCAGCACGACCGGCAGCTCGGGGCTCTTGGTGTGTCGGATGAACGCGAGCCACGACTCACCGCGCCGCACGCGGTTCGCCTCGTTCTGCGCGGTGAGAAACGAGCCGGTCTCGAGCGCGAGTGAAATGGCGAGCACGACGAGCGCCCAGACCGGGCTCTCGAGCTCGTCCGGGTGCCGAAACTTCTCGATGCCCTCGCCGATCGCGAACAGTGCGCCGAGCGAGAACAGCACGAGCGCGACCACGAACGCCCAGAAGTAGCGCTCGCGGCCGTAGCCGAACGGGTGCTCCTCGGTCGGCGCACGGCGCGCGCGCGCCCCGCCGAGGAAGAGCAGCGCCTGGTTGCCCGTGTCCGCGACGGAGTGCACGGCCTCGGCGAGCATCGACGCGGCCCCTGTGAATCCGAACGCCGCGAACTTCGCGATCGCGATGCCCAGGTTCGCCGCGAACGCCGCGATGATCGCGCGGCGACTCCCCTCGTGCACTCTCCCTCCGGGGCCCGGCGCGCGGACGGCCGCGCGCCACCCGTCCTTCGTTCGCCTTCGGCTCACTGCGCGCTCGCGCGGTGCGCTCGCTTGCCCTTCCTGGTACGGAAGGATTAACGCGCGAACACGGAAAAGTCGTGGACGCCGCGGAAGCCGAGCTCGGCAAACAGGTGCCCGGCTGGACGATCGCCTTCGTTCACGTGCGCGACCACGCGCCGCTCCGGGGTTTCGAGGGCGCACGTCAGCGCAGCGGCGAGCGCGCGCGCGGAGCCTTGGCGGCGGCAGTCCTCGCGCGTCTCGAGGTGCCCGATGAGGGCGATACGCTCGGTGAGCGCGTGTGCTCCGGCGACGGCCGTGAGATCACCGAATGCGTCGCGGATGCCGAAGAACGGGCCGAGCTCGAGCGCCAGCGGCGCGAACCGCGGCCCGCAGAAGCGCGCGAGCTCACGCGCGTCGGAGAGTCGCTCGATCTGTGGGTCGACCGGCGCCGGCGACGCGCACGGATCGAGCCGCACCATCTGGCGCTCGGCGCGGATCCAGCGCCCGCCCGCACGCGCGAGCTCGCACGTGAGTCGCGCCGAAACGCGACATACGAACGGCGGCTCGAGCCGCGCGAAGAGCGCGCTCGCGATGCCCGGAAGCGCGGCGTCGATCGCCACGGCGCGGAACGGGAAGAGACCCTCGATCGCGGCCGCGAGGCCGACCACGCGCTCGCCGTGAAATGCCGCCAATGGCTCCGCGCGGGCGCGTAGGATCGGGAGCTCGAGCGCGGCGTGCAGCCACACCCGCTCGTAGAGCGACGCGCGGGCGAACGCGCGCGCTCCGGCCTCGGCGGCCTCGTCCCCTTCTTTGAGCGGCCGAAACGTATACGCGCTCTGCATGCAGAACCGATCGTATCTAATCCTGCCCGCGCCCCAGCCTATTTTCTGTGACGCAGGTCCACTACTCTGCAGTCGGCCCCGACATCGGCCCGCGGGCCGATGTCCAGCGGGGGCGGCCAGTCGAGGGGAATCTGAACGAGTCGGCGACAGCGACACGCCGCGACTGGACCGTGCCCGTCGCGCTCGTGCTGTTCGCGGCGCTCGTGCGCGAGCTGCGCTGGCTGCAGACCGCAGTCATGATGAACGACGGCCCGGAGTTCATCCGACTCGCGCAGCTCATCACTGCCGGCGATTGGAAGACGGCGCTCGCTCACAAGTACCACCCGGGCTATCCGGCGGCGATCGCGGCGGCGCACGCGTTCACGCCGGACTGGGAGCGCGCGGCCGTGGCCGTGTCGGTGCTCGCCGGGGCGCTCGCGGTCGGCGCGCTGTACGCGCTGTTGCGCGAAGGCTTCGGCCGGCGGGTCGCGGCGATCGGGGGCTTTCTGCTGGCGGTGCACCCGGTCGCGCTGGAGCTCTCGGACGTGCAGAGCGATGCGCTGTATCTCGCGCTGTTTCTGTCGAGCGCGGCGCTGTTGCTGCGCGCGTATCTGCGCGAGAGCGCCGCGAGCGCGCTCTGCGCGGGCGGCGTGGCCGCGCTCGCCTACGTCACGCGGCCGGAGGGAGTCGGCACGGTCGTCGTCGGCGTGGCGCTCGCCGCGTTCGAGCTGCTGAGGCGACACTGGACGGTGTCGCAGGCGCTGCGCTTCGCCGCGCCGCTCTGCCTCGGCGCGGCGCTCGTGATGTCCCCGTACGTGGCGGTCGTTTCGCTGCAGGCGGGCGGACTCTCGCTCACGCAGAAGAAGTCCGTGAGTCATCTTCTCGGCCTCTCGAACGACGACGAGAAACACGCACAGCACGTCGACCCGCTGGTCGCCGGGCGCACCGACCTGAAGCCGCTGCCGCGCGGCGTGCGCGCCTTCCGCGACGTTCCGGCGGCCAGCGGCACTGGGAAGCTGGCGTTCGCCGCGAAGCTGCTGCCGCTCGAGCTGCTGAAAGCGCTGCGCGCCGAGGGACTGCTCCTGCTCTTGGTCGGATTCTTCGCCGCGCGCGGGCGGCCGACACGGCGCGGCTGGTTCCTCGCGGCCTACGCGGCGCTATATCTCGTCGTGCTCTTCGGCTTGGCGGCGAGCTCGGACTACCTGAGTCGGCGCCACGTGCTTCCGCCGGCGACGCTTTGGTTCGGCTACGAGGCGCTCGGCGCTCTCGCGCTCGTGGGAACGCTCGCGCGTGTGCCTGCGCTCGCGGCTCGGCCGGCGCTGCGGATGGCACTTCCGCTCGTCCTCGTCGCCGGGCTCGGGCTCGGGAAGGCGCTGCGCCCCGACCGGATCGAGGCGCTGCCGGAGCGCCGTGCCGCCGAGTGGATCCGATCCGAGGGCGGGCTCTCACGCGACGAAGCCGTCGCCGCCGTGAAGCAGCGGATCGGCTACTACGCGGGCGCGCGCTTCGTCGATCTGCGCCGCACTCCACACCCGGCTGTGTTGCTCGGGTATCTGCGGCGCGAGCGCGTGCGCTACGTGGTCGTCGACGAGCACGAGCGCGAGGAGCTCCTGCGACTCACGGCCGCGGCACCGGACGCGTTCGTGGAGCGCCATCGCGAGCAGCTCGACAGGCACGACGCGTTCGTGCTCGAGCTGCGCGGCTAGCGCGCGCCGAAGCGCTGGAAGAGCGCCTCGCGCAGGCGCGACGCCGCGAGCGCGGGGTCGGCGACGAGCAAGCGCGCCAGGGTCCCGCCGCGCCAGAGCACGTGTCGCAAGGTGATTCCCAGGTGCCGGAGCTCCAGGGGCAGGCGCGCGCTCGCGATCGCCGTCGCGCTCGCGTCGACGAGGAAATACTCCGGGTAGCCGAGACGGCGCAGCCACTCGCGTTCGATCGCCTCGACCGCGATGCCGTTCGCGCGGCCGAGCTCCGTGCGCCAGCTGTCTGCGCGCTCCTCGACCGCGGGCTCTGACACCAATCGGTGTAGTTGGCGCTCGCGCTCCGGTACCACGAACGCGGAGTCGCCGCCCGGCCCGCGCAGCTCGACCCCCATCCGGCTCGCCAGGGCCGCGCGCAGTGACTCGAGCTCGGCCTCGGGCGCGCGTAGCAGAGATTCGTAGGCCACCTCGAGCACGCGCCGCGGATGCCGCTTCGCGGCCTCTTCGACGCTCCGCATCTGCTTCACCCAGAGGCGCGCCGCGTGCACCGGATCGCCGCGACCGAGCATGTGCCCGGGGTCGTACACGCTCTCGGTGTGGATTAGTGAGCTTACGACCGCGCGGCCATCGCGCCGGATGTGGATGAAGAGGGCCTCGGGAAAGACCTCGAGCAGGCGCTCGACCGCGAGGTGCGCGACGGACTTCTTGACGACGACGACACGCGGCGCGCATGCGCGCTTCTCGGCGTGCGCGCCGACGAGTGTCTCGGCCAACGCGCGAGCTCCTTGGCCCGCGCAGGCGCGCGTGCGCGCGTCGAGCTCCGCGTCGGACAGGTCGAGGTTCGCGATCTGAAGATCGCGGCGCACGAAGCGGACGAGCTCGTCTGCGGAGAGCGCGCGCATCGTGGTGTCGCCCGCGAGCGCCGCCGTCACGATGAAGTTCAGCTCCGGAGTGACGAGCAGGTCACGCGAGACCGCGTCGAGGCTGCGCGCGAGAAACGTGGAGCCGGAGCGCCCGAGATAAACGAGAAACGCGAAACGCATCGGCTCTCCCACGAGCGCACTCTCCCGCCCGCGCAGGATATCAACAAATCGCCGCGCCGAGCCGGCGTCGGATCTCGGAGATGCGTGCGGGCCAGCTGTGTGGGCGCGCGAGCTCGAGTCGCTCGTCGCGTCCGAGGCGCGAGTCCTCGAGCGCCTTCGCGAGCGCGGGCACGAAGGCGCGCGGGTCGGCGTAGAGGCGGATGGCGCGCTCGTCGGCGAGGCCGCGCAGGTTGGGAAGGTCGCGCGCGACGACCGGAAGCCCCGCCGCGAGATACTCCCAGAGCTTCAGCGGCATACACGAGAGAGTGTGAGGATTCTCTAACAGCGGCAGCAGCGCGACGTCGCAGTGCGCGAGCAGCGCTGGAAGCTCGGTCTGCGGAAGCGCGCCGAGAAAGTGGACGTTGGGCTCCGCGGCGAGCGCCGCGGCAGGTCCGCCGGGAGTCTTCGGATCGCCGAGCCCGACGGGACCGACGAGCGCGAAGTCGACGTCGGGCAGCGCCCGCGCCGCCGCGCGCAGCAGCTCGAAGTCGAAGCGATATGCGGCGAGATTGCCGACGTAGACCGCGCGCGGTCGACGCAGGCCCGAAAGCCGCGCCGGCTCGGCGTGCGGCTCCGTCAGCGCGCGAGAGAACAGCTCGACGTCGGCCACGTTCGCGAGCAGTTCGACGTCGCCCCGCTCGACGCGCAGGCGCTCGGCCAGGCTCGGGCTCGCGGCGAAGACGAGATTCGCCGCGCGCAGCATCTCCGACTCGCGCGCGCGCAGCCAGGCCGCGTCGACGCCCGGATTGGCCGCGTAGTCGTCGACCGCGTGATACACGAGGAGTCGAGGCTCGAGCGCGCGCGCCGCGCCGAGCTGCGTCGGCAACATCGCCCAGACGATGGGCCGCTCGATTTCGCGCGCACGCGCCGCGCGGCGCACCGAGCGCGCGAAGAGCCACTGCGAGAGCGAGCGCAGCGGCTCGGGCCAGCCCGCGGGCAGAGTCAGCGGCGAAAGCACCTCGAGGTTCGGCGCGACGCGGCGCGCGCCAGCGAGGCCGCGCGAGAGGCGCGCGAGCACGCGGCGCCGATCGTGCGCCGAGCCGACGAGCGCCGGCGCGCGCAGCCCGCTCGAGTCGACGAACAGCACCCGGTGTCCCGCGGCCGCGAGTCTCGTCGCGATCTGGTGGCAATTGACCGGGTTCGGCGTGTCCCAGACCGCGCTCGCGAGCACGACGATCGGGATCTGCGGCGCAAGCTCGGGATTGGCGGCCATGCCTCAGGCGCCGCCGAGCCGCGCGCGCAGGCGCCGCATGCGGCCGATGTACGGCTCGAGGTCCTTGCGCGCCACGATGAGTGTCTCGCCAACACCGCAGTGTGTCGAACGCTGGAACGCGACCACGGTCGCGGTCACCTCGACGCCGTACGAGACCAGGCTCGCGAACGCGGCGCCGACGATCCCGTGGCGCGGGATCGCCCACAGATTTGCCGCGACGTTCACCGCGACCGCCAGCGCCTGCACCTTCGCGTTGAAGCCCGGCTTGCCGACCGCGACGAAGTAGTTCGACACGATGGTGCGTACCGTGAGCATCGCGGTCGCGGGCAGCAGCACGAACAGCGGCAGCACGGACGCCGCGTACTGCCGGCCAAACAGGAGGGGCACCCCGAACGGCGCCGCGGCCGCCAGGGCGATCCCCGAGAGACCAACCCAGAACACCAGGTGGCGAGTGACTCGGGCGGTGTACGGGCCCATCTCCGCCGGAGTCACCGTCGCGAGCTTCGGCAAGAGCGCGGAGCTGATCGAGTCGGGCACCACGCGCAGCCGATCGATCACGCTGACGGCGACCGCGTAGACCGCGATCTGTGCCGGGTCCACGCGCAGCGCCGCCATGAGCATCACGTCCACGCGCTCGTGCAGCCTCGCGAGGAGCGTCTGGACGTGGCCCTTCACCCCGAAGCGCAGGGACTCGCCGAGCTCGTGCGGATCGAGCGCGAGGTCGATCCCGCTGCGCCGCAAGGTCAGGGCGCCGAACACGGCGAGCGCAGCGATGCGCGCCCCCGCGGTCGCGGCGAGTACGCCGACGAGCCCACTCTGAAACACCACGAGCGACACCCAGGTCGCGGCCAGAGTCACGATCGCGATCGCGATCTGATCCGCGTTGCGCAGGTCGAAGCGGTCGATGCCGCGCGCGATCGCGTCCCAGAGACCCGAGAAGAGATCCGCCGCCGCCAGCACGAGCGCGAGATAGACGAAGCTGCGGTCCGCACCCAAGAGGAAACTCTCGCGCAGCGGATCGACGAAGAGCGCCGCGAGCAACGCGAGCAGCGCGAAGGCGGCGAGCGTGAGCACGAGCGCGGCGCCGACCGCGCGCGCCCGCGACTCCGGCCGCTGCGACATCCGGTAGATGACCGCGAAGCGCATGCCGAGCTGACTCAGCTGATCGCCGAAGAGCGCGAGCGTGGCGACCACCGCGTAGGTGCCGCGATCCGGCTCCGACAGCCAGCGCGCCAGAAGCACCGCGAGGGCGAGTCCGAGAAAGGTGCGCACCACTTGCGTCAGCGCCGTCGACGACGCGTTGCGCGCGAAGTTCATCGCACTCGAAGTGGGTGGCCCCGGCATCGCGCGTATCGTAGCGGCCCGACGAGAGTTCTCGCCCGGAGCAGCATTCCCCGGCGATGGCCGACCTTCGGCGCAGGGTCTTGAGCGCGGGAACGCTGCGGTTCTGGGAGGGGTGGGTCTACTGGGTCGTGTTCACGGCCTTCGCGCTCTTATCCAGGCGCTGGCGAGTCTCTTCCTCGTCGCGCTGTTCGTCGTGCCCGGGCTCGACTGACGCTTTCATGTGTCGGCGGTCCCGATCGCGCTCGTCCTCTCCGGTTGCGAAGCCTACCGCGCCATGGTGCGCAGCCGTCCGATTCCCTACGTCTGGTGAGCGTGGAGCTCACGTATCGTCGAGACATCGACGGGCTGCGCGCGATCGCGGTTCTCGCGGTCGCGTTCGAGCACGCGCGAATTCCGGGCTTCGGCGGCGGCTTCGTCGGCGTCGACGTCTTCTTCGTGATCTCCGGCTATCTGATCACACAGATCCTCACACGCGAGATCGAGCAGGGCTCGTTCTCGCTGCTCGGCTTCTACGAGCGGCGGATCCGGCGGATCTTCCCGGCGCTGTTCGCGGTGCTGCTCGTCAGCCTGGCGATCGGCTGCTGGCTGCTCCTGCCCCACGACCTCGCGCAGCTAGCTCGAAGCGCCGTCGCGACCACCTTCTTCTCGGCGAACTTCTTCTACTTCGCGCAAGCGGGATACTTCGACGACACGTCGTGGAGCAAGCCGCTCTTGCACACGTGGTCACTCGCGGTCGAAGAGCAGTTCTACATCGTGTTTCCCGGCCTGCTGCTGTTCGCGCGCCGGCGGCTCGGGGGGCGGTATTTCGCGCCGACGCTCGCGACGGTGCTCGTCTCGTTCATCCTGTGCGCGGTCGGCACGCAGAACTATCGCGAAGCCGCCTTCTATCTCGCGCCGATGCGCGCGTGGGAGCTCGGGCTGGGTTGCCTCGTCGCGGTGGGGGCCGAGCGCGCCGTTCTCCGCGGCACTGCGCGCGAGTTGGCGGCGCTCTTGGGGCTCGCGCTGATCGCCTACTCCATCTTCCACTACAGCGAGCGCACTCACTTCCCCGGCTTCACTACGATTCCGCCGGTCGCCGGCGCGGCGCTGATCCTGTGGGCGGGGATCGACGGGTCGACCAGCGTCGGCCGCGCCCTCTCGGCGGGGCCCGCGGTCTTCGTCGGGCTGATCTCCTACTCACTGTATCTCTGGCATTGGCCGCTCCTCGTCTACGCCACCTACTTCGTGCTTCGGCCGCTGACTCCCTTGG
>JBGQIB010000178.1:0-8870 GCA_041498295.1 bacterium | reverse complement strand
TGACGGTCGTCTATCAGGGCGAGGTCGCGCATCGTGACTCCGCCGGCAACTCCGGGCGCGTCGGTCCCGGCGACGTGCAGTGGATGACCGCGGCCTCGGGCGTGGTGCACGAGGAGAAGCACTCTCTCGAATTCACGCGCCGCGGCGGAACGCTCGAGATGATTCAGCTCTGGGTGAATCTGCCGGCGCGTTTCAAGATGACGCCGCCGCGCTACCAGACACTGCTCGACGCACAGATTCCCGCCGTCGTGCTGCCGGGCGGAAGCGTGCGCGTGATCGCCGGTGACTTCGCCGGCGCGCGCGGGCCGGCGCAAACGTTCACGCCGATCAATCTCTGGGATCTGCGACTCCGCGCGGGCGAGAGAGTCGAGCTGCCGCTGCCCGAAGGGCACACGGCCGCGCTCTTGGTCCTGAAGGGCGTCGCCTCGCTCGACGGCTTGGCGCGCGCGAAGCACGCGGAGATCGCGATCTTCGACCCGTCCGGTGAGAGCATCGCCGTGCAGGCGGAGGAGGATCTCACCGCGCTCGTGCTGAGCGGCGAGCCGATCGACGAGCCCGTGGTCGGCTACGGGCCCTTCGTGATGAACACGGAGGAAGAGATCGAGCAGGCGATCACCGACTACCAGGCGGGTCGCTTCGGCCGGTGATCTCTGACACAGGGCTCGGCGGCTGGGCTGCCGATAGCTCCGGGATGCGCTGCCTCACGCTGGTCCTCGCCGCGGTCTGCTGCGCGGCTTGCGTGAAAACCATCGAGCTGAGTCATGACATCCAGCCGAGCCGACCGACCTCGGCCCGATCCTCCGAAAGGGCCGGGGTCGTGTGTACGGAGAACCTGCTCGCGCACGTTGCGCGCACGAGTGACTACAAGGTCGCGGTGGGGGAGCCGTTGTGCGCGGCGCTGGTCAAGAGCGTCGAGGGCTCGTACCGCAGCGCGCAGCGCTCGGCGAAACCCTACTTGGGTGAGTTCGGGCGCGTCGTCGAGTTCGACGTGCATGCCAGCTCGCTCGACATCCAGAAGCGCAGGGACGGCTCGACCCGCGTGGCCTGCTCGATCACGGTGACCGTCGAACGCTACGGGCGCGACCTGAAGCCCTCGACCCGGAGAGCAGTCTCCGGGAGCGGCTTCGTCGAGCGCCGCGACGCCACGGACGCGATCGTGCGCGAGGCGGTCGAGGCGGCGCTCCAGCAGGTCGCCGACGAGGCCTCGACTGTGCTTGTCGCCGGGCTCGACGGGCCGCGCATCCCGCCCCTGGAGCGCTGACTCCTCAGCGGCCCGGTGGAGCAGGCGGGGCGGAGAGGAACGCCAGCACGGGCGCCACTGACTCGGCGACGCGTCCCGCGAGCTCGAGATCCGCGAAATCGAGGATCGCGCGCTCGTGGGCGGTGACGTGCTGCGCAACGGCCAACCCGTCCGCGGGCGCGCTGGCTTCGGCCTGCTCGTACTCGGCGACGAAGCGGATGACTTCGCTCCGAAATCCGGCCATGAAGAGCGCGCGCGGCACCGACGCGAGCCGGCGGCCGAGCTTCTCGCCCTGCACGCGGCTCTCCTCGTTCGCCTCCACCGCATGGCCGCGTTCACGGAGCGCGCGCGCCAGGTACTCCTTGGTCTCGCGCTCGAGCGCCTCGAGCACGCGCCACTTGTAGCGCGCCTCCGGGTCCGGCTCGGCGTCGGCCACGGCCGCGAAGACGGCCTCTCCGTACACCTCGCCCTGAAAGCGCTCGATCAGATACTTCGCGAACTCGCCGTCTCGGTCGTCGCCCATCGCGCCAGCTTATCGCCTTGCGGGCCGACTCGGGTAGGCTATCGGGACGATGAGCAGCGGGGGACTTTCCGCAGCGCGGCTGCGCCGCCTGCACGACGTGCTGGCGCGCCACGTCGCGAGCGGCTCCCTGCCGGGCCTCGTCGCGCTGCTCAGCCGGCGCGGAGAGACGCACGTCGAGGCACTCGGGACTCTCGGCAATCGCTGACTCGGCTCCGATGCGCCGCGACACGATCTTTCGCATTGCGTCGATGACCAAGCCGATCACCGCGGCGCCGGCGATGATCCTGGTCGAGGAGTGCCGGCTTCGGCTCGACGACCCGGTCGATCCCTTCTTGCCCGAGCTCGCGAAGCGCACGGTGCTGAAGCGCATCGATGCGGCGCTCGACGACACCGTGCCCGCGACTCGCCCGATCACGCTGCGCGACTTACTGACGTTCCGCGCGGGCTTCGGGCTCGTGTGGGCGCCGCCCGGCCACTACCCGATTCAGAAGGCGATGTCGGAAGCCGGCCTCCAGCCCGGGCCGCTGTCACCTACGTTCTCGCCCGACGACTTCATGAAGCGAATCGGCGCGCTGCCGCTCGCGCATCAGCCGGGCGAGCAATGGATGTATCACACCGGCGCCGACGTTCTCGGCGTCCTGATCGCGCGCGCGTCCGGTGAGTCACTCGAGGCGTTCCTGCGCGAGCGCATCTTCGCACCCCTCGGCATGAACGACACGGGCTTCCACGTTCCGCCCGCGAAGCTCGACCGACTGGCGAGCGCGTACTCGGCGAACGCCGCGACGCGCGCGATCGAAGTCTTCGACGACCGCGGAGCGAGTCGCTACGCGCGCCCGCCCGCGTTTCCCTCCGGCGGCGGTGGTCTCGTCTCGACCGCCGGCGACTATCTCGCGTTCTGCCGGATGTTGCTTGCGAAGGGTCGCGCCGGAGGCGAACGGATCCTGTCGCGGCCGTCGGTCGAGCTCATGACCAGCAATCAGCTCACGCCCGCGCAAAGACAGGGCGGGGCGGGGATCCTCGGCGACGGCAGGGGCTGGGGCTTCGGCATGTCGGTAGTCGTGCGGCGCGACGACCTATGCGCGAGCCCCGGGCGCTTCGGCTGGGATGGCGGCTACGGCACGTCGGGGCACAGTGATCCCGCGGAAGACCTGGTCGGGATTCTGCTGACACAGCGCCTGATGGACTCCCCGAGCGGGCCGCCCGTGTTCAAGGACTTCTGGACGTCCGCGTACCAGGCGCTCGACGACTAGCGCTAAGCTCCGGCCCGGAAAACGGCACGGGCGTGTAAACCCCGCGGCGACTTCCGAGGTCAGAGCAGTAGACCCATGTGGATCGTCCGACTCGCGCTCCGGCGCCCGTACACCTTCGTCGTGATGGCGATGTTGATCGGCGTGCTCGGCGCGGTGTCGATCGTGACGATGCCGACCGACATTTTCCCGAACATCGACATTCCGGTGGTCTCTTCGGTGTGGGGCTACGGCGGACTCGCGCCCGACGAGATGCAGAACCGGATCACGACGATCGTCGAGCGCGCCATGACGACGACCGTGAACGACATCCAGCACATCGAGTCGCAGACGCTGCGCGGCGTCAGCGTCATCAAGGTGTTCTTTCAGCCGGGCGCGAAGGTCGAGGCCGGGGTGGCGCAGATCAACGCGATCTCGCAGACGCTGCTCCGGCCGCTGCCGCCGGGAATCACTCCGCCGCTGATTCTGCAGTACAACGCCGCCAGCGTTCCGGTCCTCTTGATGAGTCTCAGCAGCGACACGCTCTCGGATCAGGAGATCAACGATCTCGCCGGCAATTTCCTGCGCACGCAGCTCGTGACCGTGCAAGGCGCGTCGGTGCCGCCGGCGTACGGCGGGAAGTCGCGCCAGGTGGTGGCGGATCTCGACGCCGACGCGATCTACGCGCGCGGGCTGTCTCCACAGGACGTCGCCAGCGCGCTGGGCGACCAGAACGTGATCCTCCCGGCGGGCACCGCGAAGATGGGCGCGCGCGAGTACGACGTGGCGCTGAATGGCAGTCCGTCGCTGCTCGCGGATCTCGACGAGCTGCCGATCAAGTCGGTGAATGGCTCGGTCGTGAAGATGCGCGACGTCGCGCACGTCCACGACGGCTTCGCGCCGCAGACGAACCTGGTCCGGCGCGACGGCCAACACGCGGTCATGCTCGCGGTCATGAAGAGCGGCGCCGCCTCGACGCTCTCGGTCGTGCAGGGCGTGAAGGACTTGCTGCCGCGGATCATGGCGGGCATGCCGCCGAGCCTCAAGGCGGATCTGCTCTTCGACCAGTCACTCTTCGTGCGCGCGGCCATCAGCGACGTCGTGCGCGAGGGCGCGATCGCGGCTGGACTCACTGCCCTCATGATTCTCCTGTTCCTGGGCAGCCCGCGCAGCACCGTGATCGTGGCGGCCTCGATTCCGCTCTCGGTCCTGACCTCGATCCTGGTCTTGAAGGTGCTTCACCAGACACTCAACGTGATGACGCTCGGCGGTATGGCGCTCGCGGTCGGAATCCTGGTCGACGACGCTACCGTCGAGATCGAGAACATTCACCGAAATCTGGCGCTGCGGAAGCCGATCCGGCAGGCGATCCTCGACGGCGCGCAGCAGATCGCGGTTCCGGCCTTCGTCTCGACGCTCGCGATCTGCATCGTATTCGTGCCGGTGTTCGCGCTCGGCGGCGTGGTCGGCTCGCTCTTCTCGCCGCTGGCGCTCGCCGTCGTCTCCGCGATGCTGGCGTCCTATCTGCTGTCGCGCACCTTGATCCCGACCATGGTCCTGTATCTGCTTCCCGGTGAGCTCGAGCGCGAGCGAAGGGAGCCGCACGCAGCGCGACGCGGGCGAGTCGCGCGCCTGCACCAGCGCGTCCAGGGCGCGTTCGACCGGCTCGGCGCCGCGTACGAGCGCAGTCTCTCGACCGCACTCACAGAACGCCGCTCGGTCCTGCTCGGCTTCGCCGGGTTCGCGGCCGCGTCACTCTTGCTCCTGCCGTTCGTCGGGCGCGACTTCTTCCCGTACGTCGACGCCGGACAGATTCGCCTGCACGTGCGCGCGCCGAGCGGGACGCGCCTCGAGGAGACGGAGCATTACGTCCAGCGTGTCGAGGACCGGATTCGCACGCTCATTCCGCCCGACGAGATCGCGGTCATCCTCGACAACCTCGGGGTGCCGGGCGGGATCAACCTGGCGATCACCGACAGCGCATCGCTGAGCGCGGCAGAGGGGGAGATACTCGTTTCACTTCGGCCCTCTCACGGGCCGACGGCGAGCTACTTGAAGCAGCTTCGCGCCGTGCTGCCGGGCGAGTTTCCCGCACTCACGTTCTTCGCGCAGCCGGCGGACATGGTGGGCCAGATCCTCAACTTCGGCCTGCCCGCGCCGATCGACGTACAGATCAGCGGGCCGAACGCCGAGCGGGAGCAGAACTTCGCGGCGGCGCAGCAGATCGCCGCGCGCATGCGCGAGATTCCGGGCGCGGTCGACGTCCACGTCCACCAGGTCCTCGACGGCCCGCGCTTGGCGCTGGACGTCGATCGCTCACTCGCGGCCCAGAGTGGACTCACGGAGCGCGACGTCGCGCAGAGTCTCCTGATCTCACTCACCGGCAACGGCTCCACCAGCACGAACTTCTGGCTCAATCCGAAGAACGGCGTGAGCTATCAGGTCGTGATCCAGAGTCCGCAGCACAAGCTCGGAAACATCGGCGCGCTGCAGAACACGCCCGTGTCCATCCCCGAAAACAGCTCTCCCATCTTGCTCAGCAACCTCGCCTCGATCGGACGCACGACCACGCCGGTCGCCCTGAGTCACTACAACGTGCAGCCCGTCTTCGACGCCTTCGCGAACGTCCAGGGGACCGATCTGGGCAGCGTCTCCGACGCGGTCTCGAAGCTCGTCGACGAGTTCCGCGGAAAGATCTCGAAGGCGAGCACCATCTCGGTCCGCGGGCAGGTGCAGAGCATGCGTGAGGCGTTCTATGGCCTCGGCCTCGGGATCGCGTTCGCGATCCTGCTCGTGTATTTGTTGATGGTCGTGAACTTCCAGTCGTGGATCGATCCGCTGATCATCCTGATGGCGCTGCCGGGCGCGCTGGCGGGGATTCTGTGGCTCTTGTTCGCGACCGGAACCACGATCAACGTGCCTTCGCTGATGGGCGCAATCATGGCGATCGGCGTGGCTACGTCGAACAGCATCCTGTTGATCACGTTCACGAACGAGGAGCGACGCCGCGGGCTCGACGCGCGCGCCGCCGCGCTGTCTGCGGGCCACACGCGCCTGCGCCCCGTATTGATGACCGCGCTCGCGATGTTGATCGGCATGTTGCCGATGTCACTCGGGCTCGGCGAGGGCGGGGAGCAGAATGCTCCGCTCGGCCGCGCCGTCATCGGTGGACTCAGCTTCGCTACGGCCTATACGCTGTTCTTCGTGCCGCTGATGTACAGCCTGCTTCGCTCCCGAGCACCGGCGCCCGTGGCAGTGGAATGAGCGACGTCGCGCCGAGTCACTCTCGGGCTCCGTCGCTCGCGCGTCGCACGGCGACCCGCGCGCGCGCGAACGCCGCCTGGCTCGGGCTCGCCGCTGTACTCCTCATCTTGCTCGCGCTGGGCGTGATCCCGCGCATCCGCGCCCGCCTCGAGCTGCAGCGCGCGACCGAGGCGCTGGTCGGGGCCCGGCCCCGGGTCGCCGTGACCACGCCGCAGCCCGCGCCCACGAGCTCGGACCTCAACTTGCCCGGCTCGACGCTGCCCTTTCAGCAAGCCACTCTGTACGCGCGCGTGAACGGCTATCTCGAGCGCCGCCTGGTCGACATCGGCGACGTCGTCAAGAAGGGTCAGCTGCTCGCGGTGATCAGCGCGCCCGAGCTCGACCAGCAGCTCGCCCAAGCGAAGGCCGATCTCGCGCGCGCCAAGGCGGACCTCGAGTTCGCGCGCAGCAACTTGGCACGCTACGAAGCGGCGGATCGCGATGGCGCGATCGCGCAGGGCGATCTCGACCAACGCCGAAATGCGGTCCACACGGCCGAGGCCACGGTGCAGGCGGTGGTGGCCACGGTGCAAGGGCTTGCGGAACAGCAGCGCTTCGAGCGAGTCACTGCGCCCTTCGACGGCTTGGTCACACAGCGCAACGTCGATGTCGGCGCACTCATCGCGGCGGGCAGCGGCAGTGCCACCACGCCGCTCTTCGCGCTGGCGCAGAACGACGTGCTGCGCGTCTACGTCAACGTGCCGCAGCCCTTCGTCGACGAGGTGCGGGTGGGCCAACCGGTGCAGATGCAGACGCGCGCGCTGCCCGGGCGGATCTTCAAGGGTGCGATCGAGCGAAGCGCGGGCTCGCTCGACCTCGCGACGCGCACGATGCTGGTGGAGATCGACGTTCCGAACTCCGACGGCATGCTGAAGCCAGGCATGTACGTCCAGGTCTCGTTCCAGGCGCAGCGTGTCGGAGATCGCTGGCGCGTGCCGGCGAGCGCGGTCGTCTTCGACGCGCAGGGTACGCGGATCGGGGTCGTCGGCGCCGATAGCAAGCTGGAGTTCAGGCCCGTGGTGCTCGGCCGCGACTTCGGCGGCGAGATCGAGATCGCATCGGGAGTCACTGGCGACGACTCGGTCGTCACGACGCCCTCCGCGGCGCTCGCGGACGGAGATCTGGTCGAGCCCGTGCGCCCGAAGCCATGAAGCGTCGCGCGTGTCGGCTGCTGACGCTCGCGGCCAGCGCCGCAGTTTCCGGATGCCTGCTCGGCCCCGACTACGGTCGACCGCCGCTCGAGACTCCGGCGAAGTACGGCGAAGGGACAGAGGCCGCGGCAAGCGCAGCGCCGCTCGACACCGAATGGTGGAAGCTCTTCGGCGATCCGACCTTGGCGGCCCTCGAAGAACAAGCGCGCGGCGCCAACCAAGATCTCCGGATCGCGGTCGCCCGGGTCACGGAGGCGCGCGCGACGGCGCGCATCACCGAGAGTGAGTTCTTTCCCACCACTACGCTCGATCCTTCGTTCGAGGCGAGTCGGGCCTCTGCGAACGGGCCGACGCCGGACACACCCAGACACTCGACCGACTACTCGGTCCCGCTCGACCTCACGTATGAGGTCGACCTGTGGGGCAGGGTACGGCGCTCGTTCGAGTCAGCGACTGCCGAGGCGCACGCGAGCGAGAACGACTACGGCGTGGTCGCGCTCACGCTCGCGGCCGACGTCGCCGCGCAGTACTTCGCGATCCGCTCGCTCGATGCGCAGAGCGCGACGCTCGCGGAAAGCGTCGGCGTGTTCACGGATCAGCTGCGCGTCGTGGACGCGCGCTACCGCGCGGGAATCGTGAGTGAGCTCGACGTCGCGCAGGCGAAGACGCAGCTCGCCACCACCGTCGCCCGCCAAGCCGACGTGCGCCGCCAGCGCGGCGAGGCGGAGCACGCTCTCGCCGTGCTCTGTGGCCGGCCGGCCCCGGAATTCGCGCTCGAGCCGCAGACACTCGCCGTCGCCCCGCCCGAGATTCCCGCGGGCGTGCCCTCGGAGCTGCTGGAGCACCGCCCCGACATACTGGAGGCGGAGCAGAGGCTCGTTGCGGCAAACGCCGAGGTCGGAGTGGCCGACGCGCTCTTCTTCCCGCAGCTGCGACTCACGGGTGCCGCGGGTCTGGAGAGCGTCGACTCAGGCGATCTCCTGCAGTGGGAGAGCCGGATGTGGTCGGCCGGCCCCAGTGTCTCCGTGCCCGTCTTCGAGGGCGGGCGGCTGCGCGCGAATCTCGCGGGCGCGCAGGCCCGCTACGACCAACAAGTCGCCGCGTATCGCCAGACAGTGCTCGCTGCGTTTCGGGACGTCGAGGACGCGCTCGTCGGCGTGCGCCTGCGTGCCGAGCAGGCGGACGCCGTCTCGGATGCGGCGAGCTCGTCCGCGCGCGCCGCGGCCATCGCGCGCTCGCAATACGATCACGGCATCGCCGACTACCTGCAGGTGATCGTCGCGGAGAGCACGCACCTCGAGCTCGAGCTGCAAGCGGCGCAGATGCAGCAGGCGCGCCTAGACGCCGCGGTGCAGCTCGTGAAGGCGATCGGCGGCGGCTGGCACTGAGTGACTAGCGCTTCAGGTGCGCGTCGAGCCGCTCCGCGC
>JBGQIB010000177.1:0-8948 GCA_041498295.1 bacterium | reverse complement strand
CAGGTCGAGCGCTGGTTCGCGCTGCTGACGCAGAAGCAACTGCGACGCGGCGTCCATCGCAGCGCGCGTGAGCTCGTGCATGACATCCTCGCGTTCATCGAGAGGCAGAACGTCGACTCCACGCCGTTCGCGTGGAATAAGACTGCCGACGAAATCCTCGCCAGCCTCGAGCGCTTCTGCCGCCACACACTCAGCGCCCACGTCCCTGAAATTAGCCCGCGAACTTCTGAGACGGGACACTAGCTGCGTTGAATCTCTTTGAGATAGCGCGACACGCCCGCCTCGACCGAGAGGAAGGGCGTGTCGCAGCCGGCCTCGCGCAGCTTTGCGAGGCTGGCGCACGTGTTGCTCTGATAGGTTCCGCGCAGGATCTCGGGGAACGGCACGTACTCGACCCTGCCGCGGCCGTGATGCGCGATGACCGCGTGCGCGACGTCGTTGAAGGTCTGCGCGCGCCCTGTGCCGACATTGTAGATGCCCGAGACCTCGGGGTGGTCGAGAAACCAGAGATTCACCGCCACGACGTCGCCGGCGTACACGAAGTCGCGTCGCTGCTCGCCGGCCGCGAAGCCCTCCGACCCCTCGAAGAGCCGCACCACGTCGCCCGTGCGCAGCTGCAGATGGTGCTTCCACGCAACGCTGGCCATCTCGCCCTTGTGTGACTCGCGCGGCCCATAGACGTTGAAGTAGCGCAGGCCGACGACCTGGCTGCGCAGCTCGCGCGAACGGTGGCGCACCCAGCGGTCGAAGAGCAGCTTCGACCAGCCGTACAGATTGAGCGGCCGCTCGCACTCCGGGTCCTCGCGGAACTCCGGGCCCATTCCATAGACGGCGGCCGACGACGCGTACACGAGCGGGATGCCGCGCTCGGTCGCGAATTTGAACAGCGCCTTCGACGCCTCGTAGTTGTCGCCCAGCATCACGCGCCCGTTCCACTCGGTGGTGTCGGAGCACGCGCCCTGGTGCAGCACGGCCTCGACCTGGCCATCGAGCCTTCCGCCCGCGATGCGCGCGAAGAAGACTTCCTTGTCGAGGTAGTCCTCGAAATCGCAGTCGACGAGGTTCGCGAACTTCCGACCGTTCGTGAGGTCGTCGACGAGCAACAGATCCGCGCGCCCGCGCGCGTTCAGCGCCCGGACGAGATTGCTGCCGATGAAGCCCGCGGCGCCGGTGACGACGATCAATCTGACTCTCCTTCGCTCGCCTGTCCAAAACGGGCGGGCCATCCTGGCTGACTCAAGCTCTCGCGCCTCGCGCGGCTACGCCCGACATCGGCCCGCGCGCCGATGTCCCGCGGGGCCGGCTCGGCTCGGGACGGCCCTCGCCTCGCCCGCAGGCACTTGATCTTGCGGTGGCCGGCCGTCAAGCTGCCGCGCCGTGACGCTCGCCGCCACGCCCCAGGAGCTCGACGCCTATCGCGCGGACGGTTACTTCGTGCGCGAGCGCGTCTTTGCCGCCGCCGAGCTCGAGCGGTTGCGCGCGGCGGTCGAGCGCGTGCACGCGAACGTCCTTTCGCAGTCACGCGCGCCGGACGCCGCGGCGATCGAGCGCATCGATGGCAAGCGCTTCCAGGACGTGCTCGGCGCTTGCGTGAAGTGGGAGTGGGACGACGCGCGCGCGGACGTGCGCTCGATGGAGCCGTTCCTTCACCTCGACCCCGAGCTCGACGGGCTCGCGGACGACCCGCGGCTCTGGGCGCCCGTCACGGATCTGTGTGGTGCGCCGCGCCTCGCGCTGTTCACCGACAAGCTGAACTTCAAGCGCCCGGGCGGAGCGCCGTTCCCCTGGCACCAGGACAGCCCATACTTCGCGTTCGAGTGCGCGCACGTCGCCCGGCTCGCCTCGGTGCAGGTGTATCTCGACGACGCGTCCGAGGAGAACGGCTGTCTGTGGATGATTCCCGGCTCGCACCGCGCCGGCGTGCTGCCGGGACTCAGCGAGCGCGGCACGCTCGGCCGGCTCTACACCGACGTGGAGCGCGCGCTGCCCGACGCGCCGCGCGTGCCGATCGCGGCGCCCGCGGGCTCGGCGATCTTCTTCCACGGCGACGTCGTCCACGGCTCGCAGGTGAACCGCTCGAGCGCGAGTCGCCGCGCGTTCGTGCTGACCTACCAGCCCGCCGGCCACCCGCAGTTCCGCCGCTCGGGAACGCGGGAGATCCACAGCGCGCAAGGCGCAGGCTGAGCGCGCCGCGCAGCGAGGCGGAGCCGAGCGAAGGGCGAGGCCGCGGCCGCCCGCGGCCCGTCGAGCTCGGACGCGCCGTGCCTTCGTGCTCACCTATCAGCCCGCGGGTCACCCGCAGTTTCGGAGGCCGGGGACCCGGGAAGTCACTTCCGCGGTCTGATCAGGCCCTCTTGAGTCACCGAGGCGACCAGGTCGCCGTCGCGTGTGAACACGCTGCCGCGGTTGAAGCCTCGGGCGCCCGCGGCGCGGGGGCTGTCCTGCGCGTAGAGCAGCCAGTCGTCGGCGCGGAACGGCCGGTGGAACCACATCGAGTGGTCGAGGCTCGCGGTCTGCAGCTTCTCGCTCCACCACGAGATCGCGTGGGGCAGGGTGCTCGTGTCGAGGAGCGTCAGGTCGGACGCATAGGCCAACACGCACTGGTGTAGGGCGCGGTCGTCGGGCAGCCGGTCGACGGCGCGGAACCAGACGTTCTGCAGCGGCGCGCGCGGCTCGGGCTCGAACTCGTCCACCGGGTCGACCGGGCGCACCTCGATCGGCCGATCGCGCAGGAAGTACGGCCGCATCTTCTCGGGCAAGCGGTCCGCAACCCGGCGCCGCAGCTCGATCTCGTTCTGCAGGGTTTCAGGCGGCGGTGCGTCCGGCATCGCGAGCTGGTGCTCGAGCCCCGGCTCGTCGATCTGAAACGACGCCTGCATGTTGAAGATCGCGCGCCCGTGCTGGATCGCGACCACGCGCCGCGTCGTGAAGCTCGTGCCGTCGCGGATGCGATCGACGTCGTACAGGATCGGCACCTCCGGATCGCCGGGGCGCAGGAAGTACGAGTGGAACGAGTGAGCCGCGCGCCCCTCGACGGTGCGCCCCGCGGCGACCAGCGCCTGCCCGACCACCTGCCCGCCGAACACCCGCTGCCACCCATCCTTCGGGCTGCGCCCGCGGAACAGGTTCACCTCGATCGGCTCGAGGTCGAGGAGCGCAATCAGGTCCCGGAGTACGGGCTGCATGCCCGCATCATCGCCCGACCCACGAGGGCCGCAAGCGGAGTGCGTGAAGCGCACAGCGCGCAGCGAGGCGCAGCCGAGCGAAGAGGGGGCGGCCGCGGACGCCCGCGGCCGGGCCCCCCTGAGAACTGGAGGTGGACTGTAAGCCGGGTCCTGTTCCACTGACTCCTTGCGAAGTCAGCAGTGAGGATCATTCGTCTAGGCCCGCCGTTGCCGACGGGCTCGAGCGCTCTGACCCGGACACTCCCAACACCCGCGTCTCCGCGGGCATCGGTACGGACGGGCCGTCCTTGTAAGTGCCCCTATTCGAGCTTGCTCCGGGAGGGGTTTGCCTCGCCGCCGGTCACCCGGCTGTCGCGCGTGAGCTCTTACCTCACGATTTCAACCTTACCGCTCGGAGCCGAAGCTCCGAGGTTGGCGGTGTCATTTCTGTTGCACTTTCCCTGAGGTCACCCTCGGTGGCCGTTAGCCACCTCCCCGCCCTGTGGAGCCCGGACTTTCCTCTCCCACACCGAGGTGTGGCAGCGATCCTCCGTCCACCTCCAGCGCGGCGAGTATAGTTGCGGGCGGGGAGGAGCACACGCATGCGCCGCGCTCTAGCCATCACCGCGCTTCTGGCGATCGCCGCCGTGGGCGCGTGTCGCGCGTTCCTGCCCGAACGCTTCGCGGTGAACACGCCTATCGTCGGCATGCTCTTCGGCGCCGCGCCGCCGGCGAAGTCGGAGCTCGAGAAGCGCCTGAAGCTGCCCGATGGCTTCGCGGTCACGCTCTTCGCCGACGGGATCTCGAACGCGCGCTTCCTGCGCTTCACCTCGGCGGGTGACTTGCTGGTGAGCTCGCCGCGCGAGGGCACGGTGTTTCTGCTGGAGCGCGACGCGGACGGTGACGGCCGCGCCGACGGCGTGCGCAAGCTGCTCACCGGCCTCGACAAGCCCCACGGCCTCGAGTTCTCGGGTGACTGGCTCTACGTGGCCGAGACCGGCGCCGTGAAACGCGTGCGCTTCGACCCGGCCGCGCGCGCGACGCGCGGCGAAGTCGAGACCGTGCTCTCGGGTCTGCCCATCGGCGGGAATCACTGGACCAAGACGATCGGCCTCGGGCCGGACGGCTGGATGTATCTCGCGATGGGCTCGAGCTGCAACGTGTGCATCGAGGAAGACACCCGCCGCGCGACCATGAATCGCTTCAAGGAAGGCGCCTCGGACTTCGAGGTCGTCGCGACCGGCCTGCGCAACTCGGTCGGCTTCGATTGGCGGCCCGCGAACGGCGCGCTCTACGCGACCGACAACGGCCGCGACCTGCTCGGCGACGACGTGCCGCCGTGCGAGCTGAACGAGATCGAGCCCGGGAAGTTCTACGGCTGGCCGTTCGTGCTCGGCAATGGCGCGCTCGATCCCGACTTCGGCGCGCAAGGCGGGGACAAAATCGCTGCGGCCGTTCCGCCCGCGCACGCATTCGGCGCGCATACCGCACCGCTCGGGATGCGCTTCTACCGCGGCCGCTCCTTTCCCGAGCGCTACCGCGGCCAGGCGTTCGTGGCGCTGCACGGCTCTTGGAACCGCACCAAGAAGAGCGGCTACAAGGTGGTGTTGCTCGAGTGGCGCGCGGACGGCTCGATCGCCGAGTCGGACTTCCTCACCGGCTTCGAAGTCAACGAGGACGTGATTGGTCGGCCGGTCGACGTGCTCGATGGGCCGGACGGTTCGCTCTACGTGTCGGACGACTTCGGCGGCGCGATCTACCGCGTGAGCTATCGCGGCTCGGAGTAGAATCGCGGGCCATGACGAGCATCGACCCGGCGGAAGCTTCGCTCTTGCGCGCGAGCGGAATGGCGATCGCGCTGCACGCGCGCGAGGCGCCCGAGCGACTCGCGATCCTGTCACCCGCGGGTGACCTGACCTACGGCGAGCTGAACGCTGGCGCGAATCGACTCGCGCGCGCGCTGCGCACCCGGGGACTCGGGAGAGGGGACTCGGTGGCGCTCTTCTGCTCGAACCGCCCGGAGTTCGCGATCGCCTACGCGGCCGCGCTGCGCAGCGGGCTGCGACTCACTCCGCTGAACTGGCACTTGCAGCTCGAGGAAGCGATCTACGTGATCGAGAACTGCGAGGCGCGCGCGTTTCTCGCGGACGCGCGCTTCTCGGCGGTGGCCTCGGACGCTGCCGCGGCGTGTCCGAAGGCATCGGTGCGGCTCTCGATCGGCGGCGAGATCCCCGGCTTCGAGCCGTTCGACACCGCCACTTCGGGTGAGTCGGGCGCGGACCTCACGGACCCCGTGCTCGGCGGGACGATGCTCTACACGTCCGGCACGACGGGCCGCCCCAAGGGGGTACACCGAAAAGAGACGCCGGCGGCGAGCGGCGTCGCGAAGCTCACGGCGCAAGCGTCCGCTTACCGGCCCGAGGCCGACCGCTCGCTCTGCACCGGGCCCCTCTATCACGCGGCGCCGCTGGCCTTCAATCTCGCGGGGCCGCTCGCCGCGGGGCTCGGCGTCGTGCTGATGGAGAAGTTCGACGCAGAGGAGACGCTGCGCGCGATCGAGCGCTCGCGCGCGACTCACACGCACATGGTCGCGACCATGTTCCACCGCCTGCTCGCGCTGCCCGACGACGTGAAAGCGAAATACGATCTCTCCTCGCTGCGCGTGATCCTGCACGGCGCGGCGCCGACGCCGCCGCACGTGAAGAAGGCGATGATGGATTGGCTCGGCCCGATCCTGCACGAGTACTACGCGGCGACCGAGGGCGGCGGCACTTTCATCTTCGCGGAAGAGTGGCTGCGCAAGCCCGGCAGCGTCGGCCGGCCGGCGGACGCCGGCACGCTCGAGATCCGCGACGACTCCGGCAACGCCGTCCCGATGGGCGCGGTCGGCACCATTTGGTTCCACGCGCCGGCGCGCGGCCGCTTCGAGTACTGGAAGGACGCGCAGAAGACGTCTTCTTCGTACGACGGCGACTGGTTCACGATGCGCGACATGGGTTACCAGGACGAGGACGGCTACGTGTTTCTCACCGGGCGCACGGCGGAGCTGATCATCTCCGGCGGCGTGAACATCTACCCGGCCGAAATCGATGCGGTTCTGCTCATGCACCCGGCCGTGCAGGATGCGGCCGCGATCGGCGTGCCCAACGAGGAATTCGGCGAGGAAGTGAAGGCGGTCGTGCAGCTCGCCGACGGCTTCGCGCCGTCCGAGTCACTCGCGCGCGAGTTGCTGACTCACTGCCGCGATCGGCTCGCGCACTTCAAGTGCCCGCGCTCGCTCGATTTCGACTCGGCGCTCCCGCGCAGCGACGCCGGCAAGGTGCAGCGGCGCGCGATCCGCGACCGCTACTGGCAAGCGCTCGGCCGCCAGATCTGAGGAACTCATGAAGCGGATCGCGAGTCTCTTGCTGGCGATCGTCGCCGCGGCGGGAAGCGCGCGCGCTGCCTCGCCGCCGCCGGAGAAGTGGACCCTCGTGCAGTGCGGCTCCGCGCTCATCGTTCCCGGCCAGGCGCCGCGCGGCGAGACCACGCTGGTCGTGCACGACGGCCAGATCAGCGAAGTGCTGAATGGCATCGTCGCGCCCGAACAAGTCATGGCGGGAAAGACCGGCGCCTCCGAAGTCATCGACCTGCGCGACAAGTTCGTGCTGCCCGGCCTCGTCGACCTGCACGTCCATCTCACCGCGGAATACAGCGCGGACGTCCGCCTGCGCCGAGTGACCGAGGACGAAGCGGAGGTCGCGTTGCGCGGCGCGCTGTACGCGAAGCGCACGCTCGAGGCCGGCTTCACGACCGTGCGTGACTTGGGCGGCAGCTCGGCGGTGTTCGCGCTGCGCGACGGGATCGCGAACGGCTGGGTGCCCGGTCCGCGCATGTTCGTGGCCGGCAGCGCGCTCACCATCACCGGCGGTCACGGCGATCGCACGAGCGGCTACCGCGAGGATCTGTTTGACGCACCCGGTCCCTATCAGGGAGTCGCCGACGGGCCTTACGCGGCGCGCGCCGCGGTGCGCGCGCAGGTGAAGCGCGGAGCGGACTGGATCAAGCTCGCCGCGACCGGCGGCGTGCTCGACGTCGTGGCGTCAGGGACCGACCAACAATTCAAGGACGACGAGCTCGAGGAGATCGTGAGCACCGCGCACATGCTGGGCCGCAAGGTCGCGGCGCACGCGCACGGCGCAAAGGGTCTCAACGCCGCGTTGCGCGCCGGCGTCGACACGATCGAGCACGGCACCTTCATGGACGCGGAGTCGATCGAGCTGTTCAAGAAGACGGGCGCTTGGTACGTGCCGACGGTGATCGCTGGAAAGACCGTGGAGGAGCGCGCGAAGATTCCCGGCTTCTTCCCGCCCGCGGTCGCGGAGAAGGCGCGCGCGGTCGGCCCGCACATCCAGGACGCGCTGCGCCGCGCGCTCGCCGGCGGCGTGAAGATCGCGTTCGGCACCGACGCGGGCGTGTATCCGCACGGCGAGAACGCGCGCGAGTTTCAGTACATGGTCGAAGCGGGAATGACTCCCGCCGCCGCGATCGAGGCCGCCACCAAGAGCGCCGCGATCGTGCTCGGCATCGAGAATGAGATCGGCACGCTCGAGGTCGGCAAACGCGCCGATCTGGTCGCGACCAGACGCAATCCGCTCGTGGACGTGATGGAGCTGCAGCGCATCGTATTCGTCATGCGCGGCGGCAGCGTGTACCGTCGCGAGTGAGGAATCCCGCGTGATCGTCGCCTGTCTCGACCTCGAGGGCGTGCTCGTCCCCGAAATCTGGATCAACGTCGCCGAGCGCACCGGCATCGCGGAGCTGCGCCGAACCACGCGCGACGAGCCCGACTACGACAAGCTCATGCGCGGACGGCTCGCGATCCTCGACCGCCACAAGCTCGGCATCCGCGAGATCGAGGCGGTGATCGCGACGCTGGAGCCGTTGCCCGGTGCGCTCGAATTCGTCGCGTGGCTGCGCGCGCGCTTCCAAGTGCTGGTCCTCTCCGACACGTTCTATCCGTTCGCGAAGCCACTGATGCAGAAGCTCGGACATCCGACTCTGTTCGCGCACGACCTCGAGATCGAGGCGTCGGGGCGGATCGCGAACTACCGGCTGCGCATGCCGGATCAAAAGCGCGCGTCGGTCGAGCATCTTCACGAGCTTCGCTTCCGCGTGATCGCCGCCGGCGACAGCTACAACGACACGAGCATGTTGCTCGCCGCCGACGCGGGCATCCTGTTTCGGCCGCCGCCCAACGTCGTCGCGGAATTTCCGCAGTTCCCGGTCACGCGCGAGTACGCGGAGCTCGAGCTCGCGTTCAGCGCCGCCGCCGAGCGAATTGCGACCGCGAAGACCTAGCCCCTATACTGCGCCGCGCCCAGAAGGAGCCCCCCGATGGCCGATGCTGCGCTCGTGCGCCAACCCGGAACGCTCGTTCGCAAACGAACCGACGGCACGCTCGAGGTGCCCGACAATCCGACGATCGCCTACGTCGAGGGCGACGGGACCGGCCGTGACATCTGGAAGGCGTCGGTGCGCGTCTTCGACGCCGCCGTCGCGAAGGCCTTCAAGGGCAATAAGAAGATCGGCTGGTACGAAGTGCTCGCGGGCGAGAAGGCCTTCGAGCGCACGAAGAACTGGCTGCCCGACGAGACGGTCGACAAGTTCCGCGAGTGCCTGGTCGGGATCAAAGGGCCGCTCACGACACCGATTGGTGGCGGCATCCGCAGCCTGAACGTCGCGCTCCGACAGATGCTCGACCTGTACGTGTGTCTGCGGCCGGTGCGCTGGTACCAGGGCGTG
>JBGQIB010000176.1:0-8962 GCA_041498295.1 bacterium | reverse complement strand
GGCTGGCCGCCGGCCGACCATCCAACTGCCTTCTCCGCCTGCTTCGACGCCGCCGCGATTGTCGCGCCGCTGCGCGTGCGAAGCCGCCGGCCCGGTGATCGCATTCGGCCCCGCGGGTTCGGAGGCACCAGGAAGGTCCAGGATCTGCTCTCGGAGGCGCTCCTCCCTCCGGGCGAGCGGGATCGGGTCCCGATCGTGGTGATGGGCGAGGAGATCCTCTGGATCGGGGGCCTGCGCGCTGGAGAGATTGCGGTACCGGGACCGGGACCCGGGAGGCTACTGGTCCTGACGCTCCGGCCACCGGATCCCACCCGGGGTCTCTGACGTGCCGCATCCCGACGGTTGCGCGAGGTTTTCGGTTGTCAGCCCCGGGGGTGCATGTTATTTAAACGTATACAAAAGGGTTTTGGGCACGGCTCACCCGTTCCCCAGGACCGGCCGATAACCTCTCTGGGCCCGAAGGGTTGCGTCTGCTCCACGAAGCGGACGGTGGCGCCCTTCGGGAGCCCATCCCGGTGGGTCGTCGGCTCCAGGAGGAACCTGAATTGAACCCCTTCTATAAGAACCTGGTGCTCTGGATCGTCATCCTTGTGATGACCCTTCTCCTCTTCAAGGTCGTCACCCAGCCGAGCGCTCACGACGCCAAGATCGATTACAGCCAGCTCATCGAGCACCTGAACAAGGGCGATGTCTCGGAGGTGACGATCCAGGATCAGGCGATCGAAGGGAAGTTCAAGAACGGCGACCCTTTCAAGACTTACGTTCCCGCCGACGCTGAAATTACCAGGAAGCTCGAGGCCAAGAACGTTCGCATCGTCGCGGAGCCGCGAAAGGAGCCGGCCTTCTGGCAGGCGATCCTTCTCAACTGGTTCCCGATGTTGCTCCTCATCGCCGTCTGGATCTTCTTCATGCGGCAGATGCAGGCGGGCGGCGGCAAGGCGATGAGCTTTGGCAAGTCCAAGGCGAAGCTCCTCTCCGAGAACCAGCAAAAGGTCACCTTCGACGACGTGGCGGGGATCGACGAAGCCAAGGAGGAGCTCGAGGAGATCATCGCGTTCCTCAAGAACCCGAAGAAGTTCACGAAGCTCGGCGGCAGAATCCCGAAGGGCGTGCTGCTCGTCGGCTCGCCGGGAACCGGCAAGACGCTGCTGGCCCGTGCGATCGCCGGGGAGGCGGGCGTTCCCTTCTTCTCGATCTCGGGCTCGGACTTCGTCGAGATGTTCGTCGGCGTGGGCGCCTCGCGCGTGCGCGACCTGTTCCTGCAGGGCAAGAAGAACGCCCCCTGCATCATCTTCATCGACGAGATTGACGCCGTCGGACGGCACCGCGGCGCGGGGCTCGGCGGCGGCCACGACGAGCGGGAGCAGACGCTGAACCAGCTGCTCGTCGAGATGGACGGCTTCGAGTCGAACGAAGGCGTCATCATCATCGCCGCGACGAACCGCCCCGACGTGCTCGATCCGGCGATGCTGCGCCCGGGCCGCTTCGACCGCCACGTCACCGTGAACCGCCCCGACCTGCGCGGTCGCGAGGCGATCCTGCGCGTGCACGTGCGGCGCGTGCTGCTCGCCGGCGATGTGAACCTGTCGGTGATCGCGCGCGGTACGCCGGGCTTCTCGGGCGCGGATCTCGAGAACCTCGTGAACGAGGCCGCGCTGCTCGCGGCGCGCCGTGACGGCGAGTCTGTGGCGATGCAGGACTTCGAGCTCGCGAAGGAGAAGGTCATGATGGGCGCCGAGCGCCGCAGCATGATCATCTCCGAGAAGGAGCGCCGCATCACGGCCTTCCACGAAGCGGGTCACGCGCTGATCGCGATGCTCGAGGAGCACAGCGACCCGGTGCACAAGGTCACGATCATTCCGCGCGGGGGAGCGCTCGGAGTCACGATGACTCTGCCCTCCGAGGACCGCTACTGCGTCTCGAAGGACGAGTTACTCGCGATGATCACCTACGCGATGGGCGGGCGCGCCGCGGAGGAGCTCGTCTTCGAGCACTTCTCGACGGGCGCGGCGAACGACCTCGAGAAGGCGACCAAGATCGCGCGCGACATGGTCTGCAGCTACGGCATGAGCGAAAAGCTCGGGCCGGTGACCCTCGCCGACGACCACAATCCGGTGTTCATCGGGCGCGAGTTCGGTTCGGCTCCGAAGCACAGCCCGGAGAAGGCGCGACAGATCGACGACGAGGTCTACTCGATCCTGACGGAGCGCTACGCGCGCGCGAAGCAGATCCTGATCGAGCGCCGCGATGTGCTCGACAAGGTTGCGCACTCGCTGCTCGAGCGAGAAACACTCGAGGAGAGTGACCTTCGGCTGATCCTCGACGGCCGCGAGCTGCCCGCGCTGCCCGAGCCGGCGCGGGGCGCGCCCGGCCTGCCGGCGCGCGCGCCGACCGAGCCCGAAGGCCCTCGGCGCCGCTTCGGCGACAAACCCGTTCCCGACCCCGAGCCGGTCCCAGGCTGACCCCATGTCGGCCCCGCGGCCGGACACGCGCGCGCGGGCCCTCGGCGCGGCGAGCGCCGGGGCGCGCGTGCTCGTCGTCGGGATCATGAACGTGACTCCAGATTCGTTCTTCGACGGTGGGCGCTACGCGCGCACCGAGTCCGCGGTCGCGCGCGCGCTCGAGCTCGCCGCGGAAGGCGCGGACTGGCTCGACGTGGGCGGTGAGTCGACCCGGCCCGGCTCGCAGCCAGTGACGGCCGCCGAGGAGCTGGCGCGCGTGCTGCCGGTGGTCGAGGCGCTCGCGAAGCAATGCGCGCTGCCGCTCTCCGTCGACACGCGGCGCGCCGAAGTCGCCGATGCGGCGCTGGCGCGGGGCGCGCGCATCGTGAACGCGGTCGCCGGGCTGCGCGATGCTGCGCTCGCCGACGTCTGCGCCGCGCACGGCGCGACGCTCGTCATCAACCACATGCGCGGCGAGCCGGCGACGATGCAGCGCGCGCCGGCCTACACCGAAGTGGTTCAGGACGTCGCGCGCGAGCTGCTCGCCGACGCGGCGCGTGCCGAGGCGGCGGGCGTTCCGCGCGAGCGCATCTGGCTCGACCCCGGGATCGGCTTCGGCAAGCGGCCGCGCGAGCACAGCGTGCCGCTGATCGCGCGTCTGGGCGAGATCGTCGCGCTCGGCTATCCGGTGCTCGTCGGGCCGTCGCGCAAGAGCTTTCTCGCCGCGTTCACGACGGGGCCCGCCGAGGCGCGCCTGCCGGGTACGCTCGCCGCGGCGACCGCCTGTGTGCTCGCGGGCGCGAGCGCGCTGCGCATGCACGACGTCGCCGCGGCGCGCCAAGCCGTCGACGTCGCCGCGGCGATCCGCGACGCGCGCGCGGAGCAGCCGTGATTCCGGTGGTCTACGCCTGGCTGCTCGACCGCTGGCAGACGTTCGCAGAAAACTTCCAGCCGCTGCGAGACACGATCGACATCCTCGCGGTCGCCTGGGTCGTTTACTGGCTGCTGATGCGGATCAAGGGCACGCGCGCGGCGCAGATGGCGCTCGGGCTTCTGATCCTGGTGCTCGCCTGGCGCCTCGCGAGTCTGCTCGAGCTCGCGACCCTGAGCTTCCTGCTCGACAACTTCCTGTCCTCCGGCTTGCTCATCTTGATCGTGATCTTCCAGTCCGACATCCGCAGGGCACTGACTCGCGTGGGCCGCGGCGTTTTCGGCTCGACGCGAACCCAGGAGGCGCACACGATCGAGGAGATCGTGCGCGCGTGTCAGGCGCTCGCGCAACGGCGCGTGGGCGCGCTCGTCGCGATCGAGCGCGAGGTGCACCTCGACGAGTTCGTGGAGCAGGGCACGCCGCTCGACGCGGAGCTCACGCGCGATCTCTTGATCTCGATCTTCCTGCCGTATTCGCCGCTGCACGACGGCGCGGTCGTCGTGCGCCGCGACCGGATCGCGACCGCGGGCTGCATTCTCCCGCTCGCGATGCGCGCCACGCTGAGCAGCGCCCTCGGCACGCGGCACCGCGCGGCCGTGGGAGTCACCGAGGAGACCGACGCCCTGGTCGTGGTGGTGTCCGAGGAGACGGGCAAGATCTCGCTCGTCGTGGGCGGCGAGATCCGGGAAGATCTCGACGGCCCGCACCTTCGCGAGGCGCTGCTCGAGCTCTCCGGCGGCGGCCGGGATGCCGAAGCGGCGGAGGACGGCGTGAAAGACTCACGCGTCGCCGAGGTCCAGTAGGCGATGCGCATCTTCGACAATCTTTTGTACAAGGTCGTGTCGATCCTGATCGCGTGCGTACTCTGGGCTGCGGCGCAGGGCGTCACGGACGTCGAGCAGAGCCTCGACGTGCCGATCGCCGTCGAGAAAGTCCCCGAGAGTCTCGTCGTCGTCGAGGAGTCCGCGCACGAGATCAACCTGCGCTTGGTGGGCAGTCGCGCCGCGCTGCGCCAGGCCGTGAAGACCTTGCAACACTATACGGTGTCGCTCGAAGGCGCGAAGCCGGGCGAGGCGCGGCTGTCGGTGAATCGCGAGGAGCTGGTCGTGCCGCGCGGCGCGCGCATCGCGGCCCGCTCGCCGTCGACGCTCGTGTACACGCTGGAGACGGTGGTGAGCAAGACCGTCCCGGTGCGCGCGGATCTCGCGGGGGAGCTGCCGTCGGGCTTCCGACTGGTTCGCATCTCGCTCGACCCGAAAGAGATCGCGATCATGGGAGCGAAGAGCTCCGTGCGGAACATCCGCGAGGTCGTGACGGATCGCATCGAGCTCGCGCGCCTGCGCGAGACCGCGGTGCTGGAGAGCTCGGTCGCGCTGGGCTATCCGCACGTCTGGCGCAAGGATCCGGACGCGGGACCGATCCGAGTGAGTGTGGAGATCGAGCCCGTGGGACACGCCGCGGCGGGCGAATGAGCGAGCGCGGCCGGCGGCGCGCGAGGTAGGAATGGGCGGTCGGAGAAAGCTCTTCGGGACGGACGGAATACGCGGCCGCGCGAACGTCTACCCGATGACCGGCGAAGTCATGATGCAGCTCGGGCGCGCGCTGGCGCTCGTGTTCCGCCTCGGCCCGCACGGCGCGCACAAGCCGCGGGTGTTGATCGGGAAGGACACGCGTCTCTCGGGTTACATGCTCGAGGACGCGCTCGCGGCGGGTCTGTGCTCGATGGGCGTCGACGTGCTGCAGGTGGGCCCGATCCCGACTCCCGGCCTCGCCTTTCTCACCGTCGACATGCGCTGCGACGCGGGCGCGATGATCTCGGCCTCACACAACCCGTTCGAAGACAACGGCGTGAAGATCTTCTCGCGCGATGGCTTCAAGCTTCCCGACGAAACCGAAGCGCGCATCGAGGCGCTGATCAGCTCGGCCGCGATGGAGCGCGAGCGGCCGATCGGGGCCGATCTCGGTCGGGCACGGCGAATCGACGACGCTTCGGGGCGTTACATCGTCTTCTTGAAGAAGACGTTTCCGCGCGAGCGGACGCTCGAAGGGCTGCGCATCGCGATCGATTGCGCCAACGGCGCGGCCTACAAGGTCGCGCCCACGGTGCTCGAGGAGCTCGGCGCCGAGGTCGTCGCGGTCGGCAATCATCCGGACGGCACGAACATCAACGATGACTGCGGCGCCAATCATCCCGAGCACGTCGCCGCGGTCGTGCGCGAGCGGCGTGCCGACGTCGGCATCGCCGTCGACGGAGACGCGGATCGCGTGATCCTGGTCGACGAGCGCGGTGAGGTGCTCGACGGCGACCAGATCCTCGCACTCGCTGCGCTCGACATGAAGCGCCGCGGCGTGCTCTCGCGCGACGCCGTCGTCGCCACCGTGATGAGCAACCTCGGCCTCGAGCGCGCGCTCGCCAAACTCGGGATCGGCCTCGTGCGCGCCGACGTCGGCGACCGCTACGTGGTCGAGGCGATGCTGCGCGAGAAGATCAACCTGGGCGGTGAGTCCTCCGGTCACGTCGTGTTCCTCGACCACAACACCACCGGCGACGGCATGCTCACGGCGCTGCAGGTGCTCGCGATCCTGCGCCGCGAAGAGCGCCCGCTCTCGGAGCTCGCGCGCGTCATGCAGCGCACCCCACAGGTGCTGAAGAGCGTGCGCGTGCGCGCCAAGACGCCGTTCAACGAGATCCCAGAGTTCGCGAGCGTGCTCGCGCGCGTCGACGCCGAGCTCGCCGGGCGCGGGCGCACGAACGTGCGTTACTCGGGCACGGAGCCGCTGGCGCGCGTGATGCTCGAGGGCGACGATCCCGCGCGCATCGAGACACTCGCCGAGGAGCTGTGCGCCGTGCTTCGCAAGGCGATCGGAGAGGTCGGGAAATGAGCGAACGCCGTCTCGTCGTCAACGTCGACCACGTGGCCACGGTGCGCCAAGCGCGCCGCGGACTCGAGCCCGATCCAGTCACTGCCGCGGCGCTCGCGCTGCTCGGCGGCGCGGACGGCATCGTCGCGCATCTGCGCGAGGACCGGCGCCACATCCAGGACCGTGACGTGCGTCTGCTGCGCCAGACGGTGCACGCGCCGTTCTGTCTCGAGATGGCCGCGACGCAGGAGATGCTGAAGATCGCGCTCGAGGTGCGGCCGAGCTCGGTGACTCTCGTGCCCGAGCGCCGCGAGGAGCTCACGACCGAGGGGGGGCTCGACGTGCAGACGCGCATCGGCGAAGTGGGCGAGATCGTGCGCGCGCTCGGCGACGGCGGCATTCGCAGCTGTCTCTTCGTCGCTCCCGACCTCGAGCAGATCAAGGCCGCGCACCGGATCGGCGCGCGCGCGGTCGAGATCCACACCGGCCGCTACGCGGAGCGCGGGCCCGCGCACGAAGAGGAAGTGCGCCGCATCGAGGACGCGATCCGGCTCGCGGCGAAGCTGCGGCTCGAGATCGGCGTAGGCCACGGTCTCGACTATCGCAACGTCGCGCGACTGGCGCGGATCGGCGAGATCGAGGAGTTCTCGATCGGACACGCGATCGTGTCGCGCGCGATCTTCGTCGGCATCGAGCGCGCGGTGCGCGAGATGAAGGCGCTTGTCGGACACGCTTAGGGGCGTCGGTCTCGCGCTCGTCGAGGTGCCGCGCTTCCGCGCGCTGCTCGAGCGGCGTGGCGAGGCGTTTGCGCGCCGGGTCTTCTCGCCAGCCGAGCTCGCGTACGCGCGCGGCAAGCGCTTGGGCTGGCAGAACCTCGCCGCGCGCTTCGCGGCGAAGGTCGCGGGCCGCGCCGCGCTGCGACCCGCGCTGGGGCGCGTGCTGCCGCTCGCGGCGCTCGAGGTCGCGCGCATGAGGAGTGGCGCACCGCTGCTCGCGTTCACGAGCCACGCGCGGGTCGCCGAGACATTCGCGTTCCAGCTCTCGCTGACGCACGACGCGGATTTCGCGCTGGCGAGCGTCTGGGTCGAGTCCGCGCCGTGACTCGGGAGCCCCGCGGCTGGCCGTGCCCGACGGGCGCGGAGATGCGCGCGGTCGACGCCGACGCGATCGCGCGACTCGGCATTCCCGGGCGCACGCTCATGGAGAGCGCGGGCCGGGCGATCGCCGCGGCGATCGCGCGCCACTACCCAGAAAAGTGTCGGCCGCTGCTCGCCTGCGGCGCGGGCAACAACGGCGGCGACGGATACGTCGTCGCGCGCGTGCTCGTCGAGCAGGGCCGCGGCGTCGTGCCGCGGGTGCTCGAGCTGCCGCGGCTCGAGCGCCAGAGCCCGGAGTCGAAGGCGAATCGCGACTTGCTCGTCGCCTCCAGGGTCGAGTGTCTGCGCGCCGACGACGCGGCCGCGATTCGCGCCGCGCTCGCGGGCTGCGATCTGATCGTCGACGCGGTGTTCGGGGTCGGCCTCGCGCGACCGGTCGAGGGAGACGCCGCGCTGCTGCTGCGCGAGCTCGCCGCGAGCGGGCTGCCGATCGTGTCGGTCGATCTGCCCTCGGGCGCGTCCAGCGACACCGGCCTGCCGCTCGGCTTCGCGCTCGAACCCGAGCTGACGGTGACCTTGGGTCTGCCGAAGCTCGGGCTCGCGCTCGCGCCGAGCGCCGGCCGGGTGCTCGTCGCGGACATCGGCCTGCCGTTCGACTCGATCGCGCGCGCGGGCATCCGCGCGCATCTACTGACTCGCGCGGCCGCGCGCTCTCTTTTGCCGCCGCGACCGCTCGCGGGCCACAAGGGTACGTTCGGTCATGTGCTCGTCGTCGGCGGCGCGCTCGAGAAGACCGGTGCCGCTCTGCTCTCGGCGCACGGCGCGCTGCGCGCCGGAGTGGGGCTCATCACGATCGCGGCGCCGCGTTCGCTGGTGCCGATCTTTGCGAGTCAGCTGGCCGAGGCCATGTGTCTCGTGCTCGAGGACGCGGGCTCCGGCGACTTCGCGCTCTCGCAGCTGGCCGAGATCCGGCGCGAGGCGGAGGCGCGCGACGCGCTCGTGCTCGGGCCCGGCCTCGGCCAGAGCGAGGGCGCCGCGGCGCTGGCGCGCGCGCTGGCGACACAAGTGGGTGTAGCCGCGGTCGTAGACGCCGATGCGCTGAACGCGTTCGCCGGGAATCTCGACGCGTTGCGCGCGATCGGCCCGCGCCTCCTCACGCCGCATCCCGGCGAAGCGGCGCGCCTGCTCGGCAGTGACACCGCCGCGGTTCAGGCGGATCGCGCCGGCTCCGCGCGCGCGCTCGCGAGCCGCACGAACGCGGTCGTGGTCCTGAAGGGCGCGCGCACGGTCGTCGCGAATCCCGCGGGTGAGCTCTCGATCAACGCGACCGGCGGCCCGGGTCTCGCGGCGGGCGGCTCGGGAGACGTGCTCGCGGGCGTTCTCGGCGCGCTGCTCGCGCGCGGGCTCTCGGCCTGGGACGCGGCGCGCCTCGGCGTCCACCTCCACGGCCTCGCCGGCGATCTCGGGCCGATGCAGGGCGGACTCGCCAGCGAGCTCGCCGCGCGTCTGCCCACGGCCTGGCAGTCACTCGCCGCGGAAGAAGCTCCGGATGAGCCCGGAACACTGCGTCCGCTCGCGTAGTCCCGGCGAGACCCAGGCGCTCGGCCGCGCGCTCGGTGAGCTCTTGCGCG
>JBGQIB010000175.1:0-9105 GCA_041498295.1 bacterium | reverse complement strand
CCGGCCGGAGGCGCACTCGTCCGGCAAGACACAGGCGGCGCCGTTGGCCTTCTTCACGACGGGGAGAGGCTGGGCCTCGCACTTGAAGAGCTGGCACCGGCCGGAGGCGCACTCGTCCGGCAAGACACAGGCGGCGCCGTTGGCCTTCTTCACGACGGGGAGAGGCTGGGCCTCGCACTTGAAGAGCTGGCACCGGCCGGAGGCGCACTCGTCCGGCAGGGCACAGGCGGCGCCGTCGGCCTTCTTCACGGCGGGTGTCGGGCCGACATCGATGAACTCGATGATCTGCCTGGCGAAGTATTCGCGGCGCTCGTTGTCGACCGAGTGCCCGGTCTCTTGGAGGAAGATCGCCCGGCCCGGCGTCGTCGTCATCCAGGGCGCGGTTCGTTGGGTCGCCCCGCAGATGTCGTTGAAGAGGATGCGATCCTCGGTGCCGCACGCGAGGAGCATGGGCTTGACGTTCGACAGGAAGCGCGGTTGGCCCGGCGTCCTCGCATCGATCGTCTGGTGGCTGTAGAGGAGCTGCTCGGCCCCGAGTCGCCAATGCCAGCGAAGAAACAACGGGTCGTACGTCTCGTGGCGATCGAGTCGCGCACCGACGATCATCGACTTCTTGCAGGGAAAGAAGTCGCTCTGCCAGGTGTCCGATTGAGCCACCGGGACGAGGATCGGAATGATGGGCTGGTCCCAGCTTCCGAAGAACTCTCGACGCAAGCCCGCGCGCTCCGGGGTGAGGAGGTCGTCGGGATCGGCGGGATCGACGTTGTTCGCGGCCAGCAGCGCCGTTAGCGGTCCGAGATGCTTGAGTACATCCGTCGACTCGCCCAGCGAGTTCCAGATCGAGGCGGGAGACCAGACGATGAAATTCGGGAGCCAGGACATGTTCGTCGTCTCGCCGGGACTACAAGGACCGACTCGCTCGCTCCGGCACCGGCGACCCAGCCGGAACGTGATGTTCCCACCGAGGCTCCCGCCCATGACGGCCTTGATCTGGTTCTTGACCCCGGGCATCGCCCCGGTGTCCAGCGTCTCGACGAAGCGGACGGCGAAGTTCTCGATGAAATCGAGCAGCGGCGTCTCGCCGGTGAACGAGAAGTCGGGTGCGGCGATCGTGCTCTTGGCAGCGACCGCGTAGGCGACGGGGTTTCCAAGCAGGTCCTTCGGCGTCCCGACCGTCTCGAGCGGCGAGATCCTGAAGTGGTCGAGGTTGTCAGCGTATCCGGAGGTCGGCAGATCGACCGAGATGACCACCAGGTTCTTCCTGCCGGGGGTCCGCTGTCTCAGCAGCAAGAGCTGGCTGGTGATGTCTGTGGCCTCCTCGGCGCGCGAATCCATGCCGTGAAGGAACAGCAGGACCTCCGAGTCGGGGGGTATCGATGGCCTGAGCTCCTCGGCCAACAACTGCCCCTTGCGAACATGAGGGAACACGGGGGGCGCTTGCTGAGCGACGATGTAGCGACTCCGCACTACGATCGCGTCTCCCTTCGAGTTCTTGACTGAGACGCTGATGTCGTATTGCGGGTAGTTGCTCGACGGAACGTTCACCGGTCTATGCGGCGAGTCGTCTTCGCCTGAGACGGCGATCCAGCCCAACTCTCTGCGGTGCTTTTTCTTCTGCTTGAGGGGCAGTGCCTGTCCGACACGCAAGAAGTTCGCGACGCGGTAGGCACGGGTGAGTGCCGTGCGGCATCCGTCGATCAATGCCCGCTCGCTCGGGACGATGGCGGGCGTACCGCATGAGGGAGCGACGGACGCCGCGAGAGCCGGCATCGTCCGGCAATAGTCCGTTGCGTCCGGGAGCAGCACCTTGAAGCCCTTGACCCCGTCGAGGAAGGCGTCTTTCCCAGTCACGCTGAGGTCAGCGAAGGCCTGGCCGAGCGCCGTCTCGTCCGGGCCTCCGAGGCCGTAGTGGATCGCGGCGAGGGGCAGCGCGCACTTGCCTGGGTCCTTTTCACGGGCCGCGTCGCGGAGATCGCTGCGGAGGCGTCCTTCGTTGAATCCGACGTTGGACCAGAAGGGGTGAAAATTCGTCGCGGGGTCGCTCGGGGTCACCGGTTGCGTGCTCTCCGGCGGCTCGCAGGCGGGCTGTGCCTCGCACTTGAAGAGATGACACCTGCGAGAGGCGCACTCGCCCGGCATGAAACAGGCGGCGCCGTTGGCTCTCTCCGCGGGCGGCGGGGGCTGCGCTTCACACTTGAAGAACTGACACCGGGCGGACAGGCACTCAGCGGGCAGGGCGCAGGCCGCGCCATCGGGCTTGATCATGGCGGGAGGGGGCTGCGCCTCGCACTTGAAGAACTGACACCGGCCGGAGGCGCACTCGTCGGGCAGCGCGCAAACGGCGCCGTCGGTCTTCTTGGGGAGCGGGGTCGAGTCCGCGGTCTTGCGAGCGAACACCTGGCCCGATGGAGGCGAGATGTCGAGGAACTCCGGCGGCATCTGCGCCACGAAGTACGATTCCCGCGGCACGCTGCCGTCTCGGGGCATGTCACACGTCTGGGGGCCCGCGAAACACACCGTCGAAGAATTCGCAGCGATCGTGTCCGTGCGGACCTGGGCCTGGCATGTCACGACGCATCTGCCGGACGAACACTCCGACGGCAGGAGGCAAGCCTCGCCGTTCGCCTTCTGCGCGTACGCGGCGCGGCTGCCCACGGTGATCTGCCAGCCGGTCCCCGGCCCGATAGACAACCATGTCAGGGCGACGAGCGCAGCGAACGCCGCCAGCTTCGAGAGCACGAGTTTTCTGCGCCGGCCCCGCCGCAGCGATCGGGGGATCACCATGCCACGGGTTCGCTCGTCCCATCACGCAATCTGCCCATTACTTGTCATAGTACGCGCGCGACTCTCTATCAGGTAAGTCGGAGAGACGGGCGGGCGCGTCCAGGCCGTTCCCGCTGCACGAGCCCCGTCCTTCCCGAGGACGGTCCGAGTGGGCAGGATGCGATGGTGCCGCCCGATCCACCGCGGCGCCCGCGGACGCGCCCGTGTCCGAACTTCGGACACTACTGCTGCGCGCGGGACTCACCGTCCCGCCCGGCCGCCGCTGGCCTGTCGCTCCCCTCGTGTTCGCCGCATTGGTCGGATACGTTGCGGCCTTGAACTCGACGATGACCACGGCGTCGACAGTGCCGCCTTCTATGACAGCGCGAATTTCCCCAAGCGAGTTCATCGCTCGCTACCGCAAGCTTCTTGACCGCCTATCTCGACTCTGATCTCGACTCTGATCTCGACGCGATCCACGCAGAGAGTTCTCCACCGAAGATCGATCATCCGAAGTCCAGCACGTTGTGTTCCGGTTCGTTCAGCACTGGGAACGACCATCCCTCGCTGAGTCCGCGCAAAAAGTCCGCTCGGCCGATCTCGTTTCCCCACGGCACCCAACCGGGATGGAGTTTTCGCGCGAACAGCTCGAGCCGAGGGCCAGGGCCTCGAGGCGCCCCGCGGTCGCAACCTGGCCCTATCTTGGGAACTTCGCCAACGCCGCCCGGCGACTCACTCACGGACCCCGCGACGAGCGACAATCTCGACTGGAGTCGATCGTTCGACTCAGCTCGAGAGGACGCAAATGCCGGGTCCGTACATCCACATCGCGGCGGCGCGGGCAATCGAAAAACATCTGCGAGAGATCGGCTCGTGGGAGAAGCTGCCCATCGAGCTTCAGCTTCCGGCGATGCCGGGTCCTTCACCGGCCGACCTCGCGCAGCTCGCGTCGGACTTTCCGAACTACTACGCGCTCGGAGCCATCGGCCCCGATCTCTTCTTCTTCCTGGCCGACTTCCGCGGGCCCGGCGTCGGTGCGCCGTTGTCCAATACGCTTCTCGGAGTGATTCGCTTCCTCGACGACTTCTACGCGAAGCTCGACGAGTACTTCTTGAAGTACAAGGAAGAGTATTTCGACCCGATCGCTCAGAGCGTCGACGAGACGATCAGTCGCCTGAGCGGCGACCTGGTCGGCACCGTTTCGAGGATCGTCGGCGAGCTCGTCACCATCGGCGTGATGGCGCTCGAGGATCTCGCGACTCAGTCCCGGGACTGGTTCGGCGGATTCTATCTGCGGACGAACGCGGGAGACGACAACAAGAACTTCACTTGGTCCGACATGCTCCACTACCGAAAGACGAGTCACTTCGGCATGGAGCTCTGGCGCAGCGCGGACGACGTTGTGCGAATGCTGAAGGACGACGGCGCGAGCGATGACGAGGCGGAGAAGATCGGCCGCAAGGTTCGCGCGTACGCCGTCGGCTACATCACTCACCTCGGCACGGACGTCACTGGGCATCCATTCGTGAACGAGAAGGCGGGCGGCCCGTTCCGCTCTCACTGGCAGCGGCATCACCTCGTCGAGAATCACATGGATGCGCGGACCTATGACGACGACCACGGGATGGACGACCGCTACGACATGCTGGCCGAGTCCGCGCTCCACTGGGACATCGTCTTCGGCGACGACGAAGCCCGCGCGCTGGCCGGTCGACCCGACTATCCGCTCGGGAACACGATGTCGGATCTCTTCCACCGTAAGCGCGTGCTCGACATCGACTCGGAGCTCCCCGACGAGCTCGCGAACGGCATTCTCGGAGCGCTCGAGAAGACGTTCAACTGTACCGGGAGCAGCACCTCCGATTTGAGACCGACTGAGTCGACGCCGCAGATCATCCTGGGCAACGACGGCAAGCCCACACTCGACGAGCTGAAGGACACCTATCTCATCCTGTTCCGCTATCTGAAGTTCGTCACGCTCGACGGCTTCGCGGCCGACAAGCCGTCGCCTCCGGATGTGTTTCCGAACCTCGACTTTCCCGATCCGGCCGATTTCTTCGGGGGGCCGCCCGGCCCGAACGATCCACCGCCGGATCTCTGGGACATTCTGCTCGCGATCCTGAAGTGTCTGCTCTGGCTCTTCGCCGTCGCGCTGTGGCTCGCGACGGTCATACCGGGCGCGATTGCGGACTTGGGCACATACGGGCCGCGCCTGATTGCGTACTACACGCTCGAGCTTCCGCTCTACCAGATCATCAAGGCCGAGCGCGCGATCATGGTGATGACCGGCTATCTCATGCCGCTCAAGGACGAGATCGACATCGGCCTCGTCCGCCTCTGCACCGGGAGTCAAAACCTCTTCCTGGGAACGTTGAAGACGATGGACGACGCGATCGCGAACCTCGAAGCCGCTGCGTTGGCCGCGCTTCAGGGGAACTACGACGCCGCGATCGCGGACGTTTTGGCCGCTGGTAGAGACGGGCAGGCGCTCGTGACTTCACTCCTCGGCGATGCCGACATGCTCCTTCACGGCGCGTCCGAAAGGGTGCCCGATCCCGCGTATCCGCATTCGATCGCGATCGACGCGGATCACCATGCCAACGAATTCACTCATCCCTGGGACTATCCGACTTCGCCTACCGAGTTGTCCCCGACGTTCGCCGGCCCGCACGCGTGCGGCGAGCTGCCGCACGTTCTGCTCGACAACGCGTCTCCGGGCAGTCAGCGCTTCCGCGTCTCGGCGGAGCGCGCCCATCGGCCCGAGGATACCGACAAGCTCAACTCCACTGTGACCGCGGTGAACAATCTCGGCGATCCAGTGAACTTCGGAAGCTATCTGCTCTGGCAGCTCACCCGCGTGGACTTCATCGCGAGCAACGTCACGCGGGTCACCGACTGGAATCTCGACTCCGACCGTGGTTACGCATACAAGTGTTGGGATTGGAATCGCTTCGATGCGCCGCCTGAGGGATCCGACGCGCACGTCCTGCTCGACGAGAACCACCACCAGGTGCTGGAGACGTGCGTCAAGCCGCAGCAGACACCGCGCGACTCGGTGCTCGATCCGACGCAGCGACTCGAGTTGCACTACACCGACGACCCGAATCCGCCTCACTGCGACGACGACGCCAGGGACGCGTGACTGCGATGACGCAGCCGAAGTGTGACTGTGACTGCCACGCGCGACCGGTCCGCGTCCGCTGCTGCTCGTGCAGGGCGCAGCTACCCGACCCCTGCAGGTGCGACGATGGACGTCCGCGACGCTGCTGCGGCGAGGCAGGTCGCCCTGATCCCGACGATCCCCTGCGGCCGGGCTGGCGCCCCGGCGACAAGCCCGCGGACGACCCGCTCGACGGACTCCATACGAACGAAAAGCGCTCGCGCGCTTTCGACCGCGCCTTCAAGGACATCCTGATCCGCGGCGGCGGCCCACGCGGGCCGAAGATGGGGTCGCGCAAGGACGAGTATCTCCCCTATCTCGTAGTTCGCGCGGGAGCGGGAGACCGCGGAAAGCGGCCGCTCGCGGACGTATTCTGGGAGAGTCCCGACCTTTTCGTGGCCGAGAACTACGATGCGCCGAGCGCGCCCGCTTTCCCGCCGACGACGGGCGGCGAGGCGAGAGCGAGCGCGCCGAACACGCTGTGGGCGCACGTCTGGAACCTGGGCCTCTCGCCGGTCTACAACGCGCGGGTCGAGTTCTACTGGTGTGACCCGTCGCTCGGAATCAACGATACGGCGGCGACGTTGATCGGAGCGACTCACGTCGACCTCGGAGACCGCTACAGCGGCCGGTGTCACACGATCGTGAAGTGTCCCACGACGTGGGTGCCGACGTACGTGAACGGCGGGCACGAGTGCCTCGTCGTCCGTGCCTTCGAGCCACTCACTGACCCGCTGGGCATGCTGCCTTGGGATGCGGCGCGCAATCGCCACGTCGGCCAGCGCAATATCGCCGTCGTCAACGCGCAGTCGCCCGCGGAGATCCAGATTCCGCTCCGCCTGGGCTGCTCGGCGGCTCCCGGCCGGGCCACGATCGAGGTGCACCCGGTTCGCAGCAGCTCCGTCGATTGGCTAGTCCTCCTGGGCGGGAAGCGCGATCACGGCTTCGTCGAGAGCCGCGGAGCGCGCGAAGTCGTCGGCCTCATGACGCCGACGCCGCTCCAATCTCCGGCGAATCGCCCCGTGCTGCGCGGGATCGATCCGAAGACGGCGAAGGCGATCCTGCGCGCCCGGATCGATTTCGAGCGCAGCTGCGATGAGCTCGAAGTGATTCTCTACGTCGGCGTCGACGGCCTCGAGAGAGGCGAGTGCAAGGTCTACCGGGTCGAGCAGCGGGCCGAAGGCAGAACGGTCGGCGGCTACACGGTCATCGCGCGGCGCGTCTGAGCGGCAACCGCCGACAACGCCCCGGTGAGCTTCAGCCTGCGGCCCGGTCCCATCGGCAGCTGGATCTCGCGTGACTCCGCCCGTTCGAGCTTCGCGGCGAGCACGGACTGCGCCGCGATGAAGGGCGATCTTCCTGACGCGCGGCCCGAAGGCGCTGTGGCTCGAGCTGTGAATCGGAGCCAGACTCGGGCGCGAGTAGGCATCTCGGCGGCTAACTCTCCGGAATCACGCGAACTGCCCACGTTTCGATCCGCGGAGCCTCGACCAGCGATCTTGACAGAGGCGAGCCGTCGCGAAGGCCGACTCACGAGTGCGAGTCCTGCGCGCCTTCCTGCCCCGTATGAAGACACGAACTCTCGCCCTCGCGTTGCTGCTCACGGGTGCGACGCTGCAGAGCGCCTACGCGATCACCTCCAATCCGATCGATCCGAACCTCCCGCTCACGACGCACGCGTCCGTGCTGTGCGGCACCGGCTCGAACGTGACCGGCGCCGCCTCGGCGAGCTGCTTCAAGGCCGACGAGGTCGATGGCACGAGTCTGCCGTTGCAAGTCGTGATCGGTGCCAGCGACGCTAGGGCGGACCTGCTCACGGGCACGCTGCGCGCGAAGGCCACGTCGCAGACGCTGAACGACGGAGTCAATCTGCTGCGCCAGGGCGGGCTCGCGTCGGCGACCCTCTACGACACGATCACGATCCTGAACATTCCCTTGAATCAGAGCGTGCCGGTCGAGCTCCGCATGACCGTGCACGGCGCCTTCACGTTGGACCCAGCGAGCCCGTTCGGGGCGGGCGGCCAGATGTCCGATGTTCTGCGCGGCTTCACCGACCAGGGCCTGTTCGGCGCCTCCGGCATCCGGATCTTCTCGGGCAACGCTGGAACAGCGTTCGTCGACTCCTCGAATAGCCTCGGCACGGGGCGAATCACCAATAACTCGGTCAACGGGACCTTCGAGGACGGCGCGGACCTCGAGGCCGAGTCGTCGGTCACTTTCCTTGCGACAGCCTCGGCACCGACGTTTTCATTCACGTCGCAGCTGTTCGTGGACAGCGCCGTCTGATTCGGCGATGTCTCTCCGGATCCGCGGACTGCGACCGTGGATTTCGGGAACACGGCGCAGCTCCAGCTCATCCTGCCGGATGGCGTCACGTTCAGTTCGGCGTCCGGTGAGTTTCTCCAGAGCGTTCCGGAGCCCGCAAGCCTCTCGCTCGTCGCGGTGGGAATCGCGGCGCTCCTGCTGCGGCGGCGCCGCGACTGACTCACGGGCGCGGTGACGGAGAGAGCATTTCTCCCTGAACGGGATCTCGGCGGACACACGCCTGCGAGAGAGCGCGCGAGCGCCAGGACTTCGCGAACGCTTGTATGGAAGCGAAGGGCTACGTGGAGAAGTGATCAGCACCTGAAGATCCGCGTGTTCATCGCGAAGATCCGCCGTGCGGATGCCCTCGTTTCGTACTCGGACGCGCGCGCTCGAGCCTTGACCCGCGACTCCGCGCCCGCTCTCCAGTTCGGCGGCGGCAGCGGGTTCGCGGGCAGGCGCGCGCGAAACCTCCGAGCATCAGAGAGGGCATGAAGAAGTTGCTCTCCGTGCGACGCGAGACAGAACGCCATTGGGTCGGCGATGGATTCCCGGTGCGCTCGCTGTTCTCCTACCAGGATCAGAGCCCGCCGCCAAGCCCGTTCCTGCTGCTCGACTACGCGGGGCCCGCGGAGTTCGCGCCGGCAAGTCGGCCGCGGGGCGTGGGCGAGCATCCGCATCGCGGGTTCGAGACGGTGACGGTCGTCTATCAGGGCGAGGTCGCGCACCGTGACTCGGCCGGAAACTCCGGGCGCATCGGTCCTCGCGAAGTGCAGTGGATGACCGCGGCCTCGGGCGTTGTGCACGAGGAGAAGCACTCTCCCGAGTTCACGCGCCGCGGCGGAACGCTCGAGATGATTCAGCTCTGGGTGAATCTG